>DATAQT010000097.1:0-10731 GCA_036264535.1 Paraburkholderia sp. | reverse complement strand
TCTTCGAACTGTCCAATGGAGGGTTCTACATGACTCCCAGTCTGGAGGCGCCACTGCGCATCCAGTGTGCAGGCAACGGCTTCGATGGCGAGATGTCTTGCGAAGCCGCCGGCATCGTGGCCTGTCTGATGGCATTCAATGCCCTTGCCTGGCAGACCCGCGAGGCGCACTTCGGTGAGCTGTTTTACCAACTGCGCGACTTCGCTGCACAGCACGCGGAGGCGGCATCGATATTCGCAGCCATCGACTGACGCATTGACCTTTCGTTATTTTCTCGAGTAGCTATTGAATAGGCGCCCCTTTCTGGGGCGCCAAACCAACAAATGCAAGGAGAGGCCCACCAAGCTCGGGAGAGGCAAGACTACGATGAGGGCAACCCTAGTCCACAACGTCACACACGCGGCAACGGCGATGGTTGAACCACGCAGCGACGGACTCGGAAGTGAAAAAGGAGGTGGCAGGATGAAATGCATGACCGACGCAGACCACACAGTCGAACGCGGCGCGCATCTGAGCGACTGCGGCACTTATCGGTATCGCCTCTGGCGCGAATGGGACAAGTCACGTCCGACGTTAGTGTTCCTGATGCTGAACCCGTCGGCCGCAGATCACCGCGTCGATGACCCAACTGTAACGCGGTGCTTTGCACGCGCAGTTGCGAACAACTTCGGCCGCCTTGAAGTTGCCAACCTGTTCCCGCTGCGTGCAACCAACCCCGACGAGCTCCTCATCCACCCGGACCCGCTTGGACCACGTAGCCGGGCCAACAGCGCCATCCTGGAAGCGGTCGACATTGCGTCGATGGTCATCTGTGCGTGGGGCTCACATGAAGCGGTAGCGACAAGAGTGACCGACGTGTTGCACCTCCTTGCGATCACCAATATGCGCGGGAAGCTGTTCCATCTTGGCCTGAACCTGGACGGCAGCCCAAAGCACCCGCTGTACATCGCGGCCGGTACTCACGCTCACCCTTTCGGACGGGAGGATTGGTGAACGCAGTGAAGCAAATAAACAGCCGCATTAACCCTCTCAAAACGTGAAGTTTCACGGTCTCCCTTTCTTCCGTCGATCTATGCTATGTGGGCACTTCTCAAGAAATTTGCGGCCGACACAGGCTACAGCGAAAAGGCGATCCGACGAAAGATTGAAGACCGCATCTGGCCTGAGAACCAGGTGTGGCGGAAGGCGCCGGACGGTCACGTAATGATAAGCACCGAGGGGTACGCGTCATGGGTCGAAACGGGCGAGGCGTTGTTGCACGATCGAACAAGGGGATCGAGATCACGTTCCAATATCAAGGCAAGCGATGCCGCGAAACGATCCCGCTGCCCCCTACATCCGCTAACCTGAAACGGGCTGAGCAGCATCGAGCTGCCATTCTCTATGAGATATCCCGCGGCACGTTCGACTACGGTCAGGTCTTTCCAACTTCAAAATATGCGAAAAAGGTCGCACGTGGTAACGCCAACAACCATCTGGTAGGGCCATTCCTCAAAGGCTGGTTCGCGATAAAAAGGCATGAGTTGAAAGCGAGCACCGAGGTTGAATGGAACCGAACTATATGCAATATGCTCGTGCCACAGTTCGGACATCTCGCCCTAGTCGACCTTACACGCGACGACATCGTGGCGTGGCTCAAGTCACTTGATCAGCAACGGCCAAAACCCATCTCGAACAAGCGATTAGCCAACATTCAGACGGTCGTCCGGCAAGCGCTTGCTGCAGCGCTCGATCAGCATCTCGTCGACTTCAACCCTCTGGGCGGCTTTACCTACTCGCGCAAGATCAGCGTGCGGGTAGACGAGGAAAACGTCTGCCAGCTTCAAACAAAGGCCCCCGTCGATCCCTTTTCATCCGAAGAGCAAGCGCAGATTCTCGCGCTCGCAGACCCGCAGATGCGCAATTATCTGAAGTTCGCCTTCTGGACGGGGTTGCGTACGAGCGAGCTCGTCGCACTCAATTGGTCGGACATCGATTGGGACGCGGGTTTCGTGAAGGTTTGGAAGGCCATGACGCGCGAGGCCCATGGCAAGGTCGAAACAACCAAGACGGTGTCCGGCAGGCGTCAGGTCAAGCTGTTGCCACCGGCGGTCGCGGCGCTCAATGCACAAAAGGAACATACGGATAAGGCGCACGAAGCGATCTTTCACGACCCGCGCACCGGCAAGCGATGGGCGGGCCATGGGAAGATATATGACGTATGGCAGGTCATCATGCGCAAGGCCAACAAGCTGCACGGCATGCGCTATCGCAACCCTTATCAGACCCGCCACACCTATGCATCAATGATGCTCTCGGCCGGCGAGCCTCCGATGTGGGTATCAAAGCAGATGGGACACGCAGACCAGACGATGATCTATCGTGTCTATGGGCGGTGGATGCCGGAAGCCGACCGCGGCGCAGGATTACGCGCGGTGGCAATGTTCGACACGAAGGAATAATTGTGGCATGCCTGTGTCATTCCTGCGGGGAATTTGGGGGGTACAGAGGGGCATAAAACTAGAATGAAAGGATTACGAATTACCCGCAAACCCTTGTCAGACGGCGGCGGAAGGCAGCAGGAGTCGAACCTACCAGGGAACGTCTGACGCCCCCTACTGGGTTTGAAGCCCAGCCGCACCACCGGGTACGAATGCCTTCCTACGGTGATTGAATGACGCGTGGCCGATTGATTCAGACCGCCAGAAGATCAAGACAGATCTAGCCAACGACTATCCGTGCGCATGAGGTGCAGGCCACGGTGGAAGCGAGTATACCCAACCCGGTCGAAGAACTCCAAAAGCTGGATCGCGCGCTTTCGGCCGAGTCCGGTCGCATCGCGAAACGGCGCTGCCGCCACACTGCCCGCACTCTTGTCCGCCTCGGCCGCCGCGATCGACGCAAGCTCGCGAATCACCTGTTGGTGATAGAACAGATCAGGCACGACCTGGAACAGCTCGCCCTGGCGCGCGAGCGTGCGCAGCAACTGACGCACACGCTCCTCGGGCACACCGTGCGCGTTCGCGAGCTCGCGCACCCACGGCGGATCGAAACGCCCCCCCTGGATCTCGGGCAGCAGCGTCGCGGCAAGCGCCTGATCGGCGGCCTCGAGCGTCACGGTGTGACCGGGCAAATGCAGCCACGGTCCGCGTTTGACGAGCTCGCCACGCGCCGCCGCATCGTCGACCAGCGCGCGCCACAGCGCGTCGTCGACCAGAGGCGCCGCGATGCGCCGCAAGCGTGACACGTCCGGGCCGAGTTCATCCGGTGAACGCTCGTGGTATTGCGCGAGTGCGCTCGTCACCCGTCCGGAGAGCGCGCCCCACGTGGCGTGCGCGACCAGCAGCGCGTCGTGGCCCGGTAGTTCGATCGTACGAGTATCGGCCGGCAGAACGAGCGCGGTCGCCGGCAACCCCGTCAGGCGCTCCAGCAATGCCCGCGACAAACCGTGCGGCGCGCGCGCGAACAGCGCATCGAGCGAGCCAGTGTCGAGCAGCGTCTGTATCGCGTCGAGCCACACGAGCCGCTCCGGCGAGCGCCGCTTGCGCGCCGGTGCGAACGGATCGAGCACGTGCCCGCCGCCCACTGTGCGATTGGCCTGCGCGTTACGGAGAACGAAGCGATCTCCCGGCACCGCGCACAGCGGCCGCTCGAACACGAGTTGCACACGCGCGCGCTGACCGGGCGCGAGCGTGTCGCCTTCGAGCAGCGAGACATGCGCCACCTGATGCTGCGTGCCGAGATGCACATGCAGCGGCGTCCAGTGTTCGAGCGCGGACGGCGCGTCGGCTAGCAGCGTCAACCTGACGTCGATGCGCTCGCTCGCTTGCGACAGTCGCGGATCGACGATCCAGTCGCCCCGCTCGATCGCACTCTTCTCGATGCCCGCCAGATTCAGCGCGCAGCGCTGGCCGGCGCGACCGGTTTCGGCGGGGCGATTCTGCGCGTGGATGCTGCGCACGCGCACCGGTTCGTTCTTCGGCGCGAGCAGCATCGTGTCGCCGACGCTCACGGTGCCAGCCACCACGGTCCCGGTCACGATCGTGCCCTGCCCCGCGAGCGTGAACACCCGATCGACGGCGACGCGGAACAGCCCATCATCACGCTTCATGCGCCATGCCGCAGCCTGCCCGCGCAGATGCGCGTTCAGCGCGGCGACGCCCGCATCGCCCTCGCGCGTCGCGCAGGTATCGAACACCGGCGCATCGCGCAGCACGCTGTCGCCGACGAACGCGCTCACTTCGTCGCGCACTTCGCGCAGGCGCTCGTCGTCGACCCGATCGATCTTCGTCAACGCGATCGCGCCGCGGCGGATGCCGAGCAGTTCGACGATCGCCAGATGCTCGCGCGTTTGCGGCATCACGCCGTCGTCGGCGGCGATGACCAGCAGCGCGAAGTCGATGCCGCTCGCGCCCGCAGTCATCGTATGTACGAGCTTTTCGTGGCCCGGCACGTCGATCAGGCCGAGCACGTCGCCGTTCTCGAGCGGCACGTACGCATAGCCGAGCTCGATCGAAATGCCGCGCGCTTTTTCTTCCTTGAGCCGGTCCGTATCGACGCCCGTGAGTGCCTTGACGAGGCTCGTTTTGCCGTGGTCGATATGCCCAGCCGTACCGACGATCATGCCTGCATGTCCTTCAGTTGCTTTTCGGTTGCGCGATTAACTGAGCGACCAGTTGCGCTTCGTCGGCGGCCTCGAGGCAGCGCAGATCGAGCCGCAAGGCGTCGTCCGCGATCCGGCCGATCACCGGCCGCGCCATCTCGCGCAACCGCTTTTCGAGCGCGAGCAGATGACGACCGCCGCGCTTGCCGTCGGCCATCCGAACGACGAGGCCATAGCTCGGCAGCACGTCGACGGGCAATGCACCGCTGCCGATCTGGCTGAACATCGGCTCCGCAGCCACGGTGTAGCGCGCGTCGATCGCCTGCTGCAGCGCTGGCAAGACGCGCTGCGCGGCGCCCTGAATATCTTCGGCGGGTCGTGTCAGCAGTCGCAGCGTAGTCAGCCGCTCGGTCAGCTTCTCCGGCGCGCGATACAACTGCAGCACCGGCTCCAACGCCGCCAGCGTCAGCTTGCCGACGCGCAGCGCGCGCTTGAGCGGATGCTTCCTGATCTTCGCGATCAGATCGCGCCGCCCGACGATCAGGCCCGCCTGCGGCCCCCCGAGCAGCTTGTCGCCGCTGAACGTGACGAGATCAGCGCCGGCCGCGACTGTCTCGCGCACCGTCGGCTCGCGCGGCAAGCCCCATTCGCCGAGATCGACGAGCGTGCCGCTGCCGAGATCGACGACGAGCGCGAGCCCGCGCGCATGCGCGAGCGGCGCGATCTCTTCGATGCCAACCTCCTTCGTGAAACCGCTGATCGCATAGTTGCTCGCGTGGACCTTCATCAGCAGCGCGGTGTGGGGGTTGATCGCCTGTTCGTAGTCCTTCAGATGGGTGCGGTTCGTCGTGCCGACTTCGCGTAGCTTTGCGCCCGCGCGGCTCATGATGTCGGGAATCCGAAACGCGCCGCCGATTTCGACGAGCTCGCCGCGCGACACCACCACTTCTTTCCTGGCCGCGAGCGCGGACAGCGTGAGCAGCACGGCGGCTGCATTGTTGTTGACGATGGTCGCCGCTGCGGCGCCGGTCAGCTCGCAGATCAGATCGTCGATCAGGTCGTCGCGGTCGCCGCGCTTGCCGGTGGCGAGATCGAACTCCAGGTTGGCCGGTTGCGTGAGCGCGGTGATCACGGCGCGCACCGACTCGTCGGGCAACAGCGCGCGGCCGAGGTTCGTATGCAGCACGGTGCCGGTCAGATTGAACACACTACGCAGCCGCGACGCATTGCGCGCGAGCAGCGCCGCGGCGACCGTCGTGTGCAGTTGCGCGGTATCGAGCGCGCTCAGCGCCGGGCTATCCGCTGCATCGCCCGATTGCGCGCTGATCCGCCAAGCGTCGAGTGCGTCGCGCAGCGCGTTGAGCACCTGCGTGCGGCCGTATTCGCCGACGAGCGGCGCGAATTCCGCCGACGCCATCACCTTGTCCACCGACGGCACGCGTGCCATCAGCGCGCGCAATTCCGAGCCGCTCACGTCGCTCACGAGCAATCCTTATGTCGTTTTGAACTTGCGTCCGGTCAGATCGCCGTCATGCGGACTCGTCGTCCTCCGCTTCCGTCCCGCCGGCCGTCTGCTCCGGCCACAGCCACGGATGCGGCGACGCGCGCCGGTAACCTTCCGCGCCCATCAGCAGGTCGAGCGTGAGGCTCGCGAGGTCGTCCGCGAACGGATCGAACTCGTAGTCCTTCGCCTGGATGCCGATCTTGCGGTAAGTATGGCATTCGTCGCACGACTCCGCCTTCAGCGCGGCGTTTTTCGATTCGGCTTCGCGCGTGGCCGCGTCGGCGTCGGGCGTGCCGACCACGTGATACGCGATGCCCTTCGTCGAATCGCAGTTCGAGCATTTGGTGCGGACCATATGCCACTCGGTCGCGCACAGCCCGCAATGCAGATAGCGATAGTTGTCGTACGCGCCGCCGATGCGCACCGTGCTCGCGACCGGATGCGAGCCGCACACCGGGCACAGGCCCGGGGTGTCGAGGTACGGTACGGCGCGTTTGTCGATGTCGGCGGCGAGGTCGGTCCATACGACCTGCAGCGCGGCCATGATGAACGGCGCGCTCGCCGGATCGACGTCGGCGAAGCGCTGCGCGAAGATCGCGTCGGCCTGCGCTTCGAGCGTGGCGACGTCGAGCGAGCGCAGACGCGCGAACAGCGCCACGAGCGGCGGCGTCAACGGGCCCGCGGCCTCGACCTTGTCGAGCAGTTGCAGCAGCACGTCGCGCCAGCCAGGATCGCGCGCGCCGGACAGCGCCGGAATCAACGGCATCGAATACTGCTGCGCGCTCGCGATCAGCTCGGGGCTCGGCGGCTGCGCCTTGAAGTGCGCGAGGACCGCCTGCTGCGCATCGGCGAGCGCCGCCATCAGACGCAGATAGCCGGCAATCGGATTGTTGCGCGAGGCGAGCTGACGCAGGCGCGCGGCGCGCGGCGCGAAAACCGCGAGCCGCTCCGGTGTGCGGATGCGGGGTATTGCCGAAGGATCGAGCGACTCGATGTCGGCGGCTTCGAGAATGCGTTGAACCAAGGTATCGACCTCTGAAAACTGAAGAGCCGCCGCCCGTCATCGACGCGGCGCGGCGGCCCGGTGCGCGTGGTGCTGCATCCGGTGAATCGAGGCACGCATCGGCGCAGCGTCGAACGAGCGAACTTTACTTGCCGATGATTTCCCTGAACCAGTTCGGATGATGCTTGCGTGCCCAGCCGTACGTCACGGTGCCGCGCGTCATCGCACCCACGGAGCCCTTGACCCACAGCGCAGCATAGATATGCACGATGATGCCGACCATCAGCAAGAACGCCGTCAGCGCATGGACGACCGCCGCGAGCCGGATCACCTCGATCGAAAAATAGAACGAGAAGTAGCGCCGCCAGATCACGATGCCGCTCAGCAACAGCAGCAGCATACAGATCACCATCGTGAAAAATAGCAGCTTCTGCCCGGCGTTGTATTTGCCGATCGCCGGCAGGCGTTCCTCGCGATTGTTCAGCACGTCGTCGATCTGCTTCATCCACTGGATGTCCGCCTGGTCCAGATAATTGTGATGCCAGAAGCGCAGCGCGAGGATCAGGAACGAGATGAACATCACGCAGCCGATGAACGGGTGCAGAATCCGCGTCCACTGCCCGCCGCCAAGCACCGCGTACAGAAACGCCATCGACGGATGAAATAGCGCGAGACCGGACAGCGCGAGCAGGATGAAACAGATCGCCGTGATCCAGTGATTCGTGCGTTCATTCGGCGTATAGCGCACGATCAGGCGGTTGCCCTTCACGTCCGTCAAGTCGGTGTGCTCAGTGTGGTTCATAGCGTACCCTCCCGCGAACGGCGTGCTTCTTCGGCTTCCTCGACGGCCGCGGCCTCGTCGGCCTCGGATACCTCGTTCGGACCGACGCGCGTGTAGTGGAAGAAGCCCGCCAGCGCGGCGATCCCCATGATGGCGAGCCCGATCGGCTTGGCCACCCCCTTCCACAACGACACCAGCGGACTGATGCGCGGATCGTCCGGCAGGCCGTGATACAGCGACGGCCGGTCGGCGTGATGCAGCACGTACATCACGTGCGTGCCGCCGACCTTGGCCGGGTCATACAGGCCCGCGTTCTGGAAACCGCGGTCCTTCAGATCGACGATGCGGTCCTCGGCCTGCTGCTTCATGTCCTCCTTGGTACCGAACATGATCGCGCCGGTCGGGCAGGTCTTCACGCAGGCCGGCTCCTGGCCGACCGCCACGCGGTCCGAACACAGCGTGCACTTGTACACGCGGCGATCCTGTTTCGACATGCGCGGTATGTCGAACGGGCAGCCGGCGATGCAAAAGCCGCAGCCGATGCAGTTCTCCTGGTGGAAATCCACGATGCCGTTCGTGTACTGCACGATCGCGCCCGGCGACGGGCAAGCCTTCAGACAGCCCGGATCCTCGCAGTGCATGCAGCCGTCCTTGCGGATCAGCCATTCGAGATCGCCGGCGGAATTCTCGTACTCCGCGAAGCGCATGACGGTCCACGAATGCTCGGTCAGGTCGTGCGGATTGTCGTAGACGCCGGTGTTGTGGCCGATTTCGTCGCGCAGATCGTTCCACTCCATGCAGGCCGTCTGACACGCCTTGCAGCCGATGCACTTCGATACGTCGATGAGCTTCGCGACCGCGCCCGTGGACGGCTCGCGAATCACCGGCGGCTGCGTGGTCGTGGCCGAAATGCGTCTGATGTCTAGGGATTGGAGTGCCATCTCTTTGCCTTATGCCTTTTCGACCTTGACGAGGAACGACTTGAATTCCGGTGTCTGCGAATTTCCGTCGCCCACCGGAGGCGTCAGCGTATTGACGAGATAGCCCGGCCTCGCGAGCCCCTTGAAGCCCCAATGCAGCGGCAGCCCGACGGTCTGAACCTTCTTGCCTTCGATCGTCAGCGGTTTGATGCGCTTCGTCACGACCGCGACGGCGATCACGTGCCCGCGGTTCGAACTCACCTTGACCCGGTCGCCGGCCACCACGCCGATCTCCTTCGCGAGGTCTTCGCCGATCTCGACGAACTGCTCGGGCTGGATGATCGCGTTCAGACGCGCGTGCTTGGTCCAGTAGTGGAAGTGCTCGGTCAGACGATAGGTGGTTGCCGTATGCGGGAAGTTTTCGTGCGAGCCGAACGTGGCCAGGTCGTCCGGGAACACGCGCGCAGCCGGGTTGCTGACGACCGCCTTGTTGTCCGGATGCATCGGGTTGTAGCCGAGCGGCGTTTCGAATGGCTCGTAGTGCTCGGGGAACGGCCCTTCGACCATACCGTCGCGCGCGAAGAACCGCGCGACGCCTTCCGGATTCATGATGAACGGATTCATGCCGTTTTCAGGCGGCTCGTCGACCTTGAAATCGGGAACGTCGGGGCCCGACCACGTGCTGCCGTTCCACGCGATCAGCTTGCGCGTCGGGTCGAACGGCTTGCCGCTGAGATCGCACGACGCGCGGTTGTACAGAACCCGCCGGTTCACCGGCCATGCCCATGCCCAGTTCAGCGTGTTGCCGATGCCGGTCGGGTCCGAATTGTCGCGGCGGCCCATCTGGTTGCCCGCCTGGGTCCACGCGCCGCAGAAGATCCAGCAGCCGCTCGCGGTCGAGCCGTCGTCGCGCAGTAGCGCGAAACTCGCGAGCTGCTCGCCCTTCTTCGCGAGCACTTTGGTCTTGTCGGTTGCATCGGTGACGTCCGCGAGCGCCTTGCCGTTGAACTCCATGGCGAGTTCTTCGGGCGTCGGGCTTTCCGGATTCGCATACGGCCAGCTCATGTTCAGGATCGGATCGGGATACTTGCCGCCGTCCTTGCGATAAGCCTCGCGAATACGCAGCCAGAGGCCCGACATGATCTCGAGGTCGCTCTTCGCTTCGCCGGGGCCGTCCCCACCCTGCCAGTGCCACTGCAGCACCCGGCTCGAACTGACGAGCGAGCCGCGTTCTTCGGCGAAGCAGGTGGTCGGCAGACGGAACACCTCGGTCTGGATCGAGGCGCTGTCGACATCGTTGAACGGGCCGTAGTTCTTCCAGAACTCCGACGTTTCGGTCGCGAGCGGATCCATGATCACGAGCCATTTCAGCTTGGCCAGACTCGCGTTGCTCTTCCCCTTGAACGGCGCCGCGGCGAGCGGGTTGAAACCCTGCGCGATATAGCCGGTCATCTTGCCCTGATTCATCAGCTCGAAGACCTGCAGCAGGTCGTAGGACTTGTCGAGCTTCGGCAGATAGTCGAACGCGAAGTTGTTGTCGGCGCTCGCCTTGTCGCCCCACCACGACTTCATGAAGCTTACGTGGAAGGCGCGATAGTTGCGCCAGTAGCTCAGCTGGTTCGGCCGCAGCGGCTGCGTGGCGCGCTTCTTGATGTAGGCGTCAAAGTCCTGTTCCGCTTCCATCGGCAGCGTCATGTAGCCCGGCAGCAGGTTCGACATCAGGCCCAGGTCCGTCAGGCCCTGGATGTTCGAGTGGCCGCGCAGCGCGTTCATGCCGCCGCCCGCGATGCCGATGTTGCCGAGCAGCAGCTGCACCATCGCGCCGGTGCGAATGATCTGCGAGCCGATCGAGTGATGGGTCCAGCCGAGCGCGTACATGATCGTGCCCGCGCGTCCCGGTACCGACGTCGACGCGAGCATCTCGCACACGTGCAGGAACTT
>DATAQT010000001.1:0-1716 GCA_036264535.1 Paraburkholderia sp. | reverse complement strand
CTGCTGTTGACGCGCCACCTTTGATGTCGAAGGCGGTCAGCGTGGCCGCCGCCAATGGCGCGAACGCGGCGCATGCGATCAATGCAGCCAGCGCGGGCAGCGCGATCAACGCGGCCAGCACCGCGACGAGCGAGGCTGGCTCGACCGCCACGCACCTGTCGTTCGCCGCGTTGGGCGCATATCAGCCGCTGAATCTGCGCGGGCTCGACGATGCGCGCAGCGTCAACGTCGGCGTGCGGCTCGACCGCGTGGTCACCGCGGCGCGGCTGCGTTTGCGCTACACGTACTCGCCGGCGCTGGTGTTTCAGCTCTCGCATCTGAAGGTGTCGATCAACAACGAAGTGGTCGCGACCGTGCCGTTCGATCGCGAGCACGCCGGGCAGATCGTCACGCAGGAGATCGCGCTCGACCCGCGTTTTCTCACCGACTACAACCAGCTCGGTCTGCGTCTGATCGCGCACTACACGCTCGATCATTGCGAGGATCCGGAAAACTCGTCGCTGTGGGCCGATGTGAGTCCGACCAGCGAGCTGATTCTCGACACCGCGCCGATTCGCTTGCCGAACGATCTCGCGTTGCTGCCCGCGCCGTTTGTCGACCGGCGCGACGTGAGCCGGCTGCGTCTGCCGTTCGTGCTGCCGGCCGCCGCCGACAACGCGACGCTGCGCAGCGCCGGCGTGCTGGCATCGTGGTTCGGCGCGCAGGCCGATTATCGTCAGGCGCGCTTTCCGGCGTTGTCCGCGTTGCCGTCCGACGCGCACGCGGTGGTGGTCGCGCGCAGCACGCAACTGCCTGCCGATCTGAAGCTGCCGCCGGTGAACGGCCCAATGCTGATCGTCGCCGACAATCCCGCCTCGGCCGGCAAGAAGCTGCTGATCGTGACGGGCCGCACCGCGGCGGAAGTCGACGAAGCCAGCGCCGCGCTCGTGCTCGGCAAGACGGCGATGGCGGGGCCCGCCGTGCAGATTGGCCAGATCGACATCGGCGCGCCACGCAAACCGTACGACGCGCCGCGCTGGTTGCCGGTGGATCGGCCGGTCGCGTTCAAGGAACTGATCGACGATCCGAACCAGTTGCAGGTGCACGGCAGTGCGCCCGACGCGATCCGTCTGAACCTGCGCGTGCCCGCCGACCTGTTCTCGTGGAACGGCGCGGGCGTGCCGCTGAATCTGAAGTACCGCTACACGGCGCCGACGGTGCAGAACAACTCGGCGCTCGCCGTGCAGATCAACGACCAGCTCGTCAAGTCGTACCGGCTCGCGCCGGCCAGCGCCGACGACGCGCAAGGCCGTCTGCAACTGCCGGTGCTGTCGACTGGCGGCAACCGTTCGAGCAGCGCGCTCGATATTCCGGCGTTCCGCGTCGGCAGTTCGAACCAGTTGCAGTTGCGCTTCAATCTGGATTCGCAGAAGACCGGGCTGTGCCAGTCGGTGGCCTCGAATCCGGTGCAGGCGGCGGTCGATCCCGACTCGACGATCGACTTCTCGGGCTTCGTCCACTACGCGCAGATGCCGAACCTCGCGTACTTCGCGAACAGCGGCTTCCCGTTCACGCGCTACGCCGATCTCGCGCAGACGGCGGTGGTGATTCCCGATCATCCCGCGCCGCAAGAGCTGGAAAGCATGCTGACGATGCTCGGCCACATGGGGCAATGGACCGGCTATCCGGCGCTGCGCGTGCAGATCGCGCGGTCGCGCGAGCTTACGCAACTGACGG
>DATAQT010000452.1:0-2591 GCA_036264535.1 Paraburkholderia sp. | reverse complement strand
CGCGATGCTCGCGACGCACGCGACGCACGAAAGAGAAAAGCCTGCATTCGCAGGCTTTTCCGTTTGCCACTGACAACGCGCTCAACGTGTCATGCGTACGCGGTCTTGCGCGCCGACACGAACACGAGATAGCACACTGCGCCGATAGCGAGCGACGGCAACGTCGCGCCGAGATTCGGCAGCCATTGATTGATCACCTGATACGCGGCGATGCCGATCGCCCATGCGATGAACGCGCTCAGATGCCAGCCGCCCGAGAAGCCGTAACGGCCGCGCACGTCGGCGAGCACCGCGGCTTCGATACGGCGCCTGCGTACGATGAAGTGATCCATCAGCACCACGCCGAACAGCGGCGCGAACACCGAGCCGATCAGCAGCAGGAAGTTCTGATACTTCGCCATCGGCACGAGCAGCGCGATCAGCGTGCACAGCGCGCCGAACGCCGCCGACAACATCGGCACGCTGCCGCGCGTCCAGAACGTGCCGGTCGAGACCGCAGCCGAGTGGATGTCGGCGAACGCGTTGTCGATTTCGTCGATCAGGATCAGCAGCAGCGCGAGGCCGCCGCCGGCTTGAGCCAGCGCGCCGGTCAGCAGCGCGTCGCCGCCGCCGGCCGCGAGGCCGTAGATCGCGCCGAGCGCGTAGAACCAGATATTCGCGATGCCATAGCCGAGCAGCGTGCCGCGGAAGGTCTCGCCGGGGCGTCGGGCGAAGCGGGTGTAGTCGGCGATCAGCGGCAGCCACGACAGCGGCATCGCCACTACCAGGTCGATCGCGCCGCCGAACGACATCTCGCCCGTGCCCGGACGGCGCATCAGGTCGGCGAGGTTGTGGCGTGCGAGCAGATTCCACGTGAGCCACACCGCGCCCGCGAGCAGCAGCCAGATGCCCCACTTGCGCAGAAAGCGCCGCACGAACGACAGCGGGCCGCTGATCGCCAGCAGCGTCGCGAGCAAGCCGAACAGCACGGTCCAGATCAGCGGCATCGACAGGCCGAACGCCTGCTTGGCGAGGGCGTCGGCGGAATCGCGCATCACGATCACTTCGAACGAGCCCCAGCCGACCAGTTGCACCGCGTTCAGCACCGCGGGCACCGAAGCGCCGCGCACGCCGAGCGTCGGACGCAGCGACGACATCGCCGCCAGCCCCGTGTCGGTGCCGATCACGCCGGCCAGCGCGAGCAGAACCACGCCGATCACGCTGCCGATCACGATCGCCAGCAGCGCGTGCGGCAGCGACAGCCCCGGCACCAGCAGCGCGCCGGCCTGCGCGACCAGCAGGCCGATGCCGAGCGAGAACCAGAGCGCGAACGCGTCGCCGGTGCGGAACGCGCGGCGCGCGTCGGGCACCGGCGTGAGCGGCGCGTAGGTGGAACCGGCGTCGCCGGCGAGTGGATCTTGTGCCATCTGGTCTTGTCCCTGTTGGTGCTGTTTGCCAAGTCGCCTGGCTTGCGTGCCAGCTTGCTTGCGCAGTTGTGTTTGCATTTGCCATTGAGTCCGCAGCCGCATGCGCGGCCGCGTCCTTCATGGCTGAATTTTTTGCGGGCGTTTCCGCCCAGGTCATCCCGCCGCGCTATGCGGCCATCGTCCGGGCGCCGTCACTGTCATAATGCGGGACGTTGCCCGCACCTTCGCGTGCCCGCTTTGCGCTCATCCGGCAGCACGCCGCCTTCACACGGACCGCGTCCGGAAAAGCCGAGATTATCCCCAAAACGTCATGTTTGAAGAAACCCGTGCCAATGTTCCGCTCGCCGAACGCCTGCGGCCCCGCAATATCGACGAGGTGATCGGCCAGAAGCACCTGCTCGGCCCGAACAAGCCGCTGCGGGTCGCATTCGAATCCGGCGAAGCCCATTCGATGATCCTCTGGGGCCCGCCCGGCGTCGGCAAAACCACGCTTGCGCGGCTCATGGCCGATGCGTTTCACGCTGAGTTCATCGCGTTGTCGGCGGTGCTCTCGGGCGTGAAGGATATCCGCGAAGCCGTCGAGACCGCGCAGATTCATCGCGCGAACGGCCATCAGACGCTGGTATTCGTCGACGAAGTGCATCGCTTCAACAAGAGCCAGCAGGACGCGTTCTTGCCGCACGTCGAGTCGGGGCTGTTCGTGTTCGTCGGCGCGACGACCGAGAATCCGTCGTTCGAGGTGAACAGCGCGTTGCTCTCGCGGGCCGCCGTCTACGTGCTGAAAAGCCTCACCGACGAAGAGCAGCGCGAACTGCTCGAGCGCGCGCAGCAGGAACTCGGCGGCCTTACGTTCACCGACGAAGCGCGCGACGCGCTGATCGGTTCCGCCGACGGCGACGGCCGCAAGCTGCTGAACAACCTCGAAATCGTCGCGCGCGCGGCTGCGCAGCAAAAGACCACGGAGATCGACGGCGCGTTGCTCGGCAGCGCGCTCGCGGAAAATCTGCGCCGCTTCGACAAAGGCGGCGACGCATTCTACGACCAGATCAGCGCGTTGCATAAATCGGTGCGCGGCAGCAGCCCGGACGGCGCGCTGTACTGGTTCTGCCGGATGCTCGACGGCGGTGCGGATCCGCGCTATCTGGCGCGCCGCATCGTGCGGATGGCGTGGGAAGACATCGGCCT
>DATAQT010000439.1:0-2100 GCA_036264535.1 Paraburkholderia sp. | reverse complement strand
CGCGGCAAGTTTCTGCTGACCGGCGATCTCGGCACGCGCGACGCGGACGGCTTCATTCGCTTCGTCGGCCGCGGCGACGACGTGATTACGAGCGCCGGCTACCGGATCGGGCCGGCCTCGATCGAAGATTCGCTGCTGCGTCATCCGGCCGTCGCGATGGCGGCCGTGATCGGCGCGCCCGATCGCGAGCGCACCGAAATCGTGACGGCGTTCGTCGTGCTGAAAGCCGGGTTCGTCGGCGATGATGCGCTGGTGCGCGAGATCCAGCAGCACGTGAAGACGCGTCTGGCCGCGCACGAATACCCGCGCGAGATTCGCTTTGTCGAAAGCCTGCCGATGACGGCGACCGGCAAGGTGATCCGCAAGGCGCTGCGCGAGGCGCTGACGCACGAACCGGACGCAATTCCGCCCGCGAAAAACTGAGTCTGCTACGATGACCGCCCCACGATGAGAATCACAGCGGAGAGAGTGGATGCGCCCGGAGAGTGCAATTCGTTTCGAGCAGGAGTTCGCGCCGCGCATTGCCGAGGTGATCGCCGGGTGTTTCGCGAAGACCGTGCACACTGAAGTGTTGCCGCATGGTGCGCGAGGTCAGCCCACGCGCGTGCGGATTCACGCGGCGGCGCTCGAGGAACTCGGTCATTACCCGCATCCGTTGAATCTGTATCTGACCTGGGACAGCGATGAAATAGAAAGGCTGATGGGCGAGCAGGGCGCGACGCGTTTCTCGAGATATCTGGCCGCGCTGCCGCGCAAGCTCAATGCCTGGACTCAGGCGCGCGAACTCGATTTCCTCACGCATACGCAAGGTGAACCGGTCGCGTTGATCGGCGGACTCGATTTCGAATCGTAAGTCGGCGCCCGGGTTCGCCTTTGAAAGCTCGATAAAAAGCGGCCGCTGCGCTCAATGAGCCAGCGGCCGTTACCGTTACAGGGTCGGGTCAAAGCGGACGCTCAACCTCCCAACGCCGGATCGCTCATGCTGCTGTTGCCGGTCTCCACGTGACCGGCGAAGCGGCGCGCGAACGCCGGGTCCGTATCGACGGTGATCGCGAGATCGTACCAGCCGTGTGCGTTGCGCAGATCGAGGTACAGGTTGTCGGTGTCGCCGCCACGCACTGAATGCTTGATCACGTTATTCGCGTCGTACGCGTTGGCGATCGTGAACTGGCAACGCGCGCCGCCGAAGTTCTCGAGCCGCAGTTGCAGATTGCCGTTCGCGACATCGTAGCCTTCGGCAACGGCCGGTCGTGCGGTCTCCGAACCATTCCACCCGCTGTGCGCGACCACCTTGCCCGCGAAGCGGCGCAGAAAGCCGTTCGGGCCGTGCACGCTGAAGTCGTAGCTGCCATCGGCGTTGAGCAGCAGCGTGTCCTGCAGATGCTTGCCCGCTTCGACGGTATAGCTGCGTGGCGCGTCCGCGCTATTGGCCGCGTAGACGAGGAACACGGCGCCCGCGCGGCCCGTGTTGACGAAGCGCATCGTCAGCTTGCCGTTCGAGGCTTCGTCGACACGCACGAACAGTTCGTACGGCAACGCGCGCGACGGACGTACGCCGGGTTCCTGCTTCGGCACCGTTTGCACCGCGGGCGGCTGCGGCACGTAATCCGGGTGGCGGTTCTGATCGGGCGGCACATATCCGCTCGTGCTCGGCAGCGACGGCAGCGACGCGTTCGGGTTCGCGAAGTTGAACGCGGAAGTCAGATCGCCGCACACCGCGCGACGCCACGGCGTGATGTTCGATTCGCCGAGATTATGCTGCTGGCCGAAGCGCTTTTCGATGAAGCGGATCACCGACGTATGATCGAACACCTCCGAGCACACGTAGCCGCCTTTCGACCACGGCGACACCACCAGCATCGGCACGCGCGGTCCAAGCCCGTACGGCGCGCCGACGTTCTTCGGATCGCCCGCATAGATCTCGTTCGTGATGGCGACGGTCGACAGACCATTGGCGCCCGACGCGGCCGCGAACGGCGCCGCGATGTGATCGAAGAAGCCGTCGTTTTCGTCGTAGTTGATCAGCAGCACGGTCTTGCTCCACACCTCCGGGTTCGACGTGAGGATCTGCAGCACCTGGTCGATGTACCACGCGCCGTA
>DATAQT010000420.1:0-22572 GCA_036264535.1 Paraburkholderia sp. | reverse complement strand
TGCCTTTTTCGCTCATGGACGCGCTGCCGATGAGCGAAAAAGGCACATCCGCGCACCGCTCGACGCACGACAACGTGTTCCACGGCTGCGGCCACGATGGCCACACCGCAATCCTGCTCGGCGTCGCCAGACACCTCGCCGCGCATCGCGACTTTCGCGGCACGCTCCATCTGATCTTTCAGCCGGCCGAGGAAACACTGCGCGGCGGGTCGGCGATGATCAGCGACGGTTTGTTCGAACGCTTCCACTGCGACGAAATCTACGCACTGCACAACAACAACCAGTTGCCCGCCGGCAAGATCGGCGTGCGCAACGGCGCGATCCTGTCGGCCTGCGATCTGTTCCGGATCACCGTCAAGGGCATCGGCAGCCACGCGGCGATGCCGCACAAGTCGATCGATCCGCTGATCGTCGGCACGACGCTCGTGCAGTCGATCCAGAGCATCGTGAGCCGCAACATCGATCCGCTCGACACCGCCGTGGTCAGCGTCTGCAAGTTCCTGTCGGGCACCGCGATCAACGTGATTCCCGACACCGCGGTGCTCGAAGGCACCGTGCGCACGCTGTCGGTCAAGGCACAGGAAACCACGCTCGCGCGGCTGCGCGCGATCTGCGAAGGCGCGGCCACGATGTACGGCTGCGAAGTGAGCTTCGAGCATCTGCAGACCTCGCCGCCGACGCTCAACACGCCCGCCGAAACCGACACCGTGCGGCGCGCCGCCGAGCGCGTGCTCGGCGCGGACAACGTGATCGTCGACGTCGCGCCGCTGATGGCCTCGGAAGACTTCGCGTTCATGCTGCAGCAACGTCCCGGCTCGTACTTCTTCCTTGGCCACGACGGGCTCACCTGCCATCACCCGGAGTTCGACTTCGACGACGACACCGCACCCACCGGCGCGGCCGTGTTCATCGAAATCGTTCGGCAGCGGCTCGGCTAATTCACATTCAGGCAATCGATCAGAGGGGAACAGCAATGAACGGAAAACCGACGCCCTCGCCGGCGATGGTGCGAAAAGTAGTGATTGCTTCGGTACTCGGCAACGCATTCGAATGGTTCGACTTCGCGATTTATGGCCTCTTTGCCGTGATGATCGCGAAGCTATTTTTCCCGGGCGGCAACGACTTCGCATCGATGCTGCTCACGCTCGGGACGTTCGGCGTCGGCTTCGCGGTGCGTCCGCTCGGCGGCGTGCTGCTCGGTCTGTACGGCGATCGCGTGGGCCGCAAGAAAGCGCTGTCGATGACGATCGTGCTGATGTCGATCGGCACCGGCATGATCGGTTTGTTGCCGACCTACGCGGCGATCGGCATCGCGGCGCCGATCCTGATGGTGCTCGCGCGGCTGATCCAGGGCTTCTCGGTCGGCGGCGAATTCAGCGGTGCGACCACGATGCTGGTCGAGTTCGCGCCCGCGAATCGGCGCGGCTTTTACGGCAGCTTCCAGATGTGCTCGCAGGCGCTCGCGTTTTCGCTCGGCGCGCTGGTCGCTTACGTGCTGACCGTCAACCTCGCGCCGCACGATCTCGAGTCGTGGGGGTGGCGTCTGCCGTTCCTGCTCGGCATCCTGATCGGCCCCGTCGGCTGGCTGATCCGCTCGACCGTCGACGAATCGCCGGAATTCCTCGCCTACGCGAACGAAGTGCGGCGCGGCAAGATCAAGCCCGTGAATACCCCGCTGCGCACGGTGTTCCGCGACTATCCGCGCGCGGTGCTCGGCAGCATCGGCATGTCCGTGGTCGGCACCGTATCGGCTTACGTGTTCGTGTTCTACCTGCCGATCTTCGCGAAGAAGCAACTCGGCATGTCGGCCGCCGACGTGAACCTGAGCACCTTCATGGGCACCGCGATCATCCTCGTGTTCTGCCCGCTCGCCGGCTATCTGTCGGACCGCTTCGGCCGCAAAGCCGTGCTGCTGCCCGCGATCGTCGCCTACGGCATCGCCTCGTACGTGCTGTTCAGACAACTCGTCAACGTGCCGACGTTGGGCTCGCTGCTCGCGGTGCAGATCGGCGTGTCTTGCTTCATGAGCTTCTTCTGGGGCCCGACGCCGATCGTGCTGACCGAAGTCTTCCCCGTCAGCGTTCGTTCGACCGGCGCCGCGGTCACGTACAACCTCGCGGTGCTGATTTTCGGCGGCCTCGCGCCGTTCGTGAACACGTGGCTCGTGCACGTGACGCGGAGCAATCTCGCACCGATCTACTACGTGCAGGTGAGCGTGGTGATCGGCATCGTCGGCGTGCTGGTGTTGCCGTCGGCTGCGCGCCGCACGGCGGCTGAATTCGCGACCTGAACGTGTTTCGCAGCGAGCATGGGCGCCAACACAGTCGATGTTTTTCCTGCGAACGGCAACCAGCCGCCATGCCCGAAAGACGTGATCTGAAATCGTGGCCCGGAATGGCATATATTGTTGGTAAGGCTGGGTGCCCGCAACGGCGCGGCTCGATCTGCATGAGCCGCGCCGGGGCGGGTATGATGCCGGGCGCGGCGCCTACCGCGTCCGCTTCCGATGCCGCATTTTTGCCACGAGAACCCTCATGCCTGCCCAACACGACGAAGCCCCCGGCGCTCACGACACGACGGACAAGCCCAAGCGCAAGACGCTGTCCCTCTCCGTGCGCAATCTCCTGATGGTCGCCATCGGCGTCGTGATGTTCGCGATCGTGGCGGGCGTCGTGCTGTACAACCCGATCATGTACGGCGACGAGATCCCGAACTTCGGCATCATCCTGATGCTGACGGTGCCGGTGATCGCGGGCGTCGCGTTTCGCGTCGGGCTCGACGCGTGGCTCGATCGGGAGTGAACGCCAGCAGCAGCAAGCCGTCACGCCATCACACCTTCAAGGCGCCTTGAGCGGCAATACGACCCACACTTCGAGGCCGCCGCCCTCGCGCGCATGAAACTGCAAGCCGCCGCCATGCAGCCGCGCGATCCGCTCGACGATCGACAGTCCCAGCCCCGTGCCGCCGCTGTGCGCACGCGCATTGCGGCCGCGCTGGAACGGCGCCTTCAGCTTTTCCAGCTCCGCCGCCGTCAAACCTTTGCCGCGATCGCCGACCGCGACCGTCACCGCGTCCTGCGTCGCCCACGTGCGCACCGCCAGCCCGCTGCCGCCATAGACGATCGCGTTCTGCATCAGGTTCATCAGGAGCCGCATCATGCTGATCGGCCGATATCGGACGGCCGGCAAGCTGCCGAGCGACAGTTCGAACTCGTGCCCGAGCCCCGCGAAGTCGCCCGCGAGCCGTTCGATCAGCGCGTTCAGATCGCCGGGCTGCGCCTCCTCGCGCTCGCCGCTGCCCGCGTAATCCATGAACTGCTGCAAAATCGTTTCGATCTGATCCAGATACGATTCGGCGGCGATCACGAAGCTGCTGTCGGCACCCTGCGGCATGGCCATGGCCATCGACAGGCGCAGCTTCGTCAGCGGCGTGCGGATGTCGTGCGAGATGCCCGCGAGCATCAACGCGCGCGTCGATTCGGCTTCCTGTAACGCACGCGTCATCTGATTGAAAGCGCTACCCACCGCGGCGATTTCGGCGGGGCCGTCGATCGGCAGCGGCGCGGGCATGTCGCCGGCGCTCACGCGGCGTGCCGCCTGCGTGAGCTCGTGCAACGGTTCGTTCAGATGCCGCTGGATCGCGTAGCCGGCGAGCGCGGCGAGCACGCCGAGACCCAACGACAGAAAGATCGCCGCCTCGAGGGCGCCGCTCTGCGCGTCCTCGGGAATCGGCAGCGCGATCCAGTACGGCGCGTTCGGTGTGGATATCGCGGCGGCCTCCGAGCCGGCGCCCGGCGCATGCATGCGAATCCACAGCCGCTGCGCGCCCTCGGTCTGCCAGTGCGCGGGCATATCGGCGGGCAGGTGTTTTTGCAGGCTGTCGAGAAACACGCCACGCTGATAGGTGCGATACGCGCGCAACAGATCGCGCGGCGGCGTCTCGGTCGCCTCGGGCGGCAACTGCTCGCGCGCGTCAAGACGCGCGCTCAGGGCCGCGCGCGACGCGGGCGGCGTCGCCGCGAGCAGATTGTCGAGCGTGGTGACGTAGGTCGCGAACACGGCCGCCGCACGCTCGACGCGTGGCCGCTGCACGTAATGCAGCAGCACGACGATCGAGCAGATCTGGCTCAGCATCACGAGCGCGATCAACAACGCGATGTTGCGCGCGAGCAGCGTGCGCGGCAGCAGGATGCGCGACAGCGAGCGCGTCATGATTCGACATCGGCCACCAGCATATAGCCGACGCCCCACACGGTACGAATGAAACGCGGCTTCGACGGATCGTCCTCGACCAACTGCCGCAGCCGCAGCACCTGCACGTCGATACTGCGATCGAGCGCGTCGTGATCGCGGCCTCGCGCACGCGCGAGCAGATTGTCCCGGCTCACCGCGCGATTCGGCGACGAGGCGAGCGCAGCCAGCAGCAGCATCTGCGCCGAATGAACCTCGAGCGGCTCGCCCGCGCGCGACAACTCCTGCTTGCCGACGTCGAGCGTGAAGTCGCCGAAACGCACGCGCTGCGAAGTCACCGTGACGTCGCCCGCGGCCATCTTCTGGCGGCGCAGCAACGCGTTGATCCTCGCCACCAGTTCGCGCGGCAGGAACGGCTTCGCGAGGTAATCGTCGGCGCCGGTTTCAAGGCCGGTCACGCGATCGAGCGGATCGCCCTTCGCGGTCAGCATCAGGATCGGCAAGGTCTGTCCTTGCGCGCGCAGCTTCGCGCAGATCTCGAGGCCGTCCTCTTCGCCAATCATCAGATCGAGTATCAGCAGATCGAACGGCTCGCGCTCGAGGTAGCGATGCAGACGCTTGCTGTCTTCGGCCGCGCGCACGTCGAAACCGTGACCGCGCAGAAAGCGCAGCAGCATGTTGCGCAACTCGGCTTCGTCGTCGAGCACGATGATCCTGGCGGGGCGGTCCATACGAAAGCTCCTCGATATCCCGCCGCTCAGTGCGCGGCCGCGCGTTCCTGCATGAATGCCTCGATCTGCGGCAGCGTGATGTAGCCGGCCTTCTGCGTGTCGATCTCGTCGAAATGACGCGCGACCATCGGCATGCCGGCCGCCTGCTCGCGGGTGAGCTTGCCGTCGTGCGTGACGTTCGCGTTTGAAAAGCGCGTTTGCAACTGCTGCTCCATGCGCTCCATGCGCTGCTGGCTGATCCCTTGCGGCGCGGCGGCCTGAGCGAACGTGACGGTGGACGCGCAGCACAGCAGCACGGTGGCGAGCAACTTCTTCATGACTGACTCCTTCGGTTGGGCCATCGAGCGTCGCCTGCCTGGGTGCCGCGATCCGTTTCGATGACAGGCCGAATTCTTGGCCAGACGCGGCGCGATCGCAATTCAGGAATTGTGTCGAGCGATGTCATGGCGCCGGCGGCGCCATGACATCGTGACATCGAATGAAATGAGTTTGCGATTCCGTTTCGCGGGCCCACTACGTATCGTTCCGTCTGCCGTCCGTCGGCTCTCAACGTCTCAGGAGTCCCAAATGACTATCCGTCTTGCCTGCGCCTCGACTTTCACCGCCATCGGTCTTGCCTGTTCTTCCGCCGCCTACGCGAGAGTCATCGTGTATCTGCCGGCCAACGTGGTCTACGCGCCGCCGCCGCGACCGGTCTACTACCCGGTGCAAATCAATCCCGTGTATGTGTCGGCACCGCCAGTCATCGTTCCCGTGGCCGCCGCGACCATCGGCGCCGCGCCGCATTGCCTGCGCGCCAGGGCCGCCAGGCACGCCGTTGACTCAGCATAGGACATGCGCTTCGCACGCACGCCTGGTGAATTCCCGTTGTTCCGTTGAAAGGTAGGCGCCGCGCGTAAAGCTTGCATGGAACTGCCGTTTCTTACCATCGCGCGGCGCGCCCGGCACCTGCGCGATGCGGCGCTGTACACCGTCACGGCTGATATTGACTACATCCAGGCGGGATGGAACGGAGATTGCTGCCTTTTTTTGAGGTTCGCGCGAGCCCATTCCTATTCTTTTTATCGGACCTTCGTGATGAGTTACCTGGATATCGACAAGGAAATTGCCCACCTCGAAACCGTCTTCAACGTGCTGTCTGGCCGCGACCGTTTTCCGCTGTCGTACTGGCATCGTCGGCTGCATGCGCTGAACCGTTCGTCGATGGTGCCCGCGCAACGCCAGCGTGTCGCCCACCTCGAAAGGACGCTGCGCTCGGTCGGCGCGCGGCTGGACCAGCTCGCCGACTCGACGCGCCTCGCTTCCGCCGCAAGTCCGCGTTGATGACGGCGGCATCGAGCCGCCTTTCAGCCCGTCAGAATCCGTGCTCCAAGCGCCAGCACGAGCGCGGGCACCATCACCAGCACGCCGACCTTCAGGAATTTCATGAAGCTGACGTCTTCGCCTTCGCGGCGAATCGCGTTGAGCCACAGGATCGTCGCGAGCGAGCCGGTGATCGACAGGTTCGGCCCGAGATCGACGCCGATCAGCAGCGCGTCGATCACGCGCTCGGGGCTATGCGCCTGCATCACGGTCGAGCTCGCGATCAGCCCGGCCGGCAGGTTGTTGATCAGATTGCTGAGGAACGCGATGCTCGCGCCGGCCCACCCGGCCGCGGCCATTTCGTTGTGTTCGGTCGCGCGCCGCAGCTCGCCCGCGAACGCGCTGATCACGCCGGTGTGATCGAGCATCTCGACCAGCACGAACAGCCCGGCGACGAGCGGCAGCACGTTCCACGAAATTTCGCGGATCATCGGCAGCGGCGATTTGCGCTCCTTGATCAGCACGACGAGCGCGGTCAACGTGCCGAGAATCGCGGTCGGCAGGCCGAGCTGGATGTCGTAGGCGGAAACCGTCAGCAGCGCACCGGCCGTCACCGCGATGCCCGCGAGGGCGACGCGCCCGCTCGCCGATAGCTCGACCGCTTCGAGATTCGCCGCGCAGACGCCCGCCAGCGCCTCGCGTTGCGTCCAGCGCAGCATCACGAAGGTCGCGACGATCGACAGTACCGACGGCAGCGTGAAACGTAGCATCCACGGTCCGAGCGGCGGCGTGTGATTGCCGTACAGCACGATGTTGGCCGGATTCGAAATCGGCAGCACGAAGCTCGCCGCGTTGGCGACGAACGCGCAGACGAACAGCAGCGGCAGCGGCGGCGTCTTCGCTTTTTTTGCCGCCGCGAACACGGCGGGTGTCAGCACCACGGCAGTGGCGTCGTTGGAAAGGAACGCGGTGATGACGACGCCGAGCAGATACACGAGCACGAACAGCTTGCGTGGGGAGCTACGCGCATGATTGACCGCGAGCACCGCGACCCAGTCGAACAGCCCCTCGCGGCGTCCGACTTCGGACAGCAGCATCATGCCGAACAGGAACAGATAGACGTCGGTGCCCTTGCCGATCGCTTCGATCGCCAGATGCAACGGCAACAGGCCGAGCGAGACGAGCAGCACCGCGCCGGCGACGGCCCACACGGCTTCGGGCCATTTGAACGGCCGCGTGATGACGCCGGCAGTGGCGAGCGCGGCAATGCCCCAGGAAAAAAAGACGGAATTCACGGCTCAAGTCCGGATAATGGGTTATGTCGGTGGCTGCGCAAAGCGCGCGCAAGCTTCTTCTTCGCGGCCACAAGTTACCACAGCGACCGGTCCATGGCAGTCACGCCTGCCTTGTCCTGCGCATGCCGTTCGACCCGATTAACGTCACCGCGACAACAATCTGTTTTCGCGCCCCCGCCTATTCAGTTTCTATTGGCATCCCTACTATCCGCATTCTCACGCGGCTTCCCGCGAGCAACGGATCGAACACGATGCAAACACAGGCTTCCGCTCCCGCGCGCTACCACGGCGCGGCCATCGCGCTGCACTGGCTGATCGCGGCATTGATGATCTGCGGCTTCTATATCGGCTGGATCATGACCGATATCCCCGGCTTCACGCCGACGAAGCTCAAGTACTTTTCGTGGCACAAATGGATCGGTGTGACCGTGTTCGCGCTCGCGCTGCTGCGCGTGCTGTGGCGCGCGACCCACCGCGCCCCCGCGCTCGATGCCGCGACGCCGATCTGGCAGAAGGCCGCGGCGCATCTCGTGCACGGCCTGCTGTATCTGCTGATGCTCGCGATTCCGCTGTCCGGCTACTTCTATAGCTCGGCGGCCGGCATTCAGGTCGTGTATCTGGGCATCGTGCCGCTGCCGACCATCATCGGTCCCGACCAGGCGCTGAAGGCCACGCTGCGCTCGGTGCACGTGCTGCTCAATTACACGCTGCTCGCGCTCGTGACGATGCACGTGCTCGCGGCGCTCAAGCATCAGTTCGTCGATCGCGACGGATTGCTCGCGCGCATGGTGCCGTTTCTGAAGACCCGCGCATAGCGATATGACGGTTTCAAGGAAGCAACCCCCGCCGATTGGCTACGACTGGTTGGCAATCTAATTCTTCGCGGTTTGCAATCAGACCGCGCGGCTCGGATAGGATGCGTACCATCATGAAGACACCCTTTTATCACTCCGCTCATCGCGCGACGCTCGCCTCCTTCGCGGCGCTCGCGCTGTTCGGCGCGAACCTCGCGCACGCCGACGTCGACCTCGCGAAAAGCAGCGTCATCGCGACGACCAAACAGATGAACGTGCCCGTCGACGGCAAGTTCAGGAAGTTCTCCGCGCAACTGAATTTCGATCCGGCGAAGCCGGGCGCGGGCAGTGCGAACGTATCGATCGACACCGCGAGCTACGACCTCGGCGCCGACGACTACAACAAGCAGGCGCAAGGCAAGGAATGGTTCGATAGCGGCGCCTTCCCGAGCGCGACCTTCGTGTCGAGCTCGATCGCGCCGGCCGGGGGCAACCAGTACAAGGTGACCGGCAAGCTGACGATCAAGGGCAAGTCGCAAACGGTCGTCGTGCCGGTCGTGATCGCAAGCCAGGGCGCCACGCAAACCTTCGACGGCTCGCTGCCGATCAGGCGCACGCAGTTCGACGTCGGCACCGGCGAATGGAAAGACACGTCGGTGGTCGCCGACGAAGTCGTCATCAAATTTCATCTGGTCGCGGCGAAGAAATAACGCACCACGCCGCAGCACCGCACTACCCATCAACCTCTGGAGTCCACCTTGAAGAAATCCTTCCTGCTCGCCGCCGGCGCGCTCGCCGCTGCATTGTCGTTCAACGCGATGGCCGCCACCGACACCTACCTGCTCGATCCGACCCACACGTCGCCGAGCTTCGAGGCCGACCACTTCGGCGGCCTGTCGATCTGGCGCGGCAAGTTCAAGAAAAGCAGCGGCACGGTCGTGCTCGATCGCGTGGCGAAGACCGGCACGGTCGACGCGACGATCGACCTGACCTCGGTCGGCATCGGCAACGACAAGCTCAACGAGGAACTGGTCGGCGACAAGTTCTTCGACACCTCGAAGTACCCCACCGCGACCTACAAGGGCACGCAGATCCGCTTCGACGGCGACAAGCCGGTCGAAGTGATCGGCACGCTGACGATGCACGGCATCACCAGGCCCGTGAATCTGAAGATCGAATCGTTCAAGTGCATCCAGCACCCGGTGCTCAAGCGCGAAGTGTGCGGCACCGAATCGACCGCGACGTTCAATCGCGACGATTTCGGCATCGACTTCGGCAAGGCGTACGGCTTCAACATGAAGACCACGCTGAACATCCAGGCCGAAGGCATCAAGCAGTAACTGCCTCACCGCGCACCCGGCGCTGCCGGGTGCCGCGCTACAGAATCACGGGTTGCGCCGGCGCGCGCGAGGCGCGGCGCGCTTCGAGCCACGCGAGCAGTTCGGCGCGGCGCATGGCCTTCGCAAACAGCCAGCCCTGTCCGTACTGGACGCCCCGGCGCACGAGATAGTCGACCTGCTCGGTGCGCTCGATCCCTTCCGCCACGATTTCCACGCCCAGTTCGTGCGCCATGTCGATGATATGAGGCGCCACGATGCTCGACGCCGCATCCTGTGCAATGGTGTCGACGAACGATTTGTCGATCTTCAGAACGTCGATCCTGAAGGTCTGCAAGTAGGCGAGGCTCGAATAGCCGGTGCCGAAATCGTCGATATAGACAGGGTGGCCGGCGCTTCTGAAAGCCGCTATCGTCTTGCGGGTTGCATCGGAATTCAGGAAGCTGCGCTCCGTCGCTTCGATCCTGATCTGGACGGGGCGGATGCCGGTTCCGGCGAGTTTTGCGGTAACGAGGTTCAGAAAGCGCGGCCTGCACAGGTCTTCGCCGCTCACGTTGATCGAGACGTAGAACGACGGCCGCGAACGAAGTAGCGCCCTCAGATCGTCGAGCGTCTTTTCCAGCACGAGGTCGGTCAGCGACTGGATCAGACCATGCTGCTCGGCCATCGCAATGAAGAGATTCGGCGAGATGTCGCGCCCGTTCAGATTCCATCTGGCCAGCGCTTCGACGCCGACGCATTCGTTGCTCGCGAGACTCACGATCGGTTGATACACGACGTCGATGACTTTGCGCGAGATCGCCCATTCGAGCGAGGCCTGGAACGACACCTGCCGCGAGATCCGTTTGAAGGCGAACCAGCCGAAGGTGGCGCCCAGGGCGATGCCCATCGAAAGCCACATCGTCAGCAGGCCGGGCCAGTCTCTCAGCAGACTGGTGCGCCGGCCCTTGACGACGACGCCAAGGGAGCGCGTCGAGGACCGTGCCACCGCGTAGTTCCAGTCACTGCTGTCGACGCGCCCCGCCCGCTTCCATGCATGGAGCATTTCGTCGGCGTCCGCGCCCGTCGACAGCGCGACGATCGAGTTCAGGTCGGTGTTGATCGTAGCGATCGGCCGTCCCGCCGGATCCATGACATCGACGAATGACTGCGGATCGACCGACACATACTCGCCGTTGCGCGCAACCTGTATATCCTCGCGCACGTCGCTGAGCGGACTTTTATGCTCGAACCAGACCAGGTAACCGTCGTTGGTTCGCCAGCGCGGCGGCGGTAAAGCGACATCCTGGTTGCGAACGTCGCCGAACAGCGGAGAGCAAAGATAGCGCCCGTCGCCGATGGCGCCCGCATCCCGAACATAGCGATAGTTGAAAATCACGCGGGCCGCCCGTGCCAGGTATTCCGGCGAACACACCTCGGCATGCTCGGCCTGTAAGTCCGCGATCGCGGCAAAAGCCTGATAGGCGACGAGTTCCGTGCGCATCACGGCCTTTTCCGCGTATTGGTGCAAATCGGCCCGCTCGCGGCGCGCGACGTCCTGGTTCGCGATATAGACGCTGGTCAGGACCGGCAGCACCGTTGCGGCGCAGCCGAGTGCAATGGACGCCGAAATCAGCGACATTCGCTTGATCATCTATCGAGCCCCGTGGTGAACGGTCGCGGCGGAACCCGCCGGGAACGGCTGCGGCCCGACAGGGACCCGCACCGCAATCGACGGATGTCAGTGTCAAGGATAGTTTCTGGGCCTGCATTTTCAACATGGCGTTGAACGCGACGCGTGCGACCGGCCGCGGCGGCCCTGCCCGGCAGTCCGCACGGCAAGGTACCATTACGGACCGGCGCCATCGCAACGCGCGCCGTCATAGCCCTCCTCGCTCATTGCCATCGCCCGCTGCAACCCCATGAATTTGCCTCTTCGCCGCATCGCGCACCTCGACATGGACGCGTTTTACGCGTCCGTCGAACTGCTGCGCTATCCGGAGCTGCGCGGCCGCGCGGTGGTGATCGGCGGCGGGCGCAATAGCGCCCCGCAGGTGCTCGAAGATGGCAGCAAACGCTTCGCGAAGCTGCGCGACTATGCGGGCCGCGGCGTCGTGACCACCTCGACCTACGAGGCGCGCGCGCTCGGCGTGTTTTCGGCGATGGGCATGATGAAGGCCGCCGCGCTCGCGCCCGACGCGATCCTGCTGCCGACCGACTTCGATTCGTACCGCCACTATTCACGCCTCTTCAAGGCGGCCGTCAGGGCGTTCACGGAGCGCATCGAGGATCGCGGCATCGACGAAATCTATATCGAACTGACCGACGTGTCGGGCGAATCGGGCGAGATCGGCCGACGCATCAAGGAGGCGGTTCATCAGGCGACCGGTCTCACGTGCTCGATCTGCGTCGCACCGAACAAGCTGCTCGCGAAGATCGGTTCCGAGCTCGACAAGCCCGACGGCCTGACGATCCTCACGCCGGCCGACATCCCGCTGCGCGTGTGGCCGCTGCCGGTGCGCAAGGTCAACGGCATCGGTCCGAAGGCCGCGGAGAAGCTGACCGCGCTCGGCCTCGCGACGGTCGGCGATCTGGCCGCCGCCGATGCCGGGCTGTTGCAGGACAACTTCGGGCGCAGCTATTCCGCGTGGCTGATGCAGGTCGCGCAGGGTCACGACGAGCGGCCGGTGGTGGTCGAATCGGAACCGAAGTCGATCAGCCGCGAGACCACGTTCGAGCGCGATCTGCATCCGCGTCATGATCGGCCGGCGTTATCGAGCGCGTTTACGGGGCTGTGCGTGCGCGTCGCCGACGATCTGGTGCGCAAGGGCTACGTGGGCCGCACGATCGGCATCAAGCTGCGCTACGACGATTTCCGCACCGTCACGCGCGACCTGACGCTCGACGAACCGACCGCCGACGCGACCGAAATCCGCCGGGCGGCGACCGAATGTTTGCGACGCGTGGAGTTGAACCGCAAGCTGCGGCTGTTGGGTGTGCGCATCAGCGCGCTGACATCGGCCAGCGAACAGGCGCTGAAGCCGCGCCTGCCGGTTCAGGCCGACTTGCCTTTCGCGAGCGACGAATAGGCGGTGTCGCTGGCGACGCCCGTCGCATTGGCGTTCGCGCGCATGGCCGGCGCGCCGCCCGAAGTGGACATCGCCGACGCCGCCACCGAGAACCAGAACGTATTGACGCCGTTCGCGCTGTGTGCGGACACTGTGCCGCGATGCATCTCCGCGATCGCCTTCACGATCGCGAGCCCGAGCCCGTGATTTTCGCGGCTATTGGTGCGCGAGACTTCCGCGCGATAGAAGCGGTCGAACAGATGTTCGAGGATGTCCGGCGCGATCGGTTCGCCCGGATTCGCCACCGCGACGCGCAACTGGTCACGCATCGGACCTTCCCCGCGCGCGATCGTCACGCTGATCGATGCGCCCGGCTCGCAATGCTGGATCGCGTTCATTAACAGGTTCGTGCACGCGCGGCCAAACAGCGACCGGTTCACGCGCGCGAGCGCGTCGCCCTCCAGGCGCGCATGCACGTGCGCCTCTTCGAGCGGAATCTCGAGAAACTCCAGCGTATGCGCGACTTCCGCCGCGAGCGACACCTCGAGGAGCCCGGTCGCGCGTTCGCCCTGATCGGCGCGCGCGAGGAACAGCATGTCGTTGATGATCGTGCGCATGCGCTCGAATTCTTCGAGATTCGATTGCAGCGTGTGGCGCAGATCGTCGACCGAGCGGTTGCGCGTGAGCGCGACCTCGGTCTGGCCGATCAGGATCGTGACGGGTGTGCGCAGTTCATGCGCGACGTCGGCGTTGAACGATTCGAGGCGGCCGTAGGCGCCGTCGAGCCGTTCGAGCGCGCCGTTGAACGAGTTGGCGAGATCGTTCAGTTCGTGCGGCAATGACGCGGTGTTCAACCGCTGCGAGCGATTGTTCGGACTGACCGCCGAGGCGTCGCGCGTCAGACGCGTGAGCGGTGCGAGACCGATGCGCGTGACCGAGTAGCTGAGCAGCAGCACCGCGAGACTGCCGAGCGCGGACAGCGCCGCGAGCGCCGAGCCGAACACGCGCATCGTGCGCAGGTTCGGCGAATAGCTCGACGCGACCTGCAACTGCACCGGCGGCCGCCCGGCATTCGCCGGCAGGGTCACGGTCGAGGTCAGCATGTCGGGGCCGCCGCCTGTCGGCGCGATGCGCGCGTAGCCGCCGGGCCAGCTCTTCGTGACGGTGCCCTGCACCGGCGTGCCGAAGTGATAGCTCGGGTCCGCGCTCGTGACCGAGTACACGGTGCTGCCGTCGTGCGGCGTCATATCGGTGAGCTTTTCGCGTGTCATCCGCCATTTGTCGGGCGTCACCGCGTGATAGACGATGATGTGCGCGATCTGCGTGCGATCGTCGAGCGACTCGCGCAGATGATGTTCGAGCTGCGTGCGCAGCACCAGAAAGAGCCCGCTGCCGACGAGCGTAAACACGAACAGCGCGACCAGCGCGAACATCGACGCAAGACGGCGGGCAATCGAGCGGTTCATGATGTCTCGGCCTCCTCGCGCACTTCGAGCACGTAGCCCATGCCGCGCACCGTGTGCAGCAGCTTCGACGGGAACGGCCCGTCGAGCTTCGCGCGCAGCCGCTTGATCGCGGTTTCGACGACGTTCGTGTGGCTATCGAAATTGACGTCCCACACGAGCTCCGTAATCGCGGTCTTCGACAGAATGTCGCCCTGACGGCGCGCGAGCACGCTCAGCAGTTGAAACTCTTTGGCGGTCAGGTCGAGGCGCACGCCCTCGCGCGTCGCGCGGCGGCCGATCAGATCGACGAACAGATCGCCGACGGAAATCAATGTGGACTCCTGCGAACGCGTGCGGCGCGCGAGCGCATGCAGACGCTCGACCAGTTCGAGGAACGAGAACGGTTTGGTCAGGTAGTCGTCGGCGCCTTCGCGCAGGCCGCGCACGCGGTCGTTCACGTGATCGCGCGCGGTCAGCATGATGACCGGGGTCGACTTGCGCATGCGCAGCGCCTTCAGCACGCTGAAGCCGTCGCGCTTGGGCAGCATCACATCGAGGACGATCACGTCGTAGTCGAATTCGGTGGCCAGATGCATGCCCTCCTCGCCGTCGAGCGCGACGTCGACGACCCAGCCCTGCTCTGTCAAACCGGAGCGCAGGTAGTCCACTACCTTGTGCTCGTCTTCAACAATCAGCAATTTCATCCACGTCCCCTGTCGGTCGGAGTTAGCGCTTTAGCGTGTCGACCGGTGTTGGCGCTCTAGCGCCTACTCCGGTCCCATGCTATGCACTTACTCCGATCCCAAGCAAAGCTGTCAACTGTGCATTATACGAAACGCCCCTGGTTCTTCTCTCCGATCCCACTACCTCGGTACGGAAGCCTGGCCGGGGCGATTCAGCGTGCAGGAGCCGGCGTTCCCGTGTGCTGGGCGCCGCCGGCTGGCGCTTGCTGCGGCATCGCCGTGGCGCTGGCGAGATTCGCTGTCGCGTTGGTAGTGTTTGCCTCGTTCGCGGCCATTGCGCCGCCTTGCGCGCCGCCATCCCATCCGCCGCCGAGCGCCTTCACGAGCGCCACCGACAGCGTCAACTGCTGGCCGTGAATCTGCACGTCGATGCGCTCGCTCGTCAGCAGCGACTCCTGCGCGTCGATCACGTTCAGATACGCGACGAGGCCGCCCGAATAGCGATCGTTCGCGAGCGACAGCAGCCGCTGCGCATCCTCGACCGCCTCGCGCGACTGCTTCGCCGCGCCGTCGAGCACCGACAAGCCGGTGATGCCGTCCTGCACCTGCTGGAACGCGGTCAGCACCGTTTGGCGATAGTCCGCCTCGGTCGCCTTGTAGCCCTCGCTCGCGAACTTGACGTTGGCCGCGCGCCGCCCGCCGTCGAAGATCACCTGACCGACGGTCGCGCCGAGCGTCCACATCAGCGTCGGCGCGCTCAGCAGACTGGCGAACTCGGTGCTCTCCCAGCCGATGCCCGGCGTCAGCGTGAGGCTCGGAAAGAACGCCGCCTTGGCCACGCCGATCTGCGCGTTGGCGGCCGCCATCGCGCGTTCCGCCGACGCGACGTCGGGCCGCCGTTGCAACACGTCGCTCGGCACGCCGAGCGGCACGGTCGGCGGCCTGATATCGAGCACCTTCGGCTCGATCGCGAACTGCGGGGCCGGCACGCCGACCAGCGCGGCGATCGCATGCTCGAACTGCGCGCGCTGATTCAGCAGCAGTTGCGCCTGCACGCGCGTCGAATCGAGCTGCGACTTCTGCTGCAATACGTCGAGGCCCGATACCGAGCCGAGATCGTGCTCGGTGTTGACGTAATCGAGCGCTTTCTGCTGCAGCTTCACCGACTGGTTCAGCACGTCGATCTCGTTGTCGAGCTCACGCAGCGAGAAGTAGTCGGTGGCGAGGTCGGTGCTCAGCACGAGGCGCGCGTTCGCGAGATCGTCCGCCGACTGCTCGGCCGACGCTTTGGCACCTTCGACCTGACGACGGATGCGGCCGAACAGATCGGTGTCGTAGCTGATCGTCGGCCCGAGCTGGATGTTGTTCTGCACCGTCGATTCGGTCGGCGTCCCGTAGTTCGTGAGCGGCCGGTCGTGCGAAATACGGAAGCGCGAAGCCTGGGCGCTGAAATCGACTTCCGGCACGCGCTGCGCGCTGGTGTTCGCGAGCGTCGCCTTCGCCTGCTCGTAGTGGGCGCTTGCCGCGGCGAGCGTCTGGTTCTGAGCGAGCGCCTGGGTTTCGAGCGTCGCGAGCCTCGGATCGGCGAAGCTCGTCCACCAGTCGGGCGCGATCGGCGCGTGCGACGGCGCCGCGACGCGCCAGAACGAATCGGTGTGCCATTCGGGCGGCACCTCGGCCTGCGGCCGCTGATAGTCCGGGCCGACCGTGCAGGCGGCGAGCAGCGCCGCGCCGGTGCAAGCGGTCAGCGCGGTGAAGACGGTGCCACGCGTGCGTGCCTGGCGTGAAGCCGCGAACATCACGACGCCCCCTTGCCGTTCTTCTGCTGCGGCTGCACCCGCACGTGATCGCCATCGGCGATCGAATCGCTCGGGTTAATGATGATGTGATCGGTCGACGCGATACCGCTTTCGATTTCGAGCTGCTGCCCGAGGTCCTGCGCGATCACGACCTTGTGCAGGCTCACGTTGCCCTTCGCATCGACGACCGCGAGACGCGGACCTTCCGCGCGAAACAGCAGCGCGTTGCCGGGCACCGTCAGGCGCGCATGCGTGGCGGCCGGCACCGCGACCTGCACGTAGGCGCCGGGGCGCAGCTTGTCATCGGGATTCGGCAACGTCACTTCGGTCTGCAACGAACGCGTGGGCACGTCGATCGCGCCGGAAATGTGCGTGATCGTGCCGTTGAACTGCTGGCCCGGCAATTCGGCCTGCGTGACGACGACCTTCTGCCCGACCGTGACGTTCTGCGCATACGCCTGCGGCAATTGCACATAGACGCGCAACGGGTCCGACTGCGCGAGCGCGAACAGGGCCCGGCTCGTGCCGCTGCCCGCGTCGATCAGATCGCCGACGTCGACGTTGCGCTGCGTAACCACGCCGGTAAACGGCGCAACGATGCGCTTGAACGATTCGAGCTGCTGCAGACGCTTGACGTTCGCATCGGCCGCTGCCAGGTTCGCGAGATCCTGCGTGTACGTGCTTTGCCGTTCGTCGAGTTCCTGTTGCGACACCGCATCGCGCTGGCGCAACTGCTGCCAGCGCTCCAGCGAGCTCTTCGCGAGCACAAGGCTCGAATTGATCTGCTGACGCTGCGCAAGGGCTTGCGCGAGTTCCTGGTCGATTTCCGGCGTATCGAGCTCGGCGAGCAATTGCCCCTGCTTCACGCGGGTGCCGATATCGGCGTGCCAGTGCAGCAGATAGCCGGTCGCGCGCGCATAGATCGGCGACTCGACATAGCCGCGCAACGTGCCCGGAAGCAGCGTGTTGCCACTGCCGTCGGTCTGCGTCGGCGTGACGACGTTCACGTACTGCGTGGCGTTCTGCTGCGCGGTGGCCGCGACTTCGCGGTTTTGCAGCACGTTCGCGATCACGGTGCGCAGCGTGCCTACCACGAGCAGCACGAGCACGATCACGACCGCGATCTTCGCGCGCTTCCATTCGCGCTGGCGCGGCGGCAGTACGTGCTCGCCCTGTTCGGTTTCCCGCGTGGGGATCGCTAGCGATGCATGAGTTTTTTCGGTCATCTCAGTCAACCATCGTTTAACTTTTACGCGGGCGTCGCCGCACTGCTGGGTTCCGGCGCGAGGCTGCCGCTGTGGCCGCCACTTCCACTGCCACTTCCACCGCCATCGCCACCATCGTCGCCACCGCCGTTGTCGCCGCCGCCGTTCTTATGACGGCGCGCGAGCCACGAATGAATCCCCGCGAACACGAGCGGCACGAAAAACAGCGTCGAGATGGTCGCGAACAGCAACCCGCCGATCACCGCGCGGCCGAGCGGCGCATTCTGCTCGGCGCCTTCGCCGATACCGAGCGCCATCGGAATCATGCCGATGATCATCGCGAACGCGGTCATCAGCACCGGACGGATCCGGCTCGCGCCCGCTTCGAGCGCGGCCGTGAGCGGCGGTGCGCCGGCCGAAAGCCGTTGGCGCGCGAACGCCACCATCAGAATACTATTGGCGGTCGCGACGCCCATCGTCATGATCGCGCCGGTCAGCGCCGGCACGCTCAGATGGGTGCCGGTCAGGAACAGCATCCACATGATGCCCGCGAGCGCCGCCGGCAACGCGCTGACGATGATCAGCGGATCGACCCACGACTGGAAGTTCACGACGATCAGCAGATACACGAGCACGATCGCCATCGCCACGCCAATGCCGAGCCCGAAGAACGAACTGCGCATCGTCTCTACCTGGCCGCGCACCGTGATCTGGCTGCCGCGCGGCAGCGAGCCGCGCACTTCGTTGACGATCCTGTCGACCTGATTCGCCACGCTGCCGAGATCGCGCTTTTCAACGCTCACATAAAGATCGATCACCGGACGGATGTTGTAGTGCGTGACTTCCGCGAACTGCGCGTGCGGCGACACGCGCACGAGGTTGCCGAGCAGTTGCGTCGGCCCGTTGGCCGAAGCCGACACCGGCGTGCGCAGCAGTTCGTCGATCGACGACACCTGGTACTGTGGCGTCTGCACCGCGACGTTGTATTCGACCCCGTTCCGGTTGTTGAACCAGAAGCCCGGCGAGGTCTGCGAGCTGCCCGACAGCGAGATCAGCACATTCTGCGCGACGTTGCTCGCGCTCAGGTTCAACTGCTGCAGGCGCGTGCGGTCCATCTGCAGATTGATCGCGGGTTCGTCGAGCTTCTGCTGGATGTGGGTATCGACGGTGCCGGGAACCAACCGCACCTGCTTGAGCAGGTTGCGCGCGACCTCGAGATTGCCTTCCTGATCCGCGCCGGAAATCTGCACGTCGACCGCCGCGGGCAGGCCGAAGTTCAGGATCTGCGTGACGATGTCAGCCGGCTGAAAGAAGAACTCGACGCCCGGAAAACGCTGCGGCAGGATCGCGCGCAGCTTGTCCATATACATCTGCGACGGCTTGTGCCCTTCGTTCAGCGCGATCTGAATTTCGCCGTCGAGCGTGCCGATCGTGCCCGCATTGCTGTACGACAGGTTGATACCGCTATACGGCAGGCCGAGGTTGTCGAGAATCGTGCCGAGGTCCTTTGGCGGCACGACTTCGCGGATCACTTTTTCCACTTCGTCGGCGAGCCGGGCGGTTTCCTCGATCCGCGTGCCGGTCGGCGCGCGCATGTGCAAGCGGATATCGCCGGCATCGACGCTCGGGAAGAAGTCTTCGCCGAGCGTAAAGAACAGGCCCATCGACAGCACGCAGAAACCGAGGAACAGCGTGCCGAACATCTTGCGACGCACGAGCAGGCTGCTCAGGATCATGATGTAAGCGGCGCGCATGCGCTCGAAGCCGGCGTCGAAGCGGTGATACAGACGCATGAACAGATTCGGCTTCGTGCCCGCCTTCGGCTTGTGCGCGTGGCCCATCAGCAGCATCGCGAGCGTCGGCACGAGCGTGCGCGACAGGATGTACGACGCGAGCATCGCGAACACCACCGCTTCCGCGAGCGGCACGAACAGATAGCGCGCGACGCCCGTCAGGAAGAACATCGGCACGAACACGATACAGATACAGAGCGTCGACACGAGCGCCGGGACCGCGATTTCGCCCGCACCGTCGAGAATCGCGTCGTGCAGATTCGTGCCCATATGCAGATGCCGCTCGATGTTCTCGATCGTCACGGTCGCGTCGTCGACCAGAATCCCGACCGCGAGCGCGAGCCCGCCCAACGTCATGATATTGATGGTCTGCCCGAGCGCATGCAGCGCGATCAGCGACGACAGAATGGACAGCGGAATCGAGATCGCGATGATGCAGGTGCTGCGCCAGTTGCCGAGAAACAGCAGGATCATCGCGGCGGTCAGCGCGGCAGCCACCAGCGCCTCGCGCACCACGCCCGCCACCGCCGCCTTCACGAACACGGATTGATCGAACAGCGCGGTGATCTGCAGGTCAGGCGGCAGCGCCGCGCGCGCCGAGGGCAACAGGCCTTTCAACGTGTCGACGATGGACAGCGTCGACGCGTTGCCGTTTTTCAACACCGAGATCAGCACGCCGCGATGGCCGTCCTGCCGCACGATGTTGGTCTGCGGCGAGAAGCCGTCGCGCACATGCGCGACTTCACGCAGATAGGTCGTCGCGCCGTTGAGGGTGCGCACCGGAATGTCGTTGAGCCCTTCCACCGTCGGCGGCGAGCCGTTCATGTTGATCGTGTATTCCTTCGGACCGATCTTCGCGGTGCCGGTCGGCAGGATCAGGTTCTGCGCGTTGAAGGCGGCGACCACGTCCGAGGGCGTCAGGCCTTTCGCGAGCAGCGCGCGCGTGTCGAGGTCGACCGAGATCAGACGCGACTTGCCGCCGTACGGATAGGGCACGGCCGCGCCCGGAATCGTCACCAGCTGCGGGCGCAGGAAGTTCAGCGCGGTGTCGTTGAGCGCCTGCTCGGAGAGCTTCGGGCTCGACAGGCCGAGCTGGATCACCGGAATACTCGAGGCCGAATAGCTGATCACGAGCGGCGGCGTGGCGCCGGGCGGCATCTGCTTTAACTGCGCCTGCTCGACGGCGACGGTCTGCGCGATCGCGGTCTGGATGTTCGCGTTCGGCTGCAGGAACACCTTCAGAATCGTGATGCCTTGCAGCGATTGCGATTCGATGTGCTGGATGTCGTTGACGGTCGTGGTCAGGCTGCGCTCGTTGACCGACGTGATGCGGTTGGCCATGTCCTCGGCCGACAACCCGGTATACGTCCAGATGATGCTGACGACCGGAATGTTGATTTCCGGCAATACGTCGACGGGCGTGGTGAACAGCACGAAGGGCGTCGCCAGCACGATCAGAATCGCCATCACGATGAACGTGTATGGCCGCTTAAGCGCTACGTTGACGATCCACATTGAAACGGGCCAGAGAAAATGCGGGTGGAGGGAGGGATTGAATCTGCGCTTATGCTAGATCGGTAGCACCAACGCCTGCATGGCGTGAAAATGGCGAATTTGTCAGGAAGCTTGTTGAAAGCCGGCGCACCATTTTTGAAGGCGTTGGACTCGCGCCGGATTTGCGTGGAATTAGGCGCCAGGCAAACGTTTGTTGAATAAATTTAAGTGCAGTTAATGAAACGTTTGCTGATGCGCGGTGCGGCTTTCGTTCGAAATTTTATGAAACATGCTTTCAGATAGATTCGTGCGACACGGTATTTTGCGCCGCGTGGGCGTGCGTTTCAATGCAAAAAGGCCGGTCGACCTGTAGGGTCGACCGGCCTTTTCATTCGTAACTATGCGCCCGTTGGCGTCAACGCCCGCGATGCTTATTTGGCGAACAGCGACGACATATCGGCGAACGCCTTGAACTCTAGCGCATTGCCCGACGGATCGAGGAAGAACATCGTCGCCTGCTCGCCGACTTCGCCTTTGAAGCGCACGTGGGGTTCGATGATGAATTCGATTCCGGCCTTCTGCAGTTTGTCCGCGGCGGCCTGCCACTGCTCCATCGACAGCACCGCGCCGAAGTGGCGAACCGGTACCGCGTCGCCGTCGACCGCGCTCGTATGACGGTGACCGATTTCGTCCGGCGCCAGATGCGCGACGATCTGATGGCCGTAGAAATTGAAATCGACCCACGCGTCGGAGCTGCGCCCCTCCGGACAGCCGAGTAATTCGCCGTAAAACTCGCGCGCGGCGGCGAGGCTGTGAACAGGAAACGCCAGATGGAACGGCGGCAAAACGGTTTCGGCAACGCTCATGATGGTAAGACTCGCTCGGTGGGTGTGGGGGGATCGTGACTGGCAATCCGACTGGCAATTCGACTGGCAGCGGGCTCAGTTGAAGGCAAGTTTAACCATGAATAAAAATGCTGAGAAACGATATATATTTGACCTGACCATCACCAGAATCGATCAATAAATCATGCTCAACGAGTTGAAAACCTTCATCGCCGTCAGCCAGTACGGCACGTTTTCCGGTGCGGGCGCGCGCATCGGGCTCACGCAGTCGGCCGTCAGCGCGCAGATGCAGCGGCTCGAAGAGGAACTCGGCTTCCAGCTGTTCGACCGCACTGGCCGCTCGGCGACACTCAACGAAGCGGGCCGCGAAACGCTCGCGCTCGCCGAAGAAATGATGACGCTCTACGCGCGGCTCTCCGAGCGCAGCGGCGGCGCCGCCGAAAGCGGCATGCTGCGGGTCGGCGCGATCGCGTCCGCGCAGGTGTCGCTGCTCGCCGACGCGCTCGCGCGTTTTCGCGACGACCGTCCCGGCTGGCGGATTCGCGTGGTGCCGGGCGTGTCGCTCGGGCTGCTCGGCCAGGTGGATTCCGGCGAACTCGATCTGGCCGTCAT
>DATAQT010000382.1:0-5444 GCA_036264535.1 Paraburkholderia sp. | reverse complement strand
CGTGCCGATCAGGCCGTAGATCGCCGCTGCGCGTTTACCGCCTGACTCTGTGCAAATGTGCACGCGATGACCGAAGAAAATAGAATCTTTCACGGCTTTTCGCGTATTTAAATGCATGACGAATGCATTGGATTTCCATTTGGGTTCGGCTTGTTTTCATTTGGCGGAGAAAACGCCCGCAATCGCCACAGTGGTTTCGCTGATGCGCAATGTTTTTATTCACTCGCCCGGAGCGATCACGGTTGAGGTAGTCTTAGCGAATCCCACCATGTCCCCCGTTTTGCGCCCTGATGGATGTCCCTAGGGGCGCGTACCCTCAGAAGTTCGATTTCTGCGTATGCGATCACCACCGGACCCAAGCATCCGCGATCTCCGCGCCGCGTTGAGCGACCTCGATGGCGCGCGCGACTGGATGGCGTCCATCTGCGGCCCGCACGGCCTCCAGGTCAGTCATCCGGAGCGGCTGCGGTTTCATCAGTCGGGCACCGTGCTGCGTTCAATGGCGACGACGATCGGCTACGTCGAGTACGGCACCGACGTCACGGTCGCCGTGAACGAGAACAGTCCGCTGAACTGCTACAGCGTGAGCCTGCCGATGGTCGGCCAGCAGGAACTCGCTGCGCACGGCAAGAGATGGTTGTCGGATCAGGATCGCGGTTTGATCGTCAGTCCGCAGGAATCGCAGGATCTCGCGATCACGGGCAATTGCCGCAAACTGCACGTCGCGATTCCTCGCTCCGCACTTCAACAGGTGCTGCAGACGATGCTGCAACGCCAGGTCGAAGCGCCGCTCGTATTCCAGCCCGACATGGACGCGGCCGCGGGCGACCAGGCCTCGTGGTGGCGCATGATCAAGTTCCTGGCCGGCGAGATGGAGCGCTCGGGGCCGTCGCTTGGGCAGCTCTACATGTCCACTGAACTCGAACTGACCTTGCTCAAGGGCTTGCTGCTGTCGCAGCCGCATAACTATTCGGAGCAGCTGGCCAACGCGTCGGCGCCGACGCCGCCGCATTATCTGACTCGCGCGCGGCAGTTCATCCACGACAATGCGCGCGAGCCGATCACGCTCGAAGACATCGAGCGCGCCTCGGGTGTGTCGCGCTTCAAGCTGTTCGACGGATTCCGGCAGTACTTCGGCTGTGCGCCGATCGCGTATCTGAAACGCTACCGGCTCGAATCGGTGCGGCGCGATATTCTCGAAGACCGTTCGGTCCGCAATATTTCTTCGGTGGCGCTGGGTTGGGGGATGTCGCATCTCGGCCGCTTCTCGACCGAGTACAAGGCGTTGTTCGGCGAGTCGCCGTCCGAGACGTTGAAGCGCACGGCGCGGCGTTAGAACTGCGAAGCACACGCGCATAAAAAAGTCCCGTTCCAGCGCTTGCGCGACGAAACGGGACAAACAGAGAACCGCCTGCGAAGCACGCCTTATCGAGCGTTGCTTTCGCCGAACTTCTCGTAAAACAGCCGGTAGTCCTCAATACCCTGCTCCGTGAGCCAGGTCTTGATCGCCTCGACCATCGGCGGCGGCCCGCACACGTACATGTCGAAGCCGTTCGATTCGAGGAACGAGCGGTCGAAATGCTCGGGGATCAAACCGGTTTTGCCCGACCATTCCGGCGCCGGATTCATCACGACTGTCTCGACCGCGAATCCTTCGATGCTCGCCTTGTAGCCATTGATGCGCTCGGTCTCACACAGATCGCCCGCATTCGTGACGCCGTAGTACAGATGCACCGGGTGCGCGACATTGCGTTTCGCCGAGATCTCGTCGAGCATGCCGAGGAAGGCGGAGAGCCCCGTGCCGCCCGCGACCATCACGAGCGGACGCTCGACCTGGCGCAGATAGAACGCGCCGAGCGGCGCTTCGAACTCGACCGTGTCGCCGACCTTGCAACGCTCGCGCAGATAGTTGCTCATCACGCCGTCGGGCAGCAGACGGATCAGGAATTGCAGCTCGTTGCGCGCGTTCGGATGATTGGCGAACGAGTACGAACGCCAGTCTTGCGTGCCGGGCACCTTCACGCGCGCATACTGGCCCGGCAGAAAATCGAGCTGACGGGCATGCGCGCTCGCGTCGACACGCAGGATCGCGGTCGTCGCCGACACCAGCTCGACGCCGACCACGCTCGCGGACACGGTGCTCGTGCCGGCGCCTTCGCACAGCGTCGAGTCGAAGTCGAAATAGAACGACGCATCCGACTTCACGCGCGTCTGGCACGACAGGATCTTGCGCTGCGCGAGGTCCTCCTCGCTGAGCGTTTCCTCGTCGACGTAATCGAGCGAGTAGTCGCCAGATTCGCAGCGGCCCTGACAGGTGCCGCACACGCCTTCGCGGCAGTCGAGCGGAATGCTCACGCCGTGGCGCAATGCCGCATCGAGCAGCAGCTCGTTCGGGCTCACATCGAAGAACGCGGTTTTGCCATCGGCAAAGCTCAACGCGACTTTATGTTTCATCGTCGTGCTCCCGTCTTACAGATGATAGAAATCCAGCACCGCGTTGATGTGGTCGTTCAGCAGCAGCACGTGCTTGCGCGTGATCTTCCAGCTATCGCCCGAGGGTTGCAGGTCGTACACCGCGCGACCGTAGAAGTAGTCGGTCGAGCCGTGACGCGTGTAGAGCGTCGACCAGTTCACGTTCGCTTCGACGCTCGCATCCTCGCGCTCGGTCAGACACACGTTGCTGATCTGATGCATCGTGCGCGGCAGCGGGGTCGATGCGGCCGACTTGCCGGTGCGCAGACGGAACACGCGATCTTCGAGACCGGCGCGATCCGTGTAGTAAATCAGCGACATGCCCTGCTTCGGATCGGTCGTGTACACGTGCTCCGAATCCCACTGGGGCACATGAAACACGCTCTGCGGGTCGAACAGTTCGAGGTATTCGTCCCATTGCTGCTTGTCGCACAGATCGGCCTTCAGATACAGAAACTGCTCGACGGAGTGTTGGAGTTGGCTCATGCCTGCTCTCCCTGCGATTCGATGGATTTGTCGAGACCCTTGAGGATCGTGTCGCGCCAGGTGCCGTGCTGGTTCACGTAAAGCCCTTCGTGGGTCAGCTCGGTGCCGGTCAGATTCGGCTCGATGCCGAGCAGCGTAGTGTTCGCGGTCGCGCCGCTGGCCCACTTGTGATGCCCGCGCGAGATGTCGCTCCAGCGTTCGAGACGCGCCTGGAAGCCGCGCTGCTGCTCGCGGAATTCGACGAGGTCGTCGGGTGTGCCCATGCCGGACACGTTGAAGAAGTCTTCGAACTGACGGATGCGGTTCTCGCGATCCTTCGCCGACTCGCCCTTCACGCCGATGCACTGGCTGATGATTTCGGTCTTGTTCCAGGCGACCGGCCGCACGATGCGCAACTGCGAGCTGATCTGATCCATGAAGAACATGCTCGGGTAGATGTTCAGGTTGCGCAGCCTGTGCATCATCCATTCGGCCTTGTCCTGACCATAGGCTTCGAGGAGGCGCGGCATCACGCTCTCGTAGCCGGGACGCACTTCGGGATTCGGCATGTCGCTGAACAGCACACTGTGGCCGTTCCTGAACGCGAACCAGCCGTCGTCGGTTTCGCTGTCGCCGGCGCCGAGCTTGCTGTAGTCGAGCGTGCCGCTGGGGTCGTCGCCTTTCTTCGCGTTCGACTCGTGGCGATGCTGCACGGTCGCCACATAGTTGTAGTGCACGGTGCTCACGTGATACCCGTCGAGACCGTTTTCGTTCTGCAGCTTCCAGTTGCCGTCGAACGTGTAGGTCGACTTGCCGGGCAGCACTTCGAGCTCGCCGGTCGGCGACTGCGCGACCATCATGTCGAAGAAGATGTGCGCGTCGCCGAGATACTCTTCGAGCGTGTCGGTGCCGTCGACGTCGAGGCTCACGAACACGAAGCCCTTGTAGCTCGCGATGCGCGCTTTCTTCAGGCCGCGCACCGACTTGTCGAAGTCGTCGCAGTATTCGCCGGGCGCCTTCACTTTCACGAGACGGCCGTCGTTCTTGTAGCACCATGCGTGGAACGGGCACGTGAAGGTCGACTGGTTGCCCTTGGTCATCCGCGTGAGTGTCGCGCCGCGGTGCTGGCACGCGTTGATCATCGCGTTCAGGTTGCCGGCGCTATCGCGCGAGATGATCAGCGGCTGGCGGCCCGCGCGCATCGTCAGAAAATCGTTCTTGTTGGGGATTTCGCTTTCGTGGCACGCGTAGATCCAGGCCTTCTCGAAGATGTGCTCCATCTCGAGCGAGAACAGCTCGGGCTCCGTGAACATTTCTCGGGCAATCCGGTACACGCCTTCCGCCGGGCGGAAGTCCAGACAGCCGCTTACGAATTCGCGCCATTCGGAGGCGCTGCGCTTCTCGCTCATGATGTGTCTCTCTCCTTGTGTCCAATCGTTTGAACGTGACAGGCTCGATTGAATACCCAAGTGGCGGGGTGAACTATCCATCCAATTTGCATTCGCTATCCGGATAATCTGGCGGCCGCTGGATAAGCCTACGATCGGGCTCAAACGCCCGCCGGCTGGGCTTGATAGCGCCGGATGGCGCACCGTTTTTGCGCATGCGGGCAAAAACCTGTCTGTTTGGCCGATTACCGGGCCACGGGGTCTGCTACGCTAATGATTCGTAGGTCGCGTTTTGAGGGTAATCACCGAAGCGCGGCCGTTTCTCCACGCGCGGCGTTCAGCGCATGTCAGAACGAAAAAACGCATGGTGACGCGTCGACCGAATGCCTTGATTGCGATCAGCGTGGTGCTGGCTGGCGCGATTCTCGCAATCGCCGTGTGGCTGCTTGCCCAGATGCGCGAAGACGCGTTGCGCCGCGCGCAAGACTCGGTCTTCAACGTATCGCTGCTGGTCGAGCGCGACGTCTCGCGCAATCTCGAGATTTACGACCTGTCGCTGCACGCGGTGATCGACGGACTGAACCTGCCTGGCGTGCTCGATCTGCCGCCCGAGATCCGCCAGATGGTGCTGTTCGACGGCTCGATCAGCGCGAAGGACATGGGCTCGGTATTCGTGCTCGACGAAAACGGCAACGTGCGTTTCGATTCACGCGAGTGGCCGCCGCGCGCGAGTAATCACGCCGATCGCGATTACTTCAAGGTACAGCGCGATTCGCGCGACGTCGGCCTTTACATCAGCCATCCGTTCAGCCCGAACGGCACCGACGACGACCTGCGCATCGCGCTGAGCCGGCGCATCTCGCGGCCGGACGGCAGCTTCGGCGGCGTGGTGGTCGGTACGCTGCGACTCACGTATTTCCGTCGACTGTTCGACGGCATGAAGCTGGGGCCCAGTGGCTCGATGGCGTTGATGCTGAGCGACGGCACGATGTTGATGCGTCGTCCTTACGAATCGAAAACAATCGGCATCAATCTGACCGGCACGGCCAACTACTCGCGCTTCATCACGCGACCGAGCGGCGATTTCTTCGGCACCGCGGCGATCGACGGCGTCGAGCG
>DATAQT010000376.1:0-7952 GCA_036264535.1 Paraburkholderia sp. | reverse complement strand
TTGAGGGTCGGTGTGAAAAAAATATGAGGATTGGGTCGGAGCGCCTAGCTGGCCGCGCCTAGCCGGCCGCACCTTAGCCGGCCGCGCCTAGCCGGCCGCGCCAAATTCCTTCATCGCCGGGACGAAGTCGTGGCTCGCCTCGGGCTTGCGCGATAGCTTCGCCAGCACGTAGCGCTTGAATGGCTCGAGCTCGGCCCAGCAAGCCACACTCGGCGCGGTGAGACCGGCCAGCCCCGCCTGATGCGAGACATCCGCGGGCACGCTGTCGGTTTGGCGCCAGGCCGGCGACTCCTCCGGCGTGAACCACTCCGGCTCGACGTTCGCGTGCGTGCGCAGCATCTCGAACAGCGCGTGATCGAAGTTCGGTTCGATCTGCGTGTCTTCTTCGACCGGGAAACGCGCGAGCAGCTTGCGGTCTTCGAGCGGCAACTGCTGCCACTGCGTGAGCGTGATGCGCAGCCCGAAACGGTCGAGGTTGAAGCGCACCGACATCGGGATATAAGTGAAATTCTCCGAAGACGCGACTTCGAAGTCGAACAGAAGCGGTGCTTCGTTGAGTCCCATGTCAGTGCTCCTTGTCGGTGACGGACAGCGCGCGGGCGTCGCTTGAGGTATTTTAGAACCTTATTCGCGCGACGGCGGCCCGCGCGGCGGCCGCCGCGACGCATCCGGCGAGCCCGGCGGACGCCTGAAGGCGCGCCATGGTACAGGAGTGAAGCAGCTTGAACGGACAGGAAAACGGACAGCAAAGTGGCGAGGCAAGTGGGCAAGCAAGCGGCCATCCTCACACTCTCGACACCGGCGAACAACCCGGCGCGGTGCAACTCGAAGTGCGGCGCCATCGCGGCACCGCGGTCGAAACCGTCACCGATCACGTCGGCCAGGAGTGGCCGGTCGCGCTCGTGTTCAACGGGATCTCCCACGCGGTGATGATGTGCACGCCGCGCGATCTCGAAGCGTTCGCAGTCGGCTTCGCGATTTCGGAAGGCATCGTCGAGCGCGGCAGCGACATTCAGGACATCGAAGTCGAGTTGCACGACCACGGCGAGCTGCCGCATGCCGAAGTGCAATTGCAGGTGGTGCAACAGGCGTTCGCCGGTTTGAAGGAAAAACGCCGCGCGCTGGCCGGGCGCACCGGCTGCGGCGTGTGCGGCATCGAAAGCATCGATCTGCTCGATCTGAAACCGCAGCGCGTGCCCGACACCGGCTTCCTGCAACGGCTCGCCACCGATGCGATCGCGCGCGCCGCGCGCGCGTTGCCCGAGCACCAGGCGCTCACGCGTTTGACAGGCGGCCTGCACGCGGCCGCGTGGTGTGATGCCGACGGCGTGATCCGCTACGCGTTCGAGGACGTCGGCCGCCATAACGCGCTCGACAAGCTGATCGGCCAGCTCGTGCTCGAGCGCGCCGATACGCGCGACGGCTTCGTGTTTCTGTCGAGCCGCGCGAGCTACGAACTGGTGCGCAAAGCCGCGCGCGTCGACGTGCCGATGGTCGCGACGATCTCGGCGCCGTCATCGCTCGCCATTGCGATCGCGCGCGAGGCGGGCGTGCGGCTCGTGAGCTTCTGCCGGGAAGGCAGCTACGTCGATTACGACACGCAGCAACCGCAGGCTTGAGCGTCGGAAGCGGCCAGGCGCCAATTCAGGACCCAACCACTCGAATCGCGCTCACGCCGCGCGCCACTTAGTCGAACTGCCGGAAATCCGGCTTGCGCTTCTCGAAGAACGCCTTGAACGCCTCGCGCGCTTCGGGCGCAAGCAGCATCTTGCCGAAGTGCACCGCTTCCTCGGTCATCTGCGTTTGCAGTTCCTGCTGGCTCGCGCGCTTCATCAGGCTCTTCGTCACGCGCAACGACGACGCCGGCAGCGCCGCCAGCTTCGCAGCCTGCGACGCCGCGAAGGCCTCGACTTCGCCCGCCGGCAGTACGCGATTCACGAAGCCCATGCGATGCGCTTCCGCAGCGTCGAACGCCTCGCCGAGCAGCAGTTTTTCGGCGGCCGCCTGATAGCCGGCCACGCGCTGCAGCAGCAGGCTCGACGCCGCCTCCGGGCACAGCCCGAGTTGCGTGAACGGTAGCGAAAAGCTCGCTGTATCGGCAGCGTAGACCAGATCGCAATGCAGCAGCATGGTCGTGCCGATGCCAACCGCCGGCCCCGCCACTGCCGCCACGACCGGTTTTTCCGCCGCAGCGATCGCGCGCAGGAACTGGAACACCGGCGGCGTTTCGCCAACCGGCGGCGACTTCATGAAGTCTTCGAGATCGTTGCCCGCGCTGAAAATGCCCGCGCTGCCGCGAATCAGGATCGCGCGCACCGACGCGTCGCCCTGCGCTTCTACGAGCGCGTCGGCCATCGCCTGATACATCGCGGCCGTGATCGCATTCTTCCTGCCGGGCCGGTTGAAGGTGATGGTCAGCACCGCATCGGCGCGCTCGACCAGAATATCCGTCGTCATCCCGTTCATCTCCTTGTGCTCCTGCCGAATGTAAAAACGGTTCGCAAGCCGGGCGGCCTGCGAACCGTTGCGCGGTCCTTAATGGATCACTGAATGGATCACTGAAGGGTCCCCCGTTCGATCAACGGCTCACAGACGCTCGATAATGCCCGCCGCGCCCATGCCGGTGCCGACGCACATCGTCACCATGCCGTACTTGTAGTTGCGGCGACGCAAGCCGTGCACCACGGTCGCCGCACGAATCGCGCCCGTCGCGCCGAGCGGATGGCCCAGCGCGATCGCCCCGCCGAGCGGGTTGATCTTCGACGTATCGAGACCAAGGTCCTGAATCACCGCGAGCGACTGCGCGGCGAACGCCTCGTTCAGCTCGATCCAGTCGAGGTCGTCCTGCGTGAGGCCGGCGGCCTTCAGCGCGGCCGGAATCGCTTCCTTCGGGCCGATGCCCATGATTTCCGGCGGCACGCCGCGCACCGCGAAGCTGACGAAGCGCGCGAGCGGCGTCAGGTTGAACTGCTTGAGGATCTTTTCCGACACGACGATCAGCGCGCCAGCGCCGTCCGAGGTCTGCGAGCTGTTGCCGGCCGTGACCGAGCCTTTGTTCGCGAACACCGCGCGCAGCTTCGCGAGGCCTTCCATCGAGGTGTCCGCGCGCGGACCTTCGTCGAGCGCCACCTCGCGCGTCTTCACGCGGATCTCGCCGGTCGCGAGATCGGGCACGCGCTCGGTCACCGTGTACGCGGCGATTTCGTCGTTGAATTCGCCGGCTTGCTGCGCGGCGGTCGCGCGGCGGTGCGATTCGACCGAGAACGCGTCCTGCGCTTCGCGGCTGATCTTCCAGCGCTCGGCGACCTTCTCGGCGGTCAGGCCCATGCCGTACGCGATGCCGACGTCTTCATTGCGATCGAAGATATGCGGCGACAGCGACGGCTTGTTGCCCATCATCGGCACCATGCTCATCGATTCGCAGCCGCCCGCGATCAGCGCGTGCGCCTCGCCGACGCGGATGCGGTCCGCGGCCATCGCGAGCGCGGTCAGGCCCGACGCGCAGAAGCGGTTCACCGTGACGCCGCCGACCGTGTTCGGCAGACCGGCGAGCAGCGCGCCGATCCGCGCGACGTTCAGACCCTGCTCCGCTTCGGGGATCGCGCAACCGACGATCGCGTCTTCGATCACGCCCGTGTCGAGGCCCGGCACCTGAGCGACGGCCGACTTGATCGCGTGAACCAGCAGCTCATCCGGGCGCGTGTTCCTGAACATGCCGCGCGGCGCCTTGCCGATCGGCGTACGGCTCGCGGCGACGATATATGCGTCTTGCAATTGCTTTGCCATTTCGAGTTCCTCTCTGTCGACCAGAGTCAGCGCCTGGCACTGACTCTGGTCCCATGCACGTTGTGCGAATCGCCGCTTAGTTGCGCACCGGCTTGCCGGTCTGCAGCATGCCCATGATCCGTTCCTGCGTCTTCTGCGTGCCGAGCAGCTCGACGAACGCGCGACGCTCGAGCTGCAGCAGCCATTCTTCGTCGACTAGGCTGCCCGCTTCCACGTCGCCGCCGCACACGGCTTCGGCGATGCGGCTCGCGATCAGGAAATCGTGCTCGCTGATGAAGCGGCCGTCACGCATGTTGACGAGCGACGCCTTGATCGTCGAGATCGCCGAGCGGCCCGCGACCGGCACCTGCGTCGCGCGCAGCGGCGGGCGGTAACCGGAGGCGGCGAGCGCGCGCGCTTCCTTCTTCGCGACGTCGAGCAGCTCGAATACGTTGAAGACGATCGTGTCGGACGGCTTCAGATAGCCCATCGTTCGGGCGTCGAGCGCGGAGGCCGACACCTTCGCCATCGCCGCGTTCTCGAACGACTTCTGCACGAACTTCAGCAGATCGTTCGTCGCGCCGACCTGGTTGGCCGCTTCGGCCGCGCGCAGCGCCGCTTCCTTCAGGCCGCCGCCCGCCGGCACCAGACCCACGCCGACTTCGACGAGACCCAGATAGCTTTCGATGTGCGCGACGCGCTTCGCGCTATGCAGCGCGAGCTCGCAGCCACCGCCGAGCGCGATGCCCGAGATCGCCGAGATCACCGGCACGTTCGCGTACTTCACGCGCAGCATGCCTTCCTGGAACTTCTTCACGAACGGCTCGATGCCCTTCGCGCCGCCCATCATGAAGGCGGGCATCGCCTCCTCGAGGTTCGCGCCAGCCGAGAACGGCCCGCCCGGCGTGCCGAGCTTGAGCGAGGTCGGCTGCCACACCACGAGGCCCTTGTAGTCCTTTTCGGCCAGTTCGATCGCCTGCGTCAGACCGTCGATCACCGCCGGTCCGATCGTGTTCATCTTGCTCTTGAACGACACGATCAGGACGTCGTTCTCGCCCGCGCGATCGTCGACCCACGCGCGCACCGCATCGGTCTCGAACAGCGTCTTGCCGTAGGTCTTCGGGTCGGCGCCGGTTTCGCCGACGAGCGGCGCGCGGAACACCTGCTTGCTGTACACGTCGAGCGACGAGCGCGGCACGAAGCTCTTCGTGGCCGGCGACCACGAACCTTCAGCCGTGTGCACGCCGCCCTTCTCGGCAACCGGGCCTTCGAGCACCCACGACGGCAACGGCACGTTCGAGAGCGACTTGCCCGCCGCGATGTCCTCCTGCACCCACCCGGCGACCTGCTTCCAGCCGGCCGTCTGCCAGCCTTCGAACGGGCCTTCGTTCCAACCGAAGCCCCAGCGGATCGCGAGATCGACGTCGCGCGCGTTGTCGGCGATCGATTCGAGATGCACGGCGATGTAGTGATAGACATCGCGGAAGATCGACCACAGGAACTGGGCCTGCGGATGCTGCGTTTCGCGCAGCAGCTTCAGACGCTCGGCGGCCGGCCGCTTCAGGATGCGGCCGACGATTTCGTCCGCCTTCCCGCCACCGTCGACATACTCGCCCGTATTCGGATCGAGCACCTTGATCGCCTTGCCTTCCTTCCGGTAGAAGCCGCCGCCGGTCTTCTGGCCGAGCGCGCCCTTCTTCACCAGTCCCGCAAGCACGGCCGGCGTTTCGTAGACCGGGAAGAACGGATCGTCCGGCAGCGTGTCCTGCATCGTCTTGATCACGTGCGCCATCGTGTCGAGACCGACCACGTCGGCGGTGCGGAACGTCGCCGACTTCGCGCGGCCGAGGCGCGCGCCGGTCAGGTCGTCGACTTCGTCGAACCGCAGGCCGAACTTCTCGGCCTCGGCAATGACCGCGAGGATCGAGAAAACGCCGACCCGGTTCGCGATGAAGTTCGGCGTATCTTTCGCGCGCACGACGCCCTTGCCGACCACGCTGGTCAGGAACGTTTCGAGCTGGTCGAGAATCTCCGGACGCGTCGTCGCGGTCGGGATCAGTTCGACCAGATGCATGTAGCGCGGCGGATTGAAGAAGTGCACGCCGCAAAAGCGCGCCTTCAGCTCGTCCGTGAAACCCTCGGACAGTGCGGTGATCGACAGACCCGACGTGTTGGTCGCGAAGATCGCGTTCGGGCCGATGTGCGGCGCGACCTTCTTGTACAGGTCGTGCTTCCAGTCCATCCGTTCGGCGATCGCTTCGATCACGACGTCGCATTCGGCGAGCTTCGCGATGTCGTCGTCGTAATTCGCGGGCTGGATGTATTGCGCGTCGTCCTTGACGCCGAACGGCGCCGGCGACAGCTTCTTCAGATTCTCGATCGCCTTCAGCGCGATCCCGTTCTTCGGGCCTTCCCTGGCCGGCAGATCAAATAGAAGCACGGGCACCTTGGCGTTGATCAGGTGCGCGGCGATCTGCGCGCCCATCACGCCGGCGCCTAGCACGGCTACCTTGCGAATGATCAGATTGCTCACGTCGTTTCTCCGGAGAGTTGTGCGGTGGCGCGAAGCGTCAACCATGCTTCGCGCGATGTGTGTGGCATGGAGCGAGGCAGCGCGGGTTCGGTACGCGCGGGCGCCTCGCTCGATCTGTGAGCGTCAGAACAACGCTTCTTCGACATCCATCATCGGCTTCGAACCGGCGCGCGCCTGGCGGATCGTCATCGCCGTTTCGGGCAGGAGCTTCGCGAAGTAGAAACGCGCGGTCGCGAGCTTCGCCTTGTAGAACGGATCGCCCGATGCCTCTTTGTCGAGCGCGATACGCGCCATGCGCGCCCAGAAGTACGAGAACACCAGATGGCCGACGGTACGCAGATACGGCACGGCCGCGGCGCCGACTTCGTCCGGGTTCTGCATCGCCTTCATGCCGATTTCCATCGTCAGCTTCTGCACCTTTTCGCCGATGTCGGCGAGCGGGTTCACGAACTCCTGCATTTCCGGCTTGATGCCTTCGGCTTCGACGAACTCGGCGACCAGCTTGCCGAACTTCTTCATCTTCGCGCCCATGTCGCCGAGCACCTTGCGGCCGAGCAGGTCGAGCGACTGGATGCCGTTGGTGCCTTCGTAGATCATGTTGATGCGCGCGTCGCGCACGTACTGCTCCATGCCCCATTCGGCGATGAAGCCGTGGCCGCCGTATATCTGCATCGCGTGATTGGTGCCTTCGAACGCGTTGTCCGACATGAACGCCTTCAGGATCGGCGTAAGCAGCGCGACGAGGTCGGCGGCGTCCTTGCGCTCGGCTTCGTCGACGTGCGACAGCTCCTTGTCGATCTGGAGCGCCGACCAGTACGAGAACGCGCGGCCAGCTTCGGCGTAGGCCTTCTGCGTGAGCAGCATGCGACGCACGTCCGGATGCACGATGATCGGATCGGCCGCCTTCTCCGGCGCCTTCGGGCCGGTCAGCGAACGCATCTGCAGACGCTCTTTCGCGTACGTGAGCGAGTTCTGATACGCGACTTCGGTGAGGCCGAGGCTCTGCATGCCGACGCCGAGACGCGCGGCGTTCATCATCACGAACATCGCGTTCAGGCCTTTGTTCGGCTCGCCGACCATCCAGCCCTTCGCGTTGTCGAGATTGATCACGCAGGTCGCGTTGCCGTGGATGCCCATCTTGTGCTCGATCGAGCCGCACTTGACGCCGTTGCGCTCACCGGGCTCGCCCGCTTCGTTCGGCACGAACTTCGGCACGATGAACAGCGAAATGCCCTTGGTGCCCTTCGGCGCATCCGGCAGACGCGCGAGCACGAGGTGAACGATGTTCTCCGCCAGATCATGCTCGCCGCTCGAAATAAAAATCTTCGTGCCGCTGATCGAGTACGATCCGTCGCCGTTCGGCTCCGCCTTCGTGCGCAGGATGCCGAGGTCGGTGCCGCAATGCGGCTCAGTCAGACACATTGTGCCGGTCCAAACGCCCGCGACGAGCTTCGGCAGATAGCGCTGCTGCAGCTCCGGCGTGCCGTGCGCATGCAGGCATTCGTACGCGCCATGCGACAGGCCCGGATACATCGTCCACGCCTGATTCGCCGAGTTCAGCATTTCGTAGAGCGCGTTGTTGACGAACGCGGGCAGTCCCTGGCCGCCATATTCCGGGTCGCAGCCAAGCGCCGGCCAGCCGGCTTCGACGTAT
>DATAQT010000372.1:0-6875 GCA_036264535.1 Paraburkholderia sp. | reverse complement strand
GGCGACTGGCCGCTCGCGGTGATCGTATTCATCGCCAGCATCATGGTGCCGATGCTGAAGCTCTCGGTGCTCACGCTGCTCACCGTCACGGCGCAGCGCCGCTCGCGCTGGCGTCCGCAGCAGCGCACGACGCTGTACCGGATGGTCGAGCGGATCGGCCGCTGGTCGATGCTCGACGTGTTCGTCGTCACGCTCACCGTCGCCCTCGTGCGCTTCAAATCGCTGGCCGTGATCACGGCCGGGCCGGGCGCGATCGCGTTCGGCTCGGTCGTGATCCTGACGATGCTGGCCTCCATGCAATTCGATCCACGACTCATCTGGGACCCCGTGGAAGGCAGTACCCCAAAACCTCAGGATCTTGACCATGACTAGCCCGCAAGGACCGACGCCCGCCTCCGATGACGCGCCGCGCAACGATTCGAACGGACCCAGACTGCCGCCCCAACTGCCCGACCCCGACATCGAGCCACGCAGCCGCTGGCTGCCCTCGCTCGTCTGGGTGATTCCGCTGATCGCCGCGCTGATCGGCATCGCGCTCGTGATCAAGTCGGTGACCGAGCGCGGGCCCGTGATCACGATCACCTTCATCAGCGCGGAAGGGCTCGAGCCGGGCAAGACCCAGGTCAAATACAAGGACGTCACCGTCGGCTCGGTGAAGACGATCACGCTGTCGCAGGATCTGTCGCATGTGCTCGTGCAGGTGCAGTTGACCAAGGAAGGCGGCAAGTTCGCGGTCAAGGACTCGCGCTTCTGGGTGGTGCGTCCGCGCGTCGGCGCGAGCGGCGTATCGGGTCTGACCACACTGCTGTCGGGCTCCTACATCGGCGCCGACGCGGGCAGGTCGACCGACAGCGAGAGCAAATTCGTCGGCCTCGAAACCCCGCCGCCCATCACCGGCGACCAGAAAGGCCGCCAGTACGTGCTGCACGGCGATTCGCTCGGCTCGATCGACATCGGCTCACCGATCTTTTACCGGCGCGTGCAGGTCGGCCAGGTGGTCGGCTTCTCGCTCGACAAGGGCGGCACCGGCGTGACGATGCAGGTGTTCGTGTCGTCGCCGTTCGACCAGTACGTCGGCACCAATACGCGCTGGTGGCATGCGAGCGGCGTCGATCTGCGGCTCGATTCGAGCGGCTTCAAGCTGAACACGCAGTCGCTCGCGACGGTGATCGTCGGCGGTCTGTCGTTCCAGTCGCCGCCAGGCCAGAACATGGGCCCGCAGGCGCCGAACGACAAGACGTTCCGCCTCGGCTCGGACGAAGCGGACGCGATGCGTGAACCGGACGGCGTCCCCTTGCGCGTCGTGATGAACTTCAACCAGTCGCTGCGCGGGCTGTCGATCGGCGCGCCAGTCGACTTCCGCGGCATCGTCCTCGGCCAGGTGACCAATATCGGCATCGACTACGATCCGAAGACGCAGAGCTTCACGATGCCGGTCACGATGAACCTGTACCCGGACCGCCTCGGCAAGCGCTTCCGCGAGAGCGCGCCGCAGCCGGGCACGATGGCCGGCCAGAACATGCTGCAGGAACTCGTCAGGCACGGCCTGCGCGGGCAGTTGCGCACCGGCAACCTGATCACGAGCCAGCTGTACGTGGCGCTCGATGTCTTCCCGAAAGCGGCACCGGCCAAGGTCGACGTGACGAGCGATCCGCTCGAACTGCCGACCATTCCGAACACGCTCGACGAATTGCAGCTGCAGGTCGCCGACATCGCGAAGAAGCTCGACAAGGTGCCGTTCGACCAGATCGGCGACAACCTCAATAGCGCGCTGAAGAACGCCGACCAGCTGTTCGCGCGTCTCGACAAGGAAGTCGTGCCACAGGCGCGCGATACCTTGAGCGCCGCGAAGCAGACCTTCACTTCGGCTCAGGCGACCTTGCAGCAGGACTCGCCGCTGCAGTCCGACGTCCATCAGGCGCTGCAGGAACTGACGCGCACGTTGCAGTCGCTGAACTCGCTGTCGGATTACCTCGAGCGCCACCCCGAATCGCTGTTGCGCGGTAAATCAGGAGATAAACCATGATGTTTGCCCGGCTCCCCGGCCCGTCGCACGCGCTCGTGCGCGGTGCCGTACGCGGCATCGTGTATGGCGGCGCGCTGGCCGCGGCGTTCGCCATCGCGGCGTGCTCGTCGCCGTCGAACCGTTTCTATACGTTGGGCGGCGCGGATAGCGCAGGCGCCGCCGCGAATGGCAGCGAGCCGGCCGTCGCGCGCACGGGTGCCGCGCCGGCGTGGCTGATCGAAGTCGCTCCGGTCAACGTGCCGCCGCAGGTGGCGAGAAATCAGCTGGTCGTGCAGACCGGGCCGACTCAGGTGCAATTGCTCGAACAGGAGCGCTGGGCCTCGCTGCCCGGCGATGAAATCCGTCGCGCGCTGTCGACGAATCTGACGCAGCAGCTCGGCACCATCGATGCGTTCGGCACCGCGCGCCCCGACGACGTCGCCGTATACCGGATCGCGATGAACGTGCAGCGCTTCGAGTCGTGGCCCGGCTCGCATGCGTTGATCGATGCGGTGTGGAGCGTGCGGGCCGTGCGCAGCAATGCGGTGATGACGTGCCGCAGCGTGGTCAGCGAAACGGTGGGCAGCGGGTACGACGCGCTCGTCGATGGACATCGGCGCGCGCTCGCGGAAGTGTCGACGCAGATCGCGGCGGGGGTGCGGGCGATGGCAGCGACGGCCGTCGCGGCCCCGGCCACGACGGGCAAGACCTCGTCGTCGGCCAGAGCGACCGCGGCCGCGGCGGCCGTCGTGCCGCCCTGTCCTGCCGCGCCAACGGCCGCGGGAGCCGGCGCCTGACAGACCCGGCCGGCGCGAGCCCGATGCGTGCGCGCTCACGCGTGTTCATGCGGGCCGCGCCGGTTTTGACGCAGCGCTTCGGCGGGCGCGTGCTCGCAACATTCAGCAGTCCATCTGGTTCCGCGAGCCTTCGCAGGAAAACCCCATGTTCGACTCCATCAGACTGATAAAAAAGTGGCGCGCATCGCGCGACGGCGGCCATCAACTCGATGCGCTGCTCGCGATCGCCGACAAGCGCGCGCCGTATGCGGAGCGCAGCGAATGGTTGATCGAACTCGCGCACTGGATTCGCCGCGGCCACACGGTGCGGCCCGGCGCAGCGGACGCGGACGACACCGCCGCCCCGCAGTCCGACCCCGCGCACACGCGCATCCGCTACCTGCTGCGCGTGCTCGACCGCAACCCCGCCTGGAAGGCCAACGTCGCCGGCATCCTGCGCGCGCTTCTACGCGAAAGCGACGGCCTCTCGCTGCTGTGCGACGCCGGCATGCCGGTGCACTCGGGCTTCTTCGGCGCGATGTTCGAGCGCCTCGAAGCGTCGCTGATTCCGCCCGCGCCGAACCGCCGCGACCTCACGGCGATCGTCACGCTGATGTTCGGCACCGAGCGCGACGCCGAATGGATCGACACGCTGCCTACCGATCTGCTCGCGCGCATCCACGCGCTATTCGACTACGCGATCGATGACGAAGAAGACGAGCGCGACAGCACGCCCTTTTCGCTCGATCTGCTGGCCGCGCTGCACAACCTGACCTGCCAGATCAGCTCGACCGGCCTGTCGCAAACCGTGCGCAGCCGCCTGGGCGGGGCGGCGCCGCACGACGCGCGCCGCGGCGACCGCCTTGACGACCGCCTTGGCAACGTGAACGACGCACGAACCACCAACGGCAGCGACGTGCGCGCCGCGATGGAACAACAGCCGTTCTACCGCCTCACCCGCGCGATGCTCGCGGTCGAAGCCGCGCACGACGCGTACGCGGCGGGCGGACCGCAGGAGCCGCTCCTGCGCGAGGTCAACTATCTGCGGCTGCTGCTCGACCAATGCCGCGGCGCGACCGACAACGTGTTCGCGCATCTGTACCGCAATGGCGTGAGCGTCGACATCGTGTTTCAGGTCGAACGGATGCGCATGCGCATCGAGCGCGCCGAACATCTGCTCGATGCGTGGATGGCGCAGCACGATCTGCACGCGGCCGCGCGCCTGACCGCCGAACTCGTGCGCGCGAATCTCGCAAGCCAAAGCGTCGCGCATCTCGCGCGCAGCAATTCTTCGCTGCTCGCGCGCAAGATCGTCGAGTACAGCGCGGACACCGGCGAACACTACATCGCGCGCGATCGCGCCGAGTATCTGAAGATGATGCGCATGGCGGCCGGTGGCGGACTCGTGACCGTCGTCACCGTGTGCGTGAAGTTCGCGATCACGGGCGCGCATCTGCACGCGACGCTCGAAGGCGTGCTCGCCGGCATCAACTACGCGGCGAGCTTTCTGCTGATGCACTTCCTGCACTTCTCGCTCGCGACCAAGCAGCCCGCGATGACCGCGCCGACGCTCGCGCGCGAACTCGACGGCGTCGGCACGCCAGCGGGCGTCGACAGTTTCGTGAGTTCGGTGACCGCGCTGATGCGCACGCAGGCCGCCGCGGTGCTCGGCAATGTGCTGCTGGTGTTTCCCGTGAGTCTTTGCGTGGATCTGCTGTGGCACGCGATGTTCAACCACGATCTCATTTCGGCCGACAAAGCAGTCGCGACGCTGCAGTCGTTCTCGCTGCTCGGGCCGACGCCGTTCTATGCGGCCCTGACCGGCGTGCTGTTATGGTCGTCGAGCCTGCTCGCGGGCTGGGCGGACAACTGGTTCATCCTGCATCGCGTCGCCGACGCGCTCGCCTACAACCGGCGCCTGCGCATGACGTTCGGCGTGGCGGGCGCCGACCGTCTCGCGAGCTTCTGTCGCGCGAACGTCGCGGGGGTGGTCGGCAATATCACGCTCGGCCTGATGCTCGGGCTCGTGCCGGCGATCCTCGCCGCGTTCGCATTCAAGTTCGACGTGCGTCACGTCACGCTCTCCGCGGGCTCGATCGGCGTGGCCATCGGCGTGCTCGGCGAAAGCGCGCTGAAGATGCCGGCGCTGTGGTGGGCGGTGGCGGGCGTCGGCAGCATGGCGATTCTCAACGTCGCCGTGAGTTTCGCGCTGGCGTTCTACATGGCGGTGAAATCGCGCGATTTGCGGCGCAATGCGGTGCGCTCGCTGCGCGGGGCGATCTGGCAGCGGCTCAGGCGACATCCGCTGGAGCTGGTGTGGCCGGCCAAAGCAGTACGCGAGGCAAGATGACGCGACGCCGGGTGACGCCCCGGCGCGCCGATCGAGCCGGGCCGCCGACCCCGACCGCGTACAATAGCGCCTTATCCAACGCCTTCCGGCAACCTCAATGTCCTTCGATTTCTTCCTTCCTTGCCCGCGCGGGCTCGAAGCTGCGCTCGCGGCCGAACTCGCCGAAATTGCCGCCCAACATCTGAACGGCGCCCCGTTCACGGCCGGCGCCCAGGTGCCGGGCGGCGTGCATTTCCGCGGCGGCTGGGCCGCCGGCATGGCGGCCAATCTGCACTCGCGTCTCGCGAGCCGCGTACTGCTGAAGATCGCGCAGCGCCCCTATCGCAGCGAGCAGGACATCTACGCACTCGCGCTCGAACAGCGCTGGGAGCAGTGGTTCTCCGCGCACGAGACGCTGCGCGTCGACGTCACCGCGATCAAGTCGCCGCTGCGCAGCCTCGAATTCACGACGCTGCGCGTGAAGGACGCGATCTGCGATCGTCTGCGCGAAATGAGCGGCGCGCGGCCGAGCATCGACACCGCGATGCCCGACGTACGCGTGTTCGCGTTCCTGACCGCGACCGACTGCACGCTGTACCTCGACACCTCGGGCGATCCGCTCTTCAAGCGCGGTTGGCGTCTGGACAAGGGCGCGGCACCGCTGCGCGAAAACCTCGCGGCCGGCATTCTGCGTCTGACCGGCTGGCAGGCCGGCACGCCGCTCTACGATCCGATGTGCGGCAGCGGCACATTCCTCGCGGAAGCGGCGCAGGTCGCGCTGAACATCGCGCCGGGCGTCGAGCGCCGCTTCGGCTTCGAGAAGCTCAAACAGTTCGACTCGCGGACCTGGCAAGCGCTGAAGGGCGCCGCGCTCGAAGCGAAAAACGCGGCGCGCGGCGCGCGCGCGGATCTGCAGATTTTCGGCAGCGACATCTCCGGCGACATGCTCGAAAAAGCGCGCGCGAACTTCGAGCGCGCCGGCTTGCCGGCCATGACGCTCAAGCAGCTCGACGCGCGCGACATGGCGCCGCCGGCATCCGCGCCGGGCATCCTCGTCGCGAATCCGCCGTATGGCGAGCGGATCGAAGTGCGTGGCCGCAATGCGCGCGGCGAGCTTCGCGAAGGCCGCGGCAATCGCGACGACGACGGCTTTCGCCGCGCTCAGGAAGAAGCGCCGGACAGCGAATTTTTCCAGTTGCTCGGCAATGCGATGAAGCAGCGCTTTGCCGGGTGGCATGCGTTTATCCTGACGTCGGATCGCAAGCTGCCGGGGCAATTGAGGCTGCGCGAATCGACGAAGACGCCGCTCTTTAACGGCGCGCTCGAATGCCGCCTGTTCCGCTTCGATCTGATCGCGGGCAGCGTGCGGCAGCGTCCGCAGGGTGAGACGCCGGCGGCTTGAGGGTGCTTCGATCAGGCAGCGCGCTGTCGTTGTTGAGTTGAAAACCGCGGACTTCGGCCGCGGTTTTTTATTTTGGGCATCCGTAGTTGACGGTTGATACCGGCTTTCTCTGCTGCATTGCAAGGGTTCGTCGCGCTAACCGTACGCTGCTCGGCGGGTGCTTTCGACCCTGAACGGTCGGTCGCATGACCCGGCATCAACGGCCGTAGAGAGACAGGCGAGCTTTCAGTCTATAGTGCGGATTCATTCCTCCATCAAGCTGACAATCGGGGCGATTCGAGTGCTGAACCTCAAATATGAAAAGCCAAATGCCGACACTGCTTTCATTTTCGTTGTCGCCGGACTGGGCGGACAAAATCTACA
>DATAQT010000341.1:0-24348 GCA_036264535.1 Paraburkholderia sp. | reverse complement strand
CAAGAATCGAAGCAAGAGGGTACCGATGGCGCTGCTGGACGCGTTAAAGGGCTGGTCGCCGGCGCAGAAGAATGTGGTCATCGCGAGCTACCTGGGCTGGACGCTCGATGCCTTCGACTTTTTCCTGCTGGTTTTTGTGCTCAAGGATGTGACCCGGGAATTCGCGGTGGAGGAAAGCCACGTTGCGCTGGCAATCACGCTGACGCTCGCCTGCCGACCGCTGGGCGCATTCGTTTTCGGGCGACTCGCCGACCGCTTCGGCCGGCGCCCCATCCTGATGCTCGACGTCGGGTTGTACTCGCTGCTGGGCTTCGCGACCGCGTTCGCCCCCAATCTCACCGTGTTCCTGGTGATTCGGGCGCTGTTCGGCGTTGCCATGGGCGGCGAATGGGGTATCGGCGCCTCACTGACCATGGAGTCGGTCAGGCCGGAATCGCGCGGCGCGGTGTCGGGCCTGTTGCAATCGGGTTACCCGAGCGGCTATCTGCTCGCCTCCGTGGTGTTCGGCCTGTTCTATCAGTACATCGGCTGGCGCGGCATGTTCTTCGTCGGCGTGCTGCCCGCGCTGCTCGTGCTCTACATTCGCGCGCACGTGCCGGAGTCGCCCGCGTTCAAGACGCTCGAAAAGAAGGTACGTCCGGGCCTCGTCGCCACGCTCAAGCAGAACGTCGGCCTGTCGCTCTACGCGATCATCCTGATGACCGCGTTCAACTTCTTCTCGCACGGCTCGCAGGATCTGTATCCGACTTTCCTGCGCGTACAACACAAGTTCGACGCGCACACGGTGTCGTGGATCACGATCACGCTGAACATCGGCGCGATCTGCGGCGGTCTGTTCTTTGGCTGGGCGTCGGAGAAGATCGGCCGCAAGCGCGCGATCTTCATCGCCGCGTTGATCGCGCTGCCGGTGCTGCCGCTGTGGGCCTTCTCGACCACGCCGGTGCTGCTCGCGCTCGGCGCGTTCCTGATGCAGATCTCGGTGCAAGGCGCCTGGGGCGTGATTCCGGTCCACCTGAACGAAATTTCGCCCGATGAAATCCGCGCTACCTTCCCCGGTCTCGTGTATCAGTTGGGCAATCTGATCGCGTCGGTCAACGGTCCGCTGCAGGCGAAAATCGCCGAAGTGCACAACAACGACTATGCGCTGGTGATGGCGGTCGTGATCGGCATCGTCGCGATCGTGATCTGCGCGCTGATTCCGTTCAGTCGCGAGCGCCGCGGCATCGACATGACGCAGTCCGCGCGTGAAGTCGTCGACGCCGGCGCGACGGGCGGCGCGGTCGGCGGACAGGTTTAAGAGCTCGTCAACGCGTTGGACCCGGGTACCGGGTCGAGCGCGAGGCCAGATAACATCGCAAGGCAATACGAGGCCGTTCCGATTCGTTCGGAACGGCCTTTTTTATTCCGCGCGGCATGACGTGCCGCGCGCTTCATAAACAAAGACCCACGACCCGGTCCTCTAGAGGAGTTAGTCGAGCCCGACCCTTGATCGCACCGACCATCCTTTCTTATCCTAAAAAAACGGTCGTTTCAAATATCGATTTGAATCGCCTGTTTGCGAGCCGGCAGACCCGGCAACAGGGAGACGCAAGATGGCAGGTCGCACAACCGGCCGGCAGGCCGGCGATACGAAGTCGCGCATTCTCGACGCCGCCGAGACGCTGTTCATCGAATGCGGTTATGAGGCGATGTCGCTGCGCCAGATCACTGCGCGCGCCGAAGTCAATCTCGCGGCGGTCAACTATCACTTCGGCACCAAGGAGTCGCTGATTCACTCGATGCTGTCGCGCCGGCTCGATCAGCTGAACCAGGCGCGTCTGAAGCTGCTCGACCGCTTCGACGTCATGCTCGGCGCGCGCCTCACCTGCGAGCACGTGCTCGGCGCGATGTTCATTCCGGCGCTGCGTCTGTCGCGCGATCCGCATGTCGGCGGCAAGGCGTTTCTGCGTCTGCTCGGGCGCGCCTACACCGATCCGTCATCGTTCATCCGCGACTTTCTGAATGCGCATTACGAGTCGGTGGCGGTGCGCTTTTTCGACGCGTTCCAGCGCGCGCTGCCGCATCTGCCGCGCGAGGAGCTCGGCTGGCGGCTGCATTTTGCGATCGGCGCGCTGTCAGGGGTGCTCGCCGGCACCGATACCGACAGCCTGATTGCCGAGTTCTCGCAAGGCAAGTCGATGAACGATCTGCAACTGATCGCACGCCTGGCGTCGCTGATGGTCGCCGCGCTGAAGGCGCCGCTGCCGGACGGCACGCAACTGGCCGCGTTCGCCGCGGTGCTCGGCGATGCGACCGAAGGCGGCGCGGAAGGCGCGGTGGCTTGCGCGCAGGAAGAGACGTGCCGCGCCAGCTAGCGCGTTCGCAGCAGCACGCAGCAACGACAAAGGAGGAAACGTCATGCCGTGGTTCATCCTGGCGCTCGTCATCGCCGCACTCGCCCTCGTCTACGTTCAGGCCCGCGCATCGTGGTGGCTCGCGGCGCTGACGGTCTGGGTCGCGGCCGCGCACCTCAGCGGCGCGGCAGGCCCGCTACTCACGATACTGCTCGCGATCGTGTTCGTGCTCCCCGCCCTCGTGCTGACGATCAGGCCGCTGCGCCGCGCATGGCTCGCCAGACCGGTGCTCGAGACGTTCCGCAAGATCCTGCCGGAGATGTCGCCGACCGAGCGCGACGCGATCGAAGCCGGCACGGTCTGGTGGGACGCCGAGCTGTTCTCGGGCCGCCCGCACTGGGACACGCTGCTCGGCTATGGCCCGGCCACGCTAAGCGCCGAAGAGCAGGCGTTCCTCGACGTCGAATGCGAGCAGCTATGCGATCTCGCCAACGACTGGGAAACCACGATGATCTGGCAGGACCTGTCGCCGCAAACGTGGCGGTTCATCAAGGAGCGCGGCTTTCTCGGCATGATCATTCCGAAGCAGTACGGCGGCAAACAGTTCTCCGCGTACGCGCATTCGCAGGTCATCATGAAGCTCGCGACGCGCTGCTCGGCCGCGGCCGTCTCGGTGATGGTGCCGAACTCGCTCGGCCCGGCCGAGCTGCTGATGCAGTACGGCACCGAGGCGCAGAAGAACCACTACCTGCCGCGTCTCGCGCGCGGCGAGGAAATCCCCTGCTTCGCGCTGACGAGCCCGTATGCCGGCTCCGACGCCGCCGCGATCCCCGACGTCGGCATCGTCTGCAAGGGCATGCACGAAGGCCGCGAGACGCTCGGTTTTCGCGTCACGTGGGACAAGCGCTACATCACGCTCGGGCCGATCGCGACCGTGCTCGGCCTCGCGTTCCGCGCGCTCGACCCCGACCATCTGCTCGGTGCGAACGACGAGCCCGGCATCACCTGCGCGCTGATTCCGACCGATCACCCCGGCGTCGACATCGGCCGCCGTCACTGGCCGTTGAACGCGGTATTCCAGAACGGCCCGAACTCGGGCAAGGACGTGTTCATTCCGCTCGACTGGGTGATCGGCGCAGGCGCGCAGGTCGGCAACGGCTGGCGCATGCTGATGGAGTGTCTGGCGGCGGGCCGCGCGATCTCGCTGCCGTCGTCGAATGTCGGGATGGCGAAGATCGCGGTGCGCGGCACCGGCGCGTATGCGGCGATCCGCCGCCAGTTCCGTACTGCCGTCGGCAAGTTCGAGGGCGTGCAGGAAGCGCTAGGCCGCATGGGCGGCAACCTGTACGTGATGGACGCCGCGCGCCGCCTCTCCGCACAGGCCGTCGATCTCGGCGAGAAGCCGTCCGTCATTTCAGCGATCGCGAAATATCACATCACCGAGCGCGCCCGCCGGGTCATCAACGACGGTATGGACGTCACCGCCGGCAAAGGCATCTGCATGGGACCGTCGAACTTTCTGGCGCGCGCGTATCAGCAGGTGCCGATCTCGATCACCGTCGAAGGCGCGAACATTCTGACGCGCTGCCTGATCATCTTCGGCCAGGGCGCGATTCGCTGCCATCCGTATGTGCTGAAGGAAATGACCGCGACGCGCGAGCCCGATCGCGCGAAGGCCTTGCGCGAGTTCGACGCGGCATTCTTCGGGCACGTGAATTTCACGGTGTCGAATGTGGTGCGCAGCGTCGTTTACGGGCTCACCGGCGGCGCGCTGATCGCGAAGCCGCGCCGCGCCTATGCGCCGCTCCACGCGTACTATCGCGCGGCGACGCGGCTGTCGACCGTGTTCGCGTTGCTCGCCGACGTCTCGATGCTGGTGCTCGGCGGCGATCTGAAGCGCCGTGAACGCCTCTCGGGGCGCCTCGGCGACGTGCTCTCGCAGCTGTATCTGATCTCGGCGACGCTCAAGCGTTTCGAAGACGAAGGTCGTCAGCAGGACGACCTGCCGCTCGTGCGCTGGGGCGTCGAGGATGCGCTCTACCAGGCGCAGCAGGCGCTCGACGGCGTGCTCGCGAACTACCCGAACCGCGTCGCCGCGACACTCGTACGCGCGCTCGCGTTCCCGTTCGGGCTGCCGCATCGCGAGCCGTCGGACCGGCTCGGCGGCGAGATCGCCGAGCTGATGCAAACGCCCGGCGCCGCGCGCGAGCGGCTCGTCGCCGACTCGTACGTGCCGCATCCCGACGTCGACGCGCTCGGCTATGGCGAGCTCGTGTTCGCACTGAATCCGCAGTTCACGCAGATCGAGCAGAAGCTGCGCGACGCGGTGCGGCAAGGTCTGCTCGAACCGATGCCGCAAAGCCTGCCGCAACTCGCCGCGTGGACCGATGCGGCGCAACGCCGGGGCCTCATCGATACGGACGAACGGCGCGTGCTCGACGACTACGCGCGCTTTAGCGCGCAGGTCGTCAAGGTCGACGATTTCCCCGCCGACTTCGACATGCTCGCGAGTCTGCAAAAGCGCAAGGAAGCGCTCGAAAAGGCGCTGGAGCTGGCGGCCTGATGAGCGCGCTCACGCGGAATAAACTATCGACGCGGCGCGGCAAACCGTACCCGAGTCACGCAACTCAAGGCACACTGACGCACGTCCGACGCCCCTGAACAACACGGAGGCTGGGCACGGCGCGTCCAGCGGAGCAACCGATAACATGAACGACTCCTACCTGAAGTTCGTCAACTCGCCGTTCGGTGGCCGTCTGGCGCGCTCGCTCGGCTTGCCGAAGCCCGAGGTGCTGCGGCGCTATCGCGCGGACCGGCCCGAGTTCGACGGTCTGATCGCGGTCGGCGCGGGCCGCGAGCCACACCTTCTCGACGCGCTCGCGAGTCTGATCGCGAGCATCGGCATGACCAGCGTCGCGCACGAAAGCGCCGGGCTGTGGGTGCCGCTCGCCAGTCGCCACGGCCTGATGACAGGCCGCTTCGAGCCGGCCGAAGCCGGTTCGCCCGGCAGGCTCGCCGCGCTGGTGTTCGACGCGAGCGGGATCGACGACAGCAGCCTGCTCGAACCGCTGCACGGCTTTTTCCACGATACCCTGCGCTCGCTCGGCAAGTGCGGGCGCATCGTCGTGCTCGGCCGGCCGCCCGAGGCCTGCGCGAGCCCGCGTCAGTGGACCGCCCAGCGCGCGCTCGAAGGGCTCGTGCGCTCGCTCGGCAAGGAAGCGCGGCGCGGCATCACCGCGAATCTCGTGTACGTCGCGCAAGGCTCGGAAAGCGGCATCGAGACGACGCTGCGCTTTTTCCTGTCGCCGCGCTCGGCGTACGTGTCGGCTCAGGTGGTGCGGATCGCGGCCAACGTCGTCGCCCCGCACGACGCGCTCCCGTTCGACTGGCGCCAGCCGCTCGCCGGCCGCCGCGCGCTCGTCACGGGCGCCGCGAGGGGCATCGGCGCGGCGATCGCGAGCGTGCTCGCGGCCGAGGGCGCGCATGTGATCGGCCTCGACATTCCGTCCGCGCGCGGCGCGCTCGATGCGACGATGCGTCAGCTGAACGGCAGCGCGCTCGCGTACGACATCGCCGCGCCCGAAGCGCCCGCGCACATCGCCGCCGCGCTCGACGAGCTCGGCGTCGACATCGTCGTGCACAACGCCGGCATCACGAAGGACAAGACCATCGCGAAGATGACCGACACGGCGTGGCAAAGCGTGATCGACATCAACCTGAGCGCGCAGGAGCGCATCGACGACGCGCTGCTCGCGGGCGGCATCCTGCGCGACGGCGGGCGCATCGTCGCGGTGTCGTCGATCAGCGGCATGGCGGGCAATCCTGGCCAGACCAACTACGCGACGTCGAAGGCTGGCGTGATCGGCCGCGTCGAGAGCATGGCGCAGCCGCTGCGCGCCCGCGGCATCACGATCAACGCGGTCGCGCCCGGCTTCATCGAAACGCAGATGACCGCGAAGATTCCACTCGCGATCCGCGAGGCCGGCCGCCGCATGAACTCGATGAGCCAGGGCGGCCAGCCGGTCGACGTCGCGCAGACCATCGCGTGGCTCGCGCATCCGGGCTCGGCGGGCGTGACGGGCCAGGTCGTGCGCGTGTGCGGTCAAAGCCTGATCGGCGCCTGAACGGGAGCAACAGCATGGGCGAACCGGGTGATCCGTTCGGCAGCCGTCAGCTTGCGCCCGCACCGGGCGGCGACGGCACGCGGCCGAAAACCATCGTCGTCGAAGCGCTGCCCGCGCCGGCGAAATTGTATGGGCGCGCGCTGACAGGCATCGTCAAGCGCGGCCGCGACTCGCGGCTGCCGGCGCTGCGGCTCGTGCGCCCCGCCGTCGTGCTCGACCCCGGCCCGGTGTGGCGCTACGCGCGTGTGTGCGGCTTCATCCCCGAGCACGGCGTACCGCTCACCTATCCGCATCTGCTGGCGTTTCCGCTGCATCTGCTGATGCTGACCGACCCCGCGTTTCCGTGGCCCGCGCTCGGCCTCGTGCATCTGGCCAATCACGTGCGGCTGCGCCGGCCGCTCGCGTACAAGGACCTGCTGCGCATCGAGGTCGAATTCGGCGCGCTGCTGCGTCACGACAAAGGTCAGGCGTTCGCGGTGCATACGCGCATCTATCGACGCGGCGAGGCGGTGTGGGACGGCGACAGCATCTATCTGAAGCGCGCGGTGCCGGCGATCGGCCATCCGCTCGAAGCGCTGACGCTCGGCCCCGATCCCCTGCAACGGATCGCGCGCTGGCAGCTCGCGCCGCAACTGGGCCGCGACTACGCGGACGTGTCGGGCGACTACAACCCGATCCACATGAGCGCGCTGTCGGCGAAAGCGTTCGGCTTTCCGCGCGCGATCGCGCATGGCATGTGGACGCTCGCGCGCGCCGCGTCGTCGTTGCAACCGCCCAAGCCGCTCGCCGAAGCGACGCTCAGCGCCGAGTTCAAGGTGCCGATGCTGCTGCCGGGCGAAGCGTCGCTGTGGAGCGCATCGCCGTCGCTGATCGAACGCGACATCGAAGTGCGCGATATCGCCGGCGAAAAGCCGCATTTGCGCGGGCGCATGCAGTGGCGGCTGCTATGAGCCGCGAGCGCGCCGTGCGCCTCGTCCAACCGGCCCGTAGACCTGTAGGCCTGTAGTCCAGTAACCCGGCAACAACCCAAGGAGCCGAGCATGTCCCACCCGCAACCCGCTGTGCGCCGCGTCGCCATCGTCGGGGGCAACCGGATTCCGTTTGCCCGCTCGAACACCGCGTACGCGAGCGCCTCGAATCAGGACATGCTGAGCTTCACGCTGCAAGGGTTGATCGATCGCTACGACCTGCACGGCCTGCGTCTCGGCGAAGTCGCGGCGGGTGCCGTCATCAAGCATTCACGCGATTTCAACCTGACGCGCGAGTCCACGCTGTCCACCACGCTCGCGAAGGAAACGCCCGCCTACGACGTGCAGCAGGCCTGCGGCACCGGCCTCGAAGCCGCGATTCTCGTCGCCAACAAGATCGCGCTCGGGCAGATCGAGGCGGGCATCGCGGGCGGCGTCGATACCACCTCCGACGCGCCGATCGGCGTCAACGAGCGCATGCGCAAAATCCTGCTCGAAGCGAATCGCGGCAAGAGCACCGGCCAGCGGATCGGCGCGCTCAGCAAGCTACGGCCCGGCATGTTCTTCAAGCCGCTCCTGCCCCGCAACGGCGAGCCGCGCACGGGGCTGTCGATGGGCGAACATTGCGAGCTGATGGCCAAGCGCTGGAACATCTCGCGCGAGGCGCAGGACGTGCTCGCGTACGAGAGCCATCGCAAGCTGGCCGACGCTTACGAGCGCGGCTTCGTCAACGATCTGATGACGCCGTACAAAGGCCTTTCGCGCGACAACAACCTGCGCGCCGACCTGTCGCTCGAGAAGCTCTCGAATCTGAAACCGGTGTTCGATCGCGACGCCGGCACGCTGACGGCGGGCAATTCGACGCCGCTCACCGACGGCGCGTCCGCCGTGCTGCTCGCGAGCGAAGCGTGGGCGGCCGAGCGCGGCTTGCCGGTGCTCGCGTATCTGAGCTGGTCGGAAACCGCGGCCGTCGACTTCTTCGACAAAAAGGAAGGCCTGCTGATGGCGCCCGCCTACGCGGTGCCACGCATGCTCGCGCGCGCGGGGCTCGCGTTGCAGGACTTCGATTTCTATGAAATCCACGAGGCGTTCGCGGCCCAGGTGTTGTGCACGCTCACGGCATGGCAGGATGACGAATATTGCCGCACGCAGCTTGGCCTCGCCGGCGCGCTCGGCACGATCGATCGCGCGAGACTCAACGTGAACGGCAGCTCGCTCGCGACCGGCCATCCGTTTGCGGCGACGGGCGGACGCATCGTCGCCACGCTGGCGAAGATGCTCGCGCAACTCGACAAGCCGGCCGGCAGCGCGCGCGGGCTGATCTCGATCTGCGCGGCGGGCGGCCAGGGGGTGGTCGCGATTCTTGAACGCTAGCGCGGCACCGGATACCAACATTTCAGGAGACAACCGATGACCCAGCCCACCCAGGCTCCGCCGCACCGGCCCGACTCGGGCGGCACTAATGTGCCGAACCGCGCGCCGAATACCGACGGCATCTGGTACGCGTCCTACCCGCGCGACGTGCCGCGCGAGATCGACGTCACGCAATACGAGTCGATCGGCCAGTTCTTCGACGAATGCGTCGCGCAGTTCCGCGAGCGCGTCGCGTACGTGAGCGTCGGCGCGAACCTGACGTACGGCGAGCTCGGCCGCAAGGCGACCGCGTTCGCGGCGTACCTGCAAAGCATCGGCGTGCAGCCGGGCGAGCGGGTCGCGATCATGCTGCCGAACACATTCCAGTATCCGGTCGCACTGTTCGGCACGATCAAGGCGGGCGCCGTGGTCGTCAACGTGAATCCGCTCTACACGGTGCGCGAACTCGCGCATCAGCTGAAAGACAGCGGCGCGCAGACGATCGTCGTGTTCGAGAACTTCGCGAAGACGGTCGAAGACGCCTTGCCCGGCACCAAGGTGCGCAACGTGATCGTGACCGGCCTCGGCGATCTGCTCGCCGACGGCCTCAATCCGAAGGGACGTCTGCTCAATTTCATGCTGCGTCGCGTGAAGAAGATGGTGCCCGCCTACAAGCTGCCGCAGGCGGTGCCGCTCCTGAAAGCGCTTTCGACCGGCTATTCGAGACCGCTCACGCCGGTGCGCGCGACGCATGAGGACATCGCGTTCCTGCAATACACGGGCGGCACGACCGGCGTCGCGAAAGGCGCGATGCTCACGCACCGGAACATCATCGCCAATCTGTTGCAGGCGAAGGCGTGGGCCGCGGGGCAGTTGTCCGGCGAAGGCGAAACGGTGCTCACGCCGTTGCCGCTTTATCACATCTACTCGCTGACCGTGAACGCGCTGATCTTCATGGGGCTCGGCGGGCGCAACATCCTGATCGCGAATCCGCGCGACATGAAGCGCGTGATGATGATCATCCGTCACGAAAAATTCACCGGCATGACCGCGGTCAACACGCTCTATAACGCATTCCTCGACAACGAGGAATTCTGCCGGCGTGACTTCTCCGACCTGAAGCTCGCGATGGCGGGCGGCATGGCGACGCAGAAAGCCGTCGCCGAACGCTTCAAGGCCGTGACGGGCAAGCCGATCGTCGAGGGCTACGGGCTTACCGAGTGCTCGCCGATCGTATCGATGAATCCGGTCGATCTGACCAATCTGCGCGACTTCGAAGGCTCGATCGGGCTGCCCGCGCCATCCACCCAGGTGCGCTTCAGAAGGGACGACGGCAGCTGGGCCAACATCGGCGAGGCGGGCGAATTGTGCGTGCAGGGTCCGCAGGTCATGAAAGGCTACTGGAACCGTCCCGACGAAACCGCGAAGGTGATCGACGACGACGGCTGGCTCGCGACCGGCGACATCGGCGTGATGGATTCGCGCGGCTTTATCCGGCTGATCGATCGCAAGAAGGACATGATCATCGTGTCGGGCTTCAACGTATATCCGAATGAAATCGAGGACGTGATCGCCGCGCATCCGGACGTGCGCGAAGTCGCGGCGATCGGCGTGCCCGACCCCGCACAGGGCGAGCGCGTGAAGGTCTTCATCGTGCGACGCACCCCAACGCTGACCGCCGAGCAGGTGATCGCGTACTGCCGCAAGAACCTGACCGGCTACAAGGTGCCGAAGCTCGTCGAGTTCCGCGACGAGTTGCCGCAAACCAACGTCGGCAAAATTCTGCGCCGTGCGTTGCGCGACGAGGAACTCGCGAAACAGAAGACTGCCTGACGGGAATAAGGCTTGCGTTGCTACGTTATTGCCTTATCGGCCGTGGCACCTTTCTGGAGGCATTCATGAGGCAACGCGCGTGGGGAAGTTCGTTGATGAGTGCGCTGCTGGCCAGCGCCGCCCTGCTTTCGGTGCCGACAGCTTTCGCGCAGAACGACGACCACCCGCCCCCGCTCGATACCGCGAGCGCCGTCAAGCCGCCGACCACGCCAGCCGCGCAGGTCGGCAAGCTCTCGCTCGACAGCCAGGTGAAATGGCTGCGCGCCGCGCAGCAAAGCGGCGCGCTCGGAAAACTCGATGACGCGCAACTGGTCGCGCTGTTCCAGTCGCTCGATCCGCTCGCGCTGCCGCGTTATATCAAGGAAGGGCCGAACGGCTACCCGTCGTACGAGTTCACGATGTCGCGCTCGGAACGCATTCGCGGCGTGTGGCCCGACAAGCCCGATCACATGCTGGTGCGAGTCGCGCACGACCCGCTGCGGATCTACGCGAAGTGGCTGCCCGGCGGCGCGCACGCGGGCCAGGAAATCATCTACGACGAATCGAAGCGCGGCGACGAAATGTATGGCCACCTAGGCGGCATCATGAACGTGATGCCATTGTGGACGTCGCTGAGCGGCGTGCTCGCGCACTCGCAATCGCATCACAGCGTGCGCGATCTCGGCACCGAGTACGTTGCCGACCAGTATCTCAGCGAAGGCAGGAAATACACCGAAGCCGGCTTGCCGCGCTCGACGCAGATCGAAGTGAAGACGATCGACGGCGTGCGCGTCGTCGCTTTCACGTTCGAAACGCCAGTCGGCCAGCCGCAGTTCTACGCGAAGAAGGAAACGCTCGGGCTCGATCTGCGCCATCCGTTCTTTCGCAGCGTCGAGTCTTACGACAACGACGGCAAGTTGTTCGAGCGGATCGTGTTCGAGAGCATCACGCCGAAGACGTTCGATGATTCGACGTTCGATCCGAAGAACAGGGCCTATAAGTTCTAGCCGCGCGCGCTGCGCGGCGTCAACGCGAAGGCCACGTAAGCGGGTTGCGCATGCAGCTCCTCGCGCTCTTCGTGACTATGTTCAACGAAACGTGTCGTGCGAAGCGCGAGGTGTTGCAGGACGAAGTAATCGGACGCGCGCGTAAAACCGATCAGCGAAGGAGCCGCGTGCGAAGTTTTGCCCGCGTCGAGCAGCGGCGCGAGTGTGGTGAACCACAACGCGCCGGCATCGTCGCCGGTGTCGAAGGTCGGCAAGCGCAGATGCGCGGCATAGCGCGCGAACGATGCGCCGCATTCGAGCGTCGAGTCGACGATCGCGAGGGTGCGCGCGTTGTCGGCGCATGCGGCCGCTTGCGCAAGCCACGGCCATGCGCCGCCCGCGGCCGTCGAGAGCCACGCGCCGGTGAGCATGAAAGTGCGTCGATCCATTGGCGTGCTCGTCTCGTTCAGTTTGCGCTTCAGTTAGCCGTGCGAGTCCGCGCTCGTCGTTCACGTGTACCCGCGCCGGTCGCGCCATGCCGCCGGCCAGATGCCCTGCTTGCCCGGCGCGAGAATGCCGTTCGGGTCGAGCGTATCCTTCAGCGTTTCCGCGAAGCGCAGCAACGCCCCATCGTTGAAGCTGTATTGCGCGGCCGCAAAATCCATATACGCGAGATGCGCGCGATATTCGCCATAGCCGGCCGCGCGCGCATCGCTCATCAGCGAGCGCAACAGCGCGCCGGCCTGCTCCACCTGGTTCGGGTCGTCACGATCGAAAATCGCCGCGAAGATGTGATGCAGATGCCGCGCCCCGGCCGTGAAGCCGCCGTAGTAATCGAAACCGTATTCCGCCGCGCGCGTCTTCACCATCGTGTACTGGCGCATCGCGTCGCGCCCGGTCGCCGGACAGATCGGCGCGAAGTCGACGTGCGCGCCCGCGCCGCCGCGCCAGTCGAGCATGCGAAACGCGGTCATCGCGGGAATGCCGGCCATGTTGCGGTCGCCGCCACCGGTCGGCGGCGCATCGCCCGTATAACGCGCCGCCGCCAGCCGCGCCTGCGGCACCCGCGCGAAGGCGCGCTCGATCTGCGCATAGCGCGCGTCGATCAACTCCGGCGTGCCGTACAGCGCGAAATGCAGGTTCCAGCGCCCGACGCCGAGCTTGGCGAGCATGGCCTGCACCGCGGTCTCGGGCATCGCGCCCGCGCCGTCGTACCACTGCCGGCGCGCTGACAGACCCGCCGCGCGCCGCAATCCGCCCTCGATCACCGCATGATTGCCGATCGTGCCGTCGAGCCGCAGCGGCCGCAGAATTTCGACGATCGCCTCCAGATCCGCCTCGCGACGAAACTGGATTTCGCCGAGCAGATACGCGGGCGGCGCGGGCATTAGCCACACGCCGAGCTTCGTGACGATGCCGTAGTTCGACTGCATGAACATCGCATCGAACGACGGCCCGTAGCCCGGCTGATACAACTGCCACGCGGTGCCGATCTCGATGCCGCCCATGCCGGTGCGCAGCACCTCGCCGTTGGCGAGCACCACTTCCATGCCACATTGCGTGGCCGCGTGATCGCCATAGTCGGTGTAGCCGAAGCCGCGCTCGAGCGTGTTGCCAACCACGCTGCCCCAGCCGGCCGCGGGCGGATCGACCCACAGCTTGTAGCCCTTGTCGCGCAGATGCGCGTACAGATCGAAATAGCTGACGCCCGGTTCGACGAGCGCATAGGCGAGCGTTTCGTTGACTTCGAGGATGCGGTTCATGCGCTGCAAGTCGAGCACGACCGAGCCGGTCAGACGCGGCGCGGCGCCGCCGTACGCGAAGTTGCGCCCGGTCGACACGGTCCACAGCGGAATCCGGTATTGATTGGCGATGCGCAGCACCGCGCGGATTTCATCGACCGACGCGGGCAGCAGCGCGGCACTGGCGGCAAACGCGCCTGGCTCGCCGGGCGCGAACGGATCGAGATAGGCCGCGAGGCCGGCATCGGAACTCACCACGTGCGCGTCGCCGACGATCGCGCGCCAGCCGGCGAGCGCGCGATCGAACTGCGCAGCGGACAGGTTGGGCGGCAGCGTCTGGGGCAAGGCGTCTCCTTGTCGGGCAAGCGGCGGGCGCCGTCGCGCCAGCCTTCACGACACGCTACGGGCCGCTACTGCTGCCAGGTCTCAGGCTTACCACCGAGCGCGCTACACACGTCGATCGCGATCTCGCGCAGCTTGCCTTCCGCGATCGCGCCGGACAGCGCGTAGCCCATGCCGTCGCTGATCCAGTAGAAAGTGCGACGGTTGCCGTCGCGCAACAGGCGGAACGCGGTTTCGTCGCGCGCGATGCCGGTCACGTACAGCGTCAGGCGCGCACCGCTCTGGTCCTCGTACATGAACTGCGCGGCCGGTCCGGCCTCGCCGGGCAACAGGCGGCCGCCCACCAGCGAATAACCATACTCCTGTAGCGACGGCACCGACAGCGGGCGGTTCAGCCGCTTCGACAACCAGGTGATCAGATGCTCCTCTTCGCTCGCGGCGACTTCGACCGGATGGCGCCGCTCCGGCGTGTACACCGCGTACGCGACATCCGCGCGCTGCGCGAAACCGGCCGGCTGGGCGCCGAAGCCGCCCCAATTGCCGCCGGTCAGCCGCGGCGCAAGCGGACCGAGCGCCAGCGCGAGCCCGGCGCCGAGCGCGAGCCAGCAGGCGGCGAGACCCACGCGCTGCCACCACGGCCGGGTCCGACGCACCACGATGAAGGCCGGCTCCAGCGCCGCCGCAGGCTGGCGGGCTGCGTGATATCGCTCCTCGGGTTCGGCGGTCTGCTGCCGATCGTGCGTGTGTTGCTCTGCTTGCGCTTGCCGCGCATCGCTCGCCGGCGCGCCGCACAGCGCGCGCAGCGCCGCCTTCTGCGCGCCCCACGCGGCGACGCGCGCGGCGGCCTGCGGATGCTCGCGAAGCTGCGCTTCGATCGCGGCGCGCTGGTCTTCCGGCAACTCGTCATCGACATAGGCCGACAGCGCGCGCAGATCGAGCTCGTCGGGCAGGCCGGAATCGAAGTCGTCGTTGTTCATTATCGGTTTCTCACCACTTTCAGCGGCGCGATCTTATGCGCCGTCTGTGGCGCACCGGGATGCGGTCCCTGCATCGGCCCCTGCGGCTCCTCGCACAGCAACGCGCGCATATGCTCGCGGGCGCGCGACAGCCGCGACATCACTGTACCGATCGGCACTCCCAGCGCGCTCGACGCCTCCTGGTACGAGAGCTCCTCGACGCATATCAGCAGCAGCACCTCGCGCTGCTCGTGCGGCAGGCAGTACAGCGCGCGCTGCACGTCGCGCAGCACCAGGCCGTCGACCTCGCCGCGCGGCGCCTCGAGATTGCGCCACGGCGCGCTTTCGTCGTCGACTGCGATCTCGCGGCGGCCGCGCAACTGGTCGATGTACAGATGCCGCAGGATCGTCAGCAGCCACGCGCGCAGGTTGCTGTTCGGCCGGAATGCCGACCAGCGCGCAAGCGCACGCTCCGCCGTATCCTGCACGAGATCGTCGGCCCAGGCGTGGTCGCCCGTCAGTGCGCGCGCATAGCGGCGCAACTGCGGCAGCCACGCGATCACTTCGGCTTCGAATGTCACCCGGTGTGCCAGGCCCGGTCGCGGCGTCAGTAGCCGCCGCCGCTGCTGTTGCTGTTGCTGCTCGAACCCGACGCCGCGTTGTCGGTATCACCGGCGTGCGCGAGCGAGCCGCACGCGAGCGCGAGCAGCACGAAGAGCGCCGACAGAATACGGGATGCTTTCATGGTGAGTCTCCTGGCAGATGCCCGGCGCGCGATCCACCGACCGGCGCGGCGAGCGGCAGGCCGCGATATGCGGTGCTGCCATACTGGACTTAACGCCGCGATCGCGCGGTTTATTCCACCGCCGTCGTCGCGTCTGGATTGCCGGGCTTCTGGCGGCGCTTTGACGCCGCCGCGCTGGTCGGGTAACACACCGCCATGTTCTTCCTTTTCCACCAGACTTGCCGGCAATGCCTGGAGAGGCCGGAAGAAGACGCCATTGATCAGCAGATTCGTAACTCAACGTTACAGCGCCGCGTTATCGGATGCTTATGTGCTCACAAGTCGTTATAGTGGGCAAAGTTCGCCCCGTCGACGCGTTCTGCCCCCGTCTAGAGTAGAAAGGGTAAAATCGCGGCGAACCACCGTCTATCTAACCTGAATTGTCCATGGCTTCCGCAGAATCGCATCCGCAAAACGACTTCATGAACGCTGCGCGCAAGGAACGAAAGCGCGTCGAGATCTATCTGGTCAACGGCATCCGCCTGACCGGATGCATCGAGTCGTTCGATCAGTACCTGGTGATGCTGCGCACGCCGGTTGGCCTGCAAGGCATCTACAAGCGGGCGATCTCCACGATCCAGCTCGACACCGGCACGCGGCCGGCGCCGCGCGCCGGCCGAACCTCGCACGGCGAGCACGGAACGCGCGGCCCGCATGGTTCGCGCGAGCATCGTGAACCGCGCGAGCCGCGTGAGTCGTATGGCGCGTCGTCGTCGTCGGAGCGCTCGCCGAGCGAGCGCGGCAGCGGCAACTCCGACGGCCCGGTTGTGGTCACGCGGCGCCGGCGTCTGTTCGGCACCGGCGGCGAAGGTGGCAATCATGGCGGCAACCACGGCGGCGGCAGCCCCGGCGGCAATCAGGAATAAATACGAAAAAGCGGTAACGGCCGCGCCTCGCTAATTCCGTGGACGAATCGAGGCGCCGCAGAATTTTCCCCAGTTGCCTCAGCTGCCGCCCGGTCAGCTCGAACCTCCCCTTGACCGCCAGCACGCGGCGCCGCCATTAGGCGGCGTCGAACACTTGCAGTGCCGGTCGCTGCGTCGCGCAATTCAGGTGTTCCAGCTCGGCTTCCATGACGTGGGCCGCGAGCACGCGTCCCGTACGCGCCGGCTTTTTCCCGTTCATGTGGTTCGCGGTGTGATCTATCGATAGATGCCAGCCGGTTTCAAACGACGCGCCTACACCCTTCGGCCGACGTTCGCCAGGAGCCGCGATGCGCTATGCTGAATGATTGACCCTTCACTGATGGAGCGCGCCATGACCAGCAAAAGCCAGCCTACCTCTCACGCTGCGCGAACGCGCCGGACACCGTCGACGTCCGCCGATACGCGGCTCGACGAAGCGCTGATGGAAAGCTTCCCCGCCAGCGATCCGATCGCCGTCGACGTGACGGAGCCGTCTCGCGAGCGGGTGCGCAAAACTCGGGCGGATACGCGCAAGCGGCATTGAAGTCGAGCCGTCTAGCGTCGAGACCAGCGAAGAATCGAGGAGTGGAAATACAGAAAGGTCCGGCGGCCGACGTGCGATGCGCCGGCTAACCGCGTGCGGAAAAGCACCCGTCAACCCTACCCCGCAGACGAGCCGGACGGCGCGTCGAGTCCCGCGCCGTCCCAGCCATCTATCAAGGCTCACACCGTCGTGCTCAGTGCACCGGCAATCCGCTATCGAGCTGCCGCTGCAGGTCGTGCACCTGACGCTGCACCACGCGCAACTGATCCTGCGCGGCGGCCTTCTGCTGCGCCAATTCGGTCGCCTCGGCGCGCTTCTGCTCCTGCTGGCTCGCGACGATGCTCTGCTGTTGACGTGCGACGTCGAGGTCGGCCTGCAGCCGGCTCGCGCGGTCCTGCGACAGCGCGACCATGCGCTGCGTGAACGCTTTCTGCGCTTCGAGTTGCGTACGACGGATCTCGACGTCCGACAGCTGCGCCGTCTGCCGCACGAAATCCTTGTAGATCAGCTCGGCGCGTGCGACGTCCTGCGTCTTGATCACGCGCCAGAAGTTTTTCTGCTGGAACAGCGCGACGTAGTAGGTCATCTCCTTGCCGTAAAACAGCATGCTCGCGCCGTAGGTGCCGTTATACGTGGTGCGCAATTCGCTTAGATCAGAGCTGTGGATCATCTGCTGCAATTCCGCCACATTGCCGGTGGCGGATTGCCGGTTTTCGTCCGGCGTCAGTGCAGCGGTCCCCGCCTGGCCGGCCTGCGATGTGTCGGGCAACTCGGTGGTCGTACCCGGCTGGGACACGACTGCGCTGCTTGCGCCACTGTTCGGTAGAGTCTGTGCATTCGCGCCCTGAAGGGCCCCCAATACGATGCATGCGGCCAGAGCAATCTCTCGTAGCTTCGACTTTCGGTCCATGTATTACCTGCTGAACAGATTTTGTTTTAGTAGAAGGCGGCCATTATTACTCACTTTCGCGAGATTCGGGCTCCTCACCTCAAAATTGGTATTGGCGCATTTTCTCTCTCATAGAACCTTGCGGCTAGTCCCCAGATAAAGCGCCGTGTCCTGCCAGCTGCATTAACGCACTTCAGAAGTGCCGCCTGGTGATTAGAAGCTCCACTATCAAACGGCGTGCGCACTTTCGCGTATTCTCCGCTGACGATGCAAACGGGCCGCCGCTGACATCGTCTCGCATTGCGAAGGCCGGTGCCGCATATCCGACCGCGATGCCCATAACGCCGCGCGACCACGATCGCGCGGCCTCACATCAAGGAGGAAGGCAATGATGCAATTCACTCAAAGTGCTCGCGCGCTCGCGCTGCGCAACGCCCGCCACGCCGCGCTCGCGGGCGCCCTGCTCGCCAGCGCCGTGATCGCGATGGCGCAGACCGATACACCGATCGGCACATGGCAAACGATCGACGATCACACGGGCCAGCCGAAGGCGCTCGTGCAGATCACGCGGGACGGTAACGGCGAACTGAACGGCAAGGTCATCAAGGGTCTCGGCGCAAACGACCAGCCGGATCGCCGCTGCACCGAATGCACCGACGCGCGCAAGGATCAACTGGTTCTCGGCATGACCATCATCAACAGCATGAAGAAGGATGGCGACGCGTGGGATCACGGCCAGATTCTCGATCCGGAAAACGGCAAGATCTACAAATGCAAGATGCATCTCGAAGACGGCGGGAACAAGCTCGTGGTGCGTGGCTATATTGGCGTCGCGCTGCTCGGCCGCTCGCAGACGTGGGTCAGGCAGCAGTGAGATTCCAGGGTGACCGTGCAGCGCGAGCGTAGCGCCTCGCATATCGCTTGAATGAGCGCATCACGCTGCGCTGATGACGCCAGACACACCAGAACGTGCAGCATAAAAAAACGGCCGGCGAACTCCATTCGCGCTGCCGTTTTCATTGTGGTGGATCTTTGCGGTGGTCATGCAGCCTGCTTGAACGATGCAGCACAAGCGAACGGCGACGCAGGGACTGGCGTGGCGGGTGCCGGGTTGGATACGGCGGGCGGAACACGGAACGCCGCCGGCACACGCTCGGCCGCGGTGCGCTTGTGCTGCACGTTCGCGTGCGTGCGCATACGCGCTTCCATCAATTTGCAGAGATCTTCGCTCGCGGCGCCGAGCAGTTGCGCCGTGACGTGCTTGAGCACGCCCGATTCGTGCCACGACTTGAAGCGGCGATGACAGGTTTGATACGACGGGTAGCGACGCGGCATGGCGGACCAGGCGCCGCCGCTATACATGACCCACAACACGCCGTTGAGCACCGAGCGGGTATTGGCAAGCGGACGGCCACGCATTTCGGTACGCGGCCGGAGTTCGGGCAGCAGCGGCTCAACGCGCTGCCATTCTTCATCGGTGATATCGCGATACGGATTCATACTTCCTCCTTTGTCAGAACTACGACAAAAGATAGCCAGTCATCCGTGCGCAGAATATAAGACCACTCCGATTCCTTAAGACGCGTTGTTCATGGCTGCTCAGGTCAGCGACGTATCGACGATCCGGCGCGGCGTGTCGAGATACTCCTTCGATTGCATCTCGACGATGCGCGACACCGTACGCGTGAATTCGTTGGCCATCGGACCGTCGACGTACAGTTGCTCCGGCGGCACCGCGGCCGACATCAGCAGCTTGACCTTGTGGTCGTAGAACACGTCGATCAACCATGTGAAACGGCGCGCTTCCGACGCCATGCGCACCGACATCTGCGGCACGTCCGACAGGATCACCGCGTGAAAGCGGCTCGCGAGTTCGAGGTAGTCGTTCTGCGAGCGCGGGCCGCCGCACAGCGTCGCGAAGTCGAACCAGACGACGCCGTCCGCGCGGCGCAGCGCCTTCAGCTCGCGCTTCTCGATATGCAGCAGCGGACTTTCGTCGGGCACCGCGGCGAGGCGCGCGAAGGCGTCGCGCAGCGCCTTGCCGGCGGCCGCGTCCAGCGGCGTGTGATAGACCTCCACCTGCGCGAGCGTACGTTGCCGATAGTCGATCCCCGCATCGACGTTGATCACGTCGAGCTTCTGCTTGATCAGTTCGATCGCGGGCAGCATGCGGTCGCGATGCAGGCCGTCCGGGTACAGCGTGTCGGGATCGTAGTTGGACGTCATCACGAACTGCACGCCGTTCTCGAACAGCTTGTCGAGCAGGCGGTAGAGAATCATCGCGTCGGCGATGTCCGAGACGTGGAATTCGTCGAAACAGATCAGCCGATAGCGCTTCGCAATGCGGCGCGCGAGTTCGTCGAGCGGGTCGGCCTGGCCTTTGAGGTCTTCGAGCTCGCGATGCACTTCGCGCATGAACTCGTGGAAATGCAAACGCGTTTTGCGATGCAGCGGCACGATCATGTAGAAGCTGTCCATCAGGAAGCTCTTGCCGCGGCCCACCCCGCCCCACATGTAGACGCCGCGCGGCAGATCCGGGTGGATGATCAGCTTCTTGAACGCGTTCGAGCGGCGCGACTTGTATTCGGTCCACTCTTCATAGCACCGCTGCAGGCGGTCGACCGCCGCGCGCTGCGCCGGATCGGATTGATAACCGCGCGTCTGCAGTTCTTTTTCGTAGTATTCGGTGACGTTCATCGTGTTGCTGCAAAAAGAAAGGCGGGAGGGAGTGAACCCCGCCCGCCTTTGGTGATGCCAGGTTACGTATCGGTCAGGCGTGCGTGCTTACATGTTCAGCGCGCGCTTGTCGACGGCGAGTGCCGCTTCGCGCATGACTTCCGACAGCGACGGGTGCGGATGGCAAATACGGCCGATGTCTTCCGACGCCGCCTTGAACTCCATCGCCACCACGGCTTCCGCGATCAGGTCCGATGCGTTCGCCGAGATGATGTGCACGCCGAGCAGCTCGTCGGTCTTCGCGTCGGCGATCATCTTGACGAAACCGTCCGCCTTGTTGATGCCCAGCGCCCGGCCGTTCGCCATGAACGGGAACTGGCCCGTCTTGATCTCGCGGCCTTCGGCCTTCAGCTGCTGTTCCGTCTTGCCGACCCACGCGATTTCCGGCTCGGTGTAGATCACCCACGGAACGCAGTTGTAGTCGATGTGCGGCTTCTGGCCGTCGATCACTTCCGCGACCAGCACGCCTTCGTCTTCGGCCTTGTGCGCGAGCATCGGGCCGCGCACCACGTCGCCGATCGCGTACACGTTCGGCACAGCCGTCGCGCAGTGGTCGTCCACGTCGATGAAGCCGCGCTCGTTGGCCTTCAGGCCGATCGATTCGAGGCCGAGGTTGTCGGTATTCGGCACACGGCCGACCGACACGATCAGGCGGTCGGCTTCGAGCGTCTGCGCGTTGCCGTCCTTGTCCGTGTAGGCGATCGTCACGCCGTTCTCGCTCGTCTTCACTTCGCCGACCTTGACGCCGACGTGGATGTCGAGACCCTGCTTCTTGAACTGCTTGGCCGCTTCCTTTGCGAGCGCCTGGTCAGCCGCGCCGAGGAATTCCGGCAGCGCTTCGAGCACGGTCACGTCCGCGCCGAGGCGGCGCCACACCGAGCCGAGCTCCAGACCGATCACGCCCGCGCCGATCACGGCGAGCTTCTTCGGTGCCGTGTCGAACGAGAGCGCGCCTTCGTTGTCGGCGATCAGCTTGTCGTCGACCGGAATGCCCGGCAGATGGCGCGCCGTCGAACCCGTCGCGATGATCACGTTCTTTGCCGTGACGACTTCGGTTTCGCCTTCGCCGCTCACTTCGATCTGCACGCCGGCGTCGGTCTTGCCGGTGAACTTGCCATGGCCCTTGAGCCACGTGATCTTGTTCTTGCGGAACAGGAACTCGATGCCCTTGGTCATCTTCTCGACGATGCCGTCCTTGCGGGACATCATCTTCGAGATATCGACCTGCACGTTTTCGACCGAGATACCATGGTCGGCGAGGTGATGCGACGCGTTTTCAAACTCTTCCGACGAGGCAAGCAGCGCCTTCGACGGAATGCAGCCGACGTTCAGGCAGGTGCCGCCGAGTTTCAGCGTGCCGGCCGGGTTCTTCCACTTTTCGATACATGCGACGGTCTTGCCGAGCTGCGCTGCGCGGATGGCGGCGATATAACCGCCTGGGCCTGCGCCGATCACGACGACGTCAAATTCTTTGGACATGACAATCCCTTTGATGGCGGAACGGCGCCGGGCCACCCGAGGTGGCGCGCGCCGTTCCTGTACTGCGGAATGCTAAAGACGTACTGCGGATGACGCCGGCTCGCGCAAAACGCGGGCCGGTGTCAGTGGAACGTGCGCTTACAGGTCGAGCAGCAGGCGAGCCGGATCTTCCAGCGCATCCTTCATCGCGACCAGCGACAGCACTGCTTCGCGGCCGTCGATGATACGGTGGTCGTACGACAACGCGAGGTAGTTCATCGGGCGGATCACGATCTGGCCGTTTTCGACCACAGCGCGTTCCTTCGTGGCGTGCACACCGAGAATCGCGGACTGCGGCGGGTTGATGATCGGGGTCGACAGCATCGAGCCGAACACGCCGCCGTTCGAGATCGAGAACGTACCGCCGGTCATTTCTTCGATCGACAGCTTGCCGTCCTTCGCCTTCTGACCGAATTCGGCGATCTTCTTCTCGATGTCGGCGAGGCTCAGCTGATCTGCGTTGCGCAGGATCGGCACCACCAGACCGCGCGGCGAACCGACAGCGATACCGATGTCGAAGTAGCCGTGATAGACGATGTCGTTACCGTCGATCGACGCGTTGACGAGCGGGAACTTCTTCAGCGCGTGAACAGCCGCCTTGACGAAGAACGACATGAAGCCGAGCTTCACGCCGTGTTCCTTCTCGAACCTGTCCTTGTACTTGTTGCGCAGATCCATGACCGGCGCCATGTTCACTTCGTTGAACGTCGTGAGGATGGCGTTGGTTTGCTGCGACTCGAGCAGACGTTCGGCGATACGCGCACGCAGACGCGACATCGGCACGCGCTGTTCCGGCCGGTCCTTCAGCCACTGGTCGGCCGATGCCGGCGCCTTGACGTCCGGCAGCGACGGCTTTGCAGCCTTCGGAGCGGCAGCCGGAGCCGGTGCAGCCTTGGCAGCCGGAGCGCCCGCGGTGAGCACGTCGCCCTTCGTGATGCGGCCGTCGCGGCCCGTGCCGGCGACGTCGCCCGCAGCCAGACCCTTCTCGGCCATCAGCTTGCCGGCAGCCGGCGAAGCAGCGGTGTTCGAGCCCGTTGCGGCGGCAGCCTGAGCGGCCGGCGCGGGAGCCGCGGCCACTGCGGCGACCGGAGCCGGCTTCACTTCGGCTTCGACAGCGGCGGCGCCTGCGGTGCCTTCGGTGTCGATCTTCGCGATCACCTGCTCAGCCGTGACCGTGTCGCCGTCGTTCGAGATGACTTGCGCGAGCACGCCTGCTGCCGGAGCCGGCACTTCGAGCACGACCTTGTCGGTCTCGATCTCGATGAGGATTTCGTCCTGAGCGACGGCCTCGCCGGGCTTCTTCTTCCACTGCAGCATGGTCGCTTCCGAGACCGACTCGGAGAGCTGGGGAACCTTGACTTCAACAATAGCCATTATGAGTATCCTGAATACGTATCGGGTGACGGCGCTTGAGCACGACCGCCTGCGAACCGTGTGCGCCGCGCCTGAAACCTCATGGGACCGTTCAGCGCGGCGCGGGAAAGCGCACTGCGCTTTCCCGGCCCGTCTATTTCTTTATTTAGCGATCGACGCGCTCTTGAGGCGGCCGAAAGCGCCTTCGATCAGCGCCTTCTGCTGCTCGTAGTGCTTCGCGTAGTAGCCGACTGCAGGCGAAGCCGAAGCCGGACGGCCGCTGTACGCCAGCTTCTGCCCTTCCTTCATGCCTTCCTTCAGATGGTGCTCGATGTAGAACCACGGGCCCTGATTCTGCGGCTCGTCCTGCACCCACACCACTTCGGTCGCGTTGTCGTACTTCTTCATTTCCGCTTCGAACTGCTTGTGCGCGAACGGGTAGAGCTGTTCGATACGGATGATCGCGACGTCGTTCGCCTTCGCTTCACGGCGATGCGCGAGCAGGTCGTAGTACACGCGGCCCGAACAGGCGACCACGCGCTTGACCTTCTTCGCGTCGATGGCTTCGTCCGTTTCGCCGATGACCGGCAGGAACGAACCCTTCGCGAGCTCCGACAGATCCGAGACGGCTTCCTTATGACGCAGCAGCGACTTCGGCGTGAAGACGATCAGCGGCTTGCGGAACAGGCGGATCATCTGGCGACGCAGCAGGTGGAAGACCTGCGCCGGCGTGGTCGGCTGAACGACCTGCATGTTGTGGTCTGCGCACAGTTGCAGGAAACGCTCGATACGTGCCGACGAGTGCTCCGGACCCTGGCCTTCATAGCCGTGCGGCAGCAGCATGGTCAGGCCCGACACGCGGCCCCATTTCACTTCGCCCGACGAGATGAACTGGTCGATCACGACCTGCGCGCCGTTCACGAAGTCGCCGAACTGCGCTTCCCACGCCACGAACGTGTTCGGTTCAGCGGTCGAGTAGCCGTATTCGAAGCCCAGCACCGCT
>DATAQT010000304.1:0-4496 GCA_036264535.1 Paraburkholderia sp. | reverse complement strand
CGCACGGCCATGCCGAACGCGGCCGTGGTCTTGCCTTTGCCGGTGCCGGTGTTGACGATCAGCAGACCTTTTTCGACGGTGGCGTTGGCCTGTTTCTTCTCATGGCCTTCGCGCCGGCGCTCGGTCATGCGTTGATGCGATTCGGGATCGGTCTTCATCGAAGGTCCTGTTGGTGAGTGTCGTTGATTGGCGGTTCGTGGCCGGTATCGGCAGCGGTCGCGGCGATCGCTACGGTGACGCCGGCGTGAAGGGTTTTGGGCACGAGGAGGCGGGCGCCGGGGGCGGTGGGCGCGACGAGCGCGTCCGGTGCTGCATGGTCAGGTGGTACAGCAGACGCAACCAGTGCGGCAGGTTCGGTCGACGCGGCGAGCAGCGCGCACGGTTCGCAGACGCCGTCCACCCCAAGATGCTCGCGCACGGCCGCAGAGGGGTTAGCGAGGGGCATCGCCGCGATCTGTTCCCGGCTGAACAGTTGCAGCGGCAGCGCATGTCGTGCGCAGAATTCGAGCAGACCTGCTTCGTCGGCTTTGGTGTCGACCGTGGCGACCGTACGGATCTGATCGAATGTATGCGAGCCGAGCGCGGCGCGCACTGCCGCTTCGATATGCTCGGCCGAGCTGTGCAAGCGGCAACCGATGCCGACGCTCAGCGTCTTCATTGGGCGTCCACGCTGTGTGCCGCGGGCGCCGCATCGCCCGCATCCGTCATATGTGCCGCGCCGGCGTCCACTGCTGCGCGCGCCAACGCGAGCGACGCCACGCCGCCGATCACCACGATTGCCGGCGAGCCGAGTCCGGCGCGCGCGACCGCCTCAGCGAAGTCGCCGAGTTGCGCGAGCACATGACGTTGCTCGGGACGCGTAGCGGACTCGATCGCCGCGCACGGCGTATCGGCGCGCATGCCGGCCGCGAGCAAGGCACCGACGATCTCGTTCAGCCGCCGCATGCCCATGTAAATCACCAGCGTCATGCGTGTGGCGACGAGCGCGGCCCAGTCCGGCTCGCCGCTGCCCGCGCCGTGTCCGGTGACGAACACCACGCCCTGCGCATAATCGCGGTGCGTAACTGGAATGCCGATCGCCGCGGGCGCGGCGATCCCCGCTGTGATGCCGTTGATGACTTCCACGTCGATGCCCGCCTCATGCAGCGCCTGCTGTTCTTCGCCGCCCCGGCCGAACACGAACGGATCGCCGCCTTTCAAACGCGCGACGCTGCGCCCGGCCCGCGCATGCTCGAGCATCTGCGCGACGATGCCCTCCTGCGGCGTGGACGGATGTCCGCCGCGTTTGCCGACGTACACGATCAGCGCATCGGCGCGCGCGAATTGCAGCACCTCCGGATTCACCAGGTCGTCGACCAGCACCACGTCGGCTTGTGCCAGCGCGCGGGTCGCCTTCAGCGTCATCAGTTCGACGTCGCCGGGACCTGCGCCGATCAGCCACGCGCGGCTCATTGCGGCAAGCATGGCGCGCGCCATGAAGTGACAGGCGGGATGGTGCGAAGCGCGATGGCGCGCGAGATGGTGGACATTGAGGTCATGCGGTGCTACGGAATCGGGCGCGACGAAACGCGGCTCATCACGAATCCCTCGAGAACACTCGCGGAACACGCCAACGGACGCGCGACGTCGTGCTTCAGCGCCATCACATCCGTCCCTCGCGGATTCCGGCGGCCGGCGGCGTGACGTTTGCCGCCTCCGCGTCTGGCCGGTATCCGGGCTGGCGGCCTCATGCGCTTTGCCTTCCCGTCCGGATTGATCGGACAGTGGCATCGAAAAAACGCATGCGCGGCTCAAGCTGACTGAACAGAGCGCCGCAGGTCGCTTACCGTTGCGGGGACAGCACAGGTTGAGCGCGTGACGCGCTGCCTGTTTCCCGTTTAACTGCACACGCGAGCGCATGTGCGGGCACCAAACGCGCGCATACGATAGCACATGGAGCCTTGCCGGATAAGCCGTCGGCGGCGCTTTCCGGCAGGGCGCGTTCCTTGACTGCGCAAGGCCGCGGGCCTACACTCGCACGCACTTTGGGTGCTCGCGTGCGCGTTCGTGCGCATGCAGTTAAACGGGAAACAGGGAGTCATCTGCTCTGGAGCGGCTAACCTGTGCTGTCCCCGCAACGGTAAGCGAAACGCGGTTCCGGCTTGATAGCCGGGTGCCGCGGCGCCGGCTTCGATGTCCTCGCGCAAGGCCGCGTCGACATTTCACCACTGGACGAGAAACCACTCGGCCGGGAAGGGGAAGCGGCGCTTTCGCCAGCCCGGATACCGGCCCGAAGAAGCAGAACGAACGCCGCGGGGATGCGGCGGCACGTTCATGACCTCACTGCAGAATTTCCGTTGTCGCGGCAATGCCGTCGTTCGTCCCCGTGTTCTGTGATCACCGGCCATGATGCGCGTGCTTCAGTCGTTGCATTCGCCAGCCCATGCGGACAGACGCGCGATTTTTCCGGCATGCCGACGCAACGCCCAAGGATGGACCTCACGATGCAAACTCAATTGCGCAAGATCCCCGTCACGATCGTCACGGGCTTTCTCGGCAGCGGCAAAACCACGCTGCTGCGGCACATTCTTCAGCATGCGGGCGGCAAGCGCATCGCGGTGATCGTCAACGAGTTCGGCGAGCTCGGCATCGACCGGGAAATCCTCAAGGGCTGCGGCATCGGCTGCGATGAAAACGGCGTCGAGACCGAAGGGCAACTGTACGAACTCGCGAACGGCTGCCTGTGCTGTACCGTGCAGGAAGAGTTTTTTCCGGTGATGGAAAAGCTCGCTGAACGACGCGACGAACTCGATCACGTGCTGATCGAAACGTCGGGGCTCGCATTGCCGAAGCCGCTCGTGCGGGCGTTCAACTGGCCGCAGATCCGCAACGGCTTCACGGTCGACGCGGTGGTGACGGTGGTGGACGGCCCGGCCGCCGCGAGCGGCCAGTTCGCGGATAACCCGCGCGCCGTCGACGCGCAGCGCAAGGCCGATCCGAATCTCGATCACGAGTAGCCGCTGCACGAGTTGTTCGAAGACCAGCTGTCGGCGGCCGATCTGGTGATTCTGAACAAGACCGATCTGATCGACGACGCTCAGCAGCGTGAAGTGGAAACCGCGATTCGCGCAGACATTCCGCCCCAGGTGAAGATCGTGCGCGCGCAACAGGGCCAGCTCGACCTGCATACGCTGTTGGGTCTCGAAGCGGCGTCCGAAGAGACGATCCACCTGCGTCACGATCACCACGGTTCCGCCGACGATCCTGATCACCACCACGACGAATTCGATTCGGTCGTCGTGCAGGCTTCGGTGTCGTCGCGCGATGCGGCGCTCGCCGCTTTGCAGACGCTCGTCGAAAACCACACGATTTACCGGGTCAAAGGCTTCGCCGCGTTGCCGGGCGCCGCGATGCGGCTCGTGATCCAGGGCGTGGGCCGGCGCTTCGACAGCTACTTCGACCGGCGCTGGCAAGCGGGCGAAAACGGCGTAGGCGTGTCGAGCCGCTTCGTGCTGATCGGCGAGGACCTCGATCAACCCACGCTTCAACAGGCGTTCGACGCGGCGCTCGGCGCGACGTCGAACGCGACGGCATAACGGGCGCACCAGCATGCATCTGCTGCGCACGACGCCGGGCGGTTTCGTCGACGATACGCAAGGCGTGATCCGCATCGATCAGCAGCCGGCCGATATCGTCGTGCTCAGCTCCGCCGACACCACGCTGTCGCTGCTCGCAGGCGTGGTGTCGCGTCTCGGCGACGGTTTCCCGAGCGTGCGGCTCGCGAACGTCACGTATCTGCGCCAGCCGGCCTCGGTCGATTTCTATATCGACGACGTGTTGCAGCATGCGCGCGTCGTCGTCGTCGATCATCTTGGCGGTGAAGCGTATTGGCCCTACGGCATCGAGCAGGTCGTCGCGCTCGCGCAGCGCAAGCGGCAAACCCTCGCGATGTTTTCCGGCGACCTGCAGGAAGATCCGAACCTGCTCGCGCGCAGCACCGCGAGCGCCGAGTTGTGCCAGCAGCTGTGGCGCTATCTGCGGGAAGGCGGGGCGCAGAACGCCGAGGCGTTTTTGCGCTGCATCGCCTATTGCGCGCTCGGCTGGGGACACGAACCCGAGCCGCCGCGCGCGTTGCCGGCCGCGTCGCTGTATCACCCGGAGCGCGATACGCCTACCGTCGCCGACTGGCAGGCGCGCTGGCGGCAGGACGGGCCGGTCGTCGCGATCCTGTTCTACAAGGCGCATCTGCAGGCCGCCAATACCGCGGTGTTCGATGCGCTGATCGATGCGCTAGAAGCGCAAGGGCTCAATCCTCTGCCGCTCGCGATCACGTCGTTGAAGGATGCGATGAGCCGCGATGTCGTGCAGTCGCTATGTGCGCAACACGGTGTCGCGCTCGTGCTGAACACCACGGCGTTTGCAGCGACGGCCATTGACGACCCGGAGCCCCTTGCACTCGCCGGCGATGCGCCCGTGATGCAGGTGATCCTGAGCGGCGGTAATCGTGAGGACTGGGT
>DATAQT010000281.1:0-5766 GCA_036264535.1 Paraburkholderia sp. | reverse complement strand
CCTCCGCCGCAGGCGACGAGCGTCGCCGTGAGCAGCACGGCAAGCGTGGCTTGCATCCAGCCTTTGAGTTTCGCGGTTGTGTGCATGGTTCGCATCGTGATCCTCGCCGTTACTGGATGTCGGAACCGCTGACGCCGGCCGGCAGCGCGGACGGCAGCCACGCGACGCCGCTGAACGCGCCCATATGGCCGCCCGAGCGCACCACGAGCCCGCTGTCGTCGACGCTGACCGGCCCGCGCGCATTGCCGCGCGCGGCCCGAACCGCCTTCACGCCGGCCACGTACTGCGGGAAATAGCTGCCGAGCAGGTCGCTGAGATCAGGCATTTGCGGACCATGCCACGAAAGGCCGAATACCGCGCCATTCAGGCTCAGGTATTCGCGCACCACGGTGGCATTGCCGAACGTGGTCTCGCGGACCGTATAGGAACTGGAGGTGGAAGAGGTGGTGGACGCAGCGCTCGATTCAGAGCGCATGACACTTTGGGCCGCAGCGCTGGCGGGCTGGACCACACGGGACGACACCGAGGCATCGGAGGGTGGTGTTAGCGGCGCGCTGCCCAGCGCCGCATGGGCGGACTGCGCGGCCGCGAGGGCCAATAACGAACACGGCAACACGAGCGCCGTAACTTTCCCGGCGCGACGAACACGACTCCACATAACGATGTTCCTCCCAAGCCGCGGCGCGCTTCGCAGATTGCGCGAACCGGCCGCATATAGGCAGATGATACGGCACCGCCGCAGCCGCAACGCCGAGGGATCTCGCCCTCACCGGGCGATCGCCCGGCGCTGCGCTGGCTGGGTGCCGTACCGCTTTGACCTCGTAGTATGCCTGCTGATCCTTTCAGCCCAAAGAAGTCGCGCCCGCGCGCGCGACTTACCGACAATCACAGGGGGAAACCGTACGGAAGCGTTGTATTCAGTGCGCATTGACTGTGCGCCCCGCGCGAATCGCGGCAAGACCACCGGCCCGGCACGCCCGCCGGGCCGAACCCATCGATCAGAAGCCGAGGCTCGCGAGCAGATCGTCGACCTGCGATTGATCCTGCACCACGTCGGTCTTGCCTTCCGGATTGATCTGCGGACCGTTGAGCAGATGCTCGGGGCTGCCCGTCGGCGACACCTCGGCGGCGAGCGCCGCCGCGTTCGCCGCGAACTTCTCGCGGCGCTCGAGCGCGATGTTCTCGACCAGTACGCCGAGCAGTTGCTGCTCGATCAGGTAGACGACGTCGGTGATCTTCTTGATCACCTGGCCGGTCAGATCCTGGAAGTCCTGCGCGAGCATGATCTCCATCAGCTGCGAGTTGGTCGCGCCGGTCGCCTCGGGCACGCCACGCAGAAAGGTGCGCGTGTCGTTCATCAGCGCGCGCACTTCCTCGCGCTCGATCGGCGCCGCGTACCACTGCTCCCAACGGGCGTCGAGCTCGCCCGCGTCTTTCTGCAACTGCTCCTGGATCGGCTTCGCGACGTCGATCGCCGACAGCACGCGCTCGGCGGCCTGCTCGGTCATGTTGGCGATGTACTTCAGACGATCGCGCGCATCGGGCACGGCTTCGGCCGCGCGCTCGACATGCTTGTCGATCCCAAGCTCGCGCATCGAATCGCGCAACGTGCGCGTCAGTTGTCCGATCCGGGCGAGGATGCGGTCCGACGCGAAGTCGGCGCTGTCGTCGCCCGCTTCGGCGCCAGGCGTTTGGGTCGGCGGCGTCACGTCAGCTCCCGGCTTTCGCCATCTTCTCGAGGATCTTGTTGAGCTTCTCGTCGAGCGTCGCGGCCGTGAACGGCTTGACGACGTAACCGCTCGCGCCGGCCTGCGCCGCCGCGATGATGTTTTCCTTCTTCGACTCGGCCGTCACCATCAGCACCGGCAGGTGCGTCAGGTTCGCGTCGGCGCGGATTTCCTTCAGCATCGCCAGACCGTCGAGGTTCGGCATGTTCCAGTCCGAGATCACGAACTCGTAGCTGCCGCTGCGCAGACGCGCGAGACCCGCCGCCCCGTCTTCGGCCTCGTCGACGTTCGAGTAGCCCAGTTCCTTGAGCAGGTTGCGGACGATCCGTCGCATCGTCGGAAAATCGTCAACCACCAGAATCTTCATTCCCTTATCCATTTCTTTCCCTTTGCTTGATCCATGTTGCGGCGTTCGACCGCGTCACTTTATCCGGCTCGCATCATACCCGCTGAACGCGCTCGCCCATCGACGACAAACGCGCCATCACACGCCGGCTCATCTCGGGCAGTGAGGCGATTTCGTCGGCCGCGCCGAGTGCGATCGCCTCGCGCGGCATGCCGAACACGATGCAGCTCGCTTCGTCCTGCGCCAGCGTGTAGGCGCCGGCCTTTTTCATCTCCAGCAGACCGGCCGCGCCGTCGCGGCCCATGCCGGTCAGAATCACGCCGACCGCATTCTTGCCCGCATGCTGCGCGGCCGAGCGGAACAGCACATCGACCGACGGACGATGCCGGTTCACCGGCGGGTCGTCGGACAGGTGCGCGATATAGTTGGCGCCGCTCCTCGCGAGCAACAGATGCGCGTGGCCCGGCGCGATGTACGCGTGCCCCGGCAGCACGCGCTCGCCGTGCTCCGCTTCTTTAACGGTAATCCGGCACAAACCATTGAGGCGTTGCGCGAAAGATTTCGTGAAACCCGGCGGCATGTGCTGCGCGATCAGCACCGCAGGCGCATCGGGCGGCAGCGGCAGCAGCACTTCGCGGATTGCCTCGGTGCCACCCGTCGACGCACCGACGATGATGAGCTTCTCGGTACTCAGAAGCGGGTTGTTGAACAGCGGTGTGGAGCCGACCGGCGCATGCGCGGCCTGCGTGGCCGCATGCTGCGCCGGCGCGGCCTGGCGCACGCGCGCGCGGGCCGCGGCGCGCACCTTGTCGGCGAGCTTTTCCGCGTAGTCGAGCATGCCGTCGCGAATGCCGACCTTCGGCTTGGTGACGAAATCCACGGCGCCGAGTTCGAGCGCGCGCAGCGTGATTTCGTTGCCGCGCTCGGTCAACGACGACACCATCACGACCGGCATCGGTCGCAGGCGCATCAGCTTCTCGAGAAAGTCGAGTCCGTCCATGCGCGGCATTTCGACGTCGAGCGTCAACACGTCCGGGTTGTGCTGCTTGATGAGCTCGCGCGCGACGAGCGGATCGGGCGCCGTCGCCACGACCGTCATGTCCGGCTGGCTATTGATGATCTCGGTCATCAGGCTGCGGATCAGCGCCGAATCGTCGACGCACAATACCTTGATCTTTTGCACAGCGCTCACGCCTCCTCTGTGGTTCTGGCGTTGTTGGAATAAGTCGGGCGCGGACTCGCGCCGAACAGTTCGATTCTCGGCCGCACGGCGGCGGCGCCCGGCTTCGCGAACAGCTCGACCCGCTTGCGCGCGGCGGCGAGCCGCTCGGCGCGCGCTTCGGCGCTTTGCCGCACGAGCGCCTGCTCGCGCTCGGCCACACCCGCTTCCTGCTGCAGGCGCAATTTCTTCACCATCACCTGACCGGTGCGCGGCATGAACGCGACCTTGCGCGGATGCGAGCCCTGCAGGTCCTCGGCGACCATGCGGATCTTTTCGGTGGCCAGATAGCGGCGCACGAACTCCGAGTTGCGATCGCCGATGTTCATCGTCGTCATCCCGGCGAGCACCGCGCCGCCGCCGAACACCTTGGCCTCGAAGCGCTCGCGCCGGCCGCCCGCCTTGATCAGTTCGTTGATCAGGACTTCCATCGCGTATGCGCCGTAGCGCATCGAGTCCGACGCGGCCTGCGCGACGTCGGCGCCGTCGTCGGGCAGCATGAAGTGATTCATGCCGCCGATGCCCGCGGTGCGGTCCTGAATGCAGGCCGCGACGCACGAGCCGAGCACGGTCACGAGCACCATGTCTTCGCTCGTGGTGTAGAACTCGTTGGGCAACAGCTTCACGCCGGGGCGCTGAAAGTGGTTGTCGTAGTACAGGTTCGAAGCGATCGGCAGCGCGCTGCTCATGCGACCACCCCGCTCGGTTGATCCAGGCTATGTGCGCCGGACGCGTTGGCGCGCGACGGCGCGCGAGCGCCGCCCGCGTCGCGCGTCAGTTCGTAGACGGTCTGGCCGCGCAGCCGGAACGCCTGCGTCACGTACGTGAAGTTTTCCGAATGCCCGGCGAACAACAGGCCGCCCGCTTTCATTAGCGGTTCGAAGCGCGTGAGCACCTGCGCCTGGGTCGGCTTGTCGAAATAGATCATCACGTTGCGGCAGAAGATCGCGTCGAACTGCGTGCGCAACTGGTAATCGCGATCGGTCAGGTTCAACTGCTCGAAGCGCACGAGCGCGCGCACTTCGGGACGCACCTTGACCATCCCCGCATGCGCGCCCGTGCCCTTCAGGAAGAAGCGCTTGAGCCGCTCGGGCGAGAGATGCTTGACCTGGTCGAACTGGTAGACGCCGGCCCCGGCCTTGGCGAGCACCTGGGTGTCGATGTCGGTCGCGAGCACCGATGCCTGGCGCGCGCCGCTCTCACCGAGCGCTTCGATCAGCGTCATCGCGATCGAGTACGGCTCCTCGCCCGTCGATGCCGCCGAGCACCACACGGACACCGGTTGTGCGCGGCGCGGCGCGAACTCGGCGAGGATCGGAAAGTGATGGGCTTCGCGGAAGAACGCGGTCAGGTTCGTGGTCAGCGCATTGGTGAACGCTTCCCACTCGGCCGGATCGTTTTCCGCTTCGAGCAGATCGAGATACTGGCGGAACGTATCGATGCCACGCGCGCGCAAGCGGCGCGCGAGACGGCTATACGCCATGTCGCGTTTGTGGTCCGACAGCGAGATGCCCGCCGCGCGATGAATCAGATCGCGGATACGGACGAAATCCGCCGACGTGAATTCGAAATCGCGGCCCGTCTCGACGGACCTGGCCGGCTCTGTCCGGTCAGGTGCCGCCCGTGCGGGGCGTTGTGGTGCGCGCGTTGCCATCATGAAAATTCCTGTCTGCGATATGAGTCATCACGCTTGCCGCCCAGCGGGACTGCCTGGGAGGAAGGAATTGTCTTCGCGGGGTCGCGCCCTCCCGCGAGGGTCATACACATACGGCCGGCTCGCGACACGCGTGATGCGCGTGCTTCGATGCTTCGCCCATCCGCGGGCGCGATGCCGGTTGACCACATATCGCTCTGCCGTTGCCTAAAACGTTTCCCAGTCCGCATCCGAGCTTGCGCTCGCCGTGTTTGCCGCAACGGCGCGCGGGGGCGTGTCGGTCGTAGTGCGGGCCGCCGCGGGCGTCCTCGGTTTCAGAGCCGGTTCGACGCGTGCGGCTGCGTCGTGCTGGCGCGGGGCCGTCGCTGCCGCCGCGCTTGTCTTCGTGTCGTTGCTCGCGCCGACTGCTTTCACCGGAGTCGCCGCGCTCGCCGCTTGCGGTGCGGCTTTGGCAAACTGCGCGGGCGTCTGCGCACGGCTTGCCGGTGCGCTCTGCCGCACCGGTGTGCCGGCCACCTTCCAGCCGCTCAGCACCGCCTGCAACTGCCGCGTCTGATCTTCGAGCGACGCCGCCGCGGCCGCCGCCTGCTCGACCAGCGCCGCATTCTGCTGCGTGACCGAATCCATCTGCACGACCGCGCGATTGACCTGCTCGATGCCGCCCGACTGCTCTTCCGACGCCGCGCTGATCTCGCCCATGATGTCGGTCACGCGCCGAACGGCCTGGACGATTTCGTCCATCGTCGTGCCCGCGCGGCCGACCAGCTCGGAGCCGCTCTTCACCTTGTCGGCCGAATCGCCGATCAGCTCCTTGATCTCC
>DATAQT010000254.1:0-19962 GCA_036264535.1 Paraburkholderia sp. | reverse complement strand
CGGTCGGTGCGCCAGTCTTTCGCGAGCTCCACGGCCGAACGCGTCAGATTGCCCTGATGTTTTTCCAGCTTCGCCTCGAAGCGGTCGAGCAGCGAGAAGGCATCCGCCGTGCCGCCGGCGAAGCCGACCAGCACCTTGCCGTTGTAGATGCGCCGGACCTTCTTCGCGCCGCCTTTCATGACGATGTTGCCGAGCGTCACCTGGCCGTCGCCGCCGAGTGCGACCTTGTTGCCGCGGCGCACGGAAACGATCGTCGTGCCGTGAAATTGCTCCATATGCTTTCCTCTTTGCAAAACGGGTAGGACGCGGCAGCGCTGCGCGCTACCGCATGAATCCAGTCAGCGGACGGCGCGCCGGCCGGCGCGCTCGTGAGCGCATGTCCGATCTATTTTAGGGCGTGCGCGGTCATATCAAGATCCGCCGGAAGGCATAGGACGAAAAACTGGAAATCCGTTCAGGGAGGCTGAGAAAAGAGGCGGGAAGGGAGGGCGCGGAGGGAGGAGGGGCGCAGCGTGCGCGGATGTCGCGCAAAAAGAAAAGGCGCACGGTTCACCGTGCGCCTCGCGACGAAGCAGCGTTGTCAGGGCGCTATGCCGAAGCCGCGCCGCAGGTAATCAGTCGCCGAACAGCTTCTGGCGCAGTTCGCGGCGCTCCTGGGCTTCGAGCGACAGCGTGGCCGTGGGCCGCGCGAGCAGACGCGGAATGCCGATCGGCTCGCCGGTTTCCTCGCACCAGCCATAGTCGCCCGCCTCGATTCGCGCGATCGACTGCTGCACCTTCTTCAGCAGCTTGCGCTCGCGGTCGCGCGTGCGCAGTTCCAGCGCATGCTCTTCCTCGATCGTGGCGCGGTCGGCCGGGTCCGGCACAATGACCGTTTCGCGCAGGTTCTCGGTCGTCTGGCCGGCATTGCGGAGAATGTCCGCCTGCAACTGTTCGAGCCTGTTCTTGAAGAAGGCGAGCTGATCCGCATTCATGTAATCCTTGTCGCTCATCTTCAGGATTTCGGCTTCGGTCAAGAGTCGTTTCGTCGTCATCTGGCTTACTTCTTCAATGTGAGGCAAAACTCTTACATAGTGCCCGCACTTTCGTATTGCCCGCAAACGCGTCGCGCGGACGCGCAGCGCAAGGTGGCCACGAACGTTGGGCTGTCGTGAGGCCGAAGCGCCTGGCGCCCACACGCCGGGCGTTACGAGCTACGCCGCTGCGGGGCCGAACTCCTCTGGAAACCGATTCTCAAATGCTCCCGAGGCATCGCTTGCCGACAAGCGCGTGCCCTTTCAGGCCATGCCCGCCGGCGTTTTCGGCGTGTCTCCGGACAAGATTTTCCGGCGCCGTTTCAGGCCCGTCGCGGGATACGCGCGACCGGGCATTTCGTTGTCATTCTCCAGTGGGCACGTATTGTAACTGAATCACAATTCGGCACCGCAACTGCTGAAAATCTGCCTGCGGCGCAGCGATATCTCGAAAATATAACGCGCGGAAAGCCAAAAAGCGATGGTCGTGCACGCTTTAATACAGCAGGGTTTTCACGCGCTTTTCATATAGCCTGCTTTCGAATGGCGTTAGGGCGGCGGCTTCGCATTATCAGCAGATGATTCACGCCCGCGCATTCGGCGGCGGGCGTCTGGGTGCAACAGCAGTAGCACGGCGCATGCCGCGATGCGCGCGGCATGCCGTGGGCCTTCCCGGGGCTGGCGCGGCGGCGCTACGCCCGCTCAGGCGAGGCAGGCGTCCAGACCGTCGGTGATCAGGTCGCGCGGCAATTCGATGCCGATGAACACCATCTTGTTGGTCTTCTTCTCGGCCGGTTGCCATTTCGCGGCGAGGTCGCTGCCCATCATCTGATGCACGCCCTGGAACACGACCTTGCGATCGACGCCCTTCATGTACAGCACGCCCTTGTAGCGCAGCAGGTGCTCGCCGTAGATCTGCAGGATGCCGCCGAGGAAGTCTTCGAGCTTGTTCGGATCGAACGGACGGTCGCTGCGGTACACGAACGACTTGATCTTGTCGTCGTGATGCGCATGGTGGTGATGCCCGTGATCGTGGCCTTCGTGATCGCACTGGCCATGGTCGTGATCACAGTTGACGTGATCGTGGTCATGGTCGTCGTGCGTGTGGCCGTGCTCGTCGTGCGCATGCGCATGGCCGTGCGCGTGTTCGTCTTCGATCAGGAAGTCCGGATCAATTTCGAGCCTCGAATTCAGGTTGAAGCCGCGCAGATCGAAGATTTCCTTGATGTCCGCTTCGCCGAAATTGACGACCTTGATCGCCGCCTTCGGGTTCATGTGCAGCAGACGGTGGCGCAGATCGCCCACATGCTGCTCGTCGACGAGATCGGCCTTGGTGATGAACAGGCGGTCCGCGAAACCGACCTGGCGTTGCACCACTTCGTGCTCGTCGAGCTGACGGTCCGCGTGCTTCGCGTCGACCAGCGTGATGATCGCGTCGAGCAGGAATTCGCTCGCGATCTGGTCGTCCATGAAGAAGGTCTGCGCGACCGGGCCCGGATTGGCGAGGCCGGTGGTTTCGATCACGACGCGGTCGAAGTCCACTTCGCCCGCCTGCTTCTTCGCGGCCAGATCGTTGAGCACGCGCGACAGGTCGCCACGAATCGTGCAGCAGATGCAGCCGTTGCTCATCTGGATGATCTGCTCGCTCGTGTCCTGCACGAGGATCTCGTTGTCGATGTTCTCTTCGCCGAACTCGTTCTCGATGACGGCGATCTTCATGCCGTGCTTTTCGTTCAGGATTCGCTTGAGCAGGGTGGTTTTGCCGCTGCCGAGAAAGCCGGTCAGGATGGTGACTGGAATCATGTGGGTCGCCTGTAAGTCGTGAAACGGTGCGTGATCAAACGCTAGCGCGAAGCTAGCTAGATGCGTTAGGCCGGCCGTCGCAGCCGGATGGCGCGCGGCCCTGTCCAGCCGGTTATTGAAACATATTTGCCTGGCAGGCGCCGGACGCGGCCGCGGCCGCCGCCGGCACGCGCAATCACCCCCAAAGTAAGGGCGATCAGGCGATTTGCAACAGCAGCCCCTTCAGATACTCGCCTTCGGGGAATGCGGTGAGCAGCGGATGATCGACGCCCGCGCCAAGGCGCTTCAGGATGCGTGCGTCGACCCGCGCGTCGGCGGCCGCGCCCGACACGATCTTCTGGAACAACTCGGGATCGATGGCGCCCGAGCACGAGTACGTGAACAGCAGGCCGCCCGGACGCAGCAGCTTCAGGCCCGTCAGATTGATGTCCTTGTACGCGCGCGAAGCGCGGTCCACATGCTCGCGCGAGGGCGCGAATTTCGGCGGATCGAGCACGATCAGGTCGAAGCGCTCGCCTTCGTCGTAGAGGCGTCGCAGCGTCTTGAACGCGTCCGCGTCGAGCCAGCTTGCGCGTTCGGCGTCGAAGCCGTTGGCCGCGACGTTTTGCTGCGCGAGCGCGAGTGCTTCGCCCGACGAATCGACCGACACCACGCGCTTTGCGCCGCCCTTGAGCGCCGCGAGCGAAAAGCCGCCGGTGTAGCAGAAGCAGTTCAGGACGTCGCGATCCTGCGCGAACTGCTGCACGAGCAAGCGGTTATCGCGCTGGTCGACATAGAAGCCGGTCTTGTGGCCGTTGCGCACGTCGACGTGATAGCGCACGCCGTTTTCGCTGGCGATCAGCTTCTCCGACGGCGGCTCGCCCGCGAGCACGCCGGTGATCTGCTCGAGCCCTTCCTTCTGACGGATCGACACATCCGAGCGCTCGTAGACGTTCGGGCACCCGGTCGCGCCGACCAGCGCCGCGACGATCGCGTCCTTCCATGCCTCGACGCCGGCCGCCATGAACTGACAGACGAGCTGGCTGCGCTGGCCCGCGTCCTCGGCGACGTAGTGATCGACGATCAGGCCAGGCAGACCGTCCGCCTCGCCGAAGATCAGCCTCACGGCGCCGGTGTCGCGCACCATCGCCTGACGATGCGCGAACGCGCGTTGCACGCGGCGTTTGAAGAACGCGTGATCGATCGGTTCGGCTTCGTCGAAGCTCCATACGCGCGCGCGGATCTGCGAGTGCGGGCTGTAGGCGGCGCGCGCGAGAAAGCGGCCGTCGTGCGCGCGCACGAGTACGGTCGCGCCGGGCGCGGGTCGGCCGTCGACATGCTCGATCGCATTTGCGTAGACCCACGGATGGCGCCGCAGCAGCGATTTTTCTTTCGACGGTTTCAGCGTAACGGTATTCATCAGGTATCGGTCAAGTGCGAGCGAACACGGCGCGTCGCGGCGCGCGGCGTCAGTCGCGTTATCAGTTGCGTTTCTTCGCGCGAGGATGCGCGCTGTCGTAGACGTGGGCGAGGTGCTGGAAATCGAGCCCGGTATAAACCTGCGTCGCGGTGATGCTGGCGTGGCCGAGCAACTCCTGCACGGCGCGCAGATCGCCGCTCGACTGCAGCACATGCGTCGCGAACGAATGGCGCAGCACGTGCGGATGCACGTTGGCCGGAATGCCGGCCGCGAGCGCCGCGCGCTTCACGCGCTCGCGCACGACGTTCGGCGACAGCCGGTTGCCGCGCGCCGACAGGAAGAGCGGATGCGGATCGTGGCGGACCATTTGCTCGCGCACCGCGAGCCATGCATTCAGCGCCGCGACCGCCTTGCTGCCGACCGGCACCACGCGGCGCCGCTTGCCTTTGCCGAGCACTTCGACTTCACCGGAATCGAGCTTGAGCCAACCGGCGGAGCGATAGCCGTCGACGTCGGCGAACCGCACGTCGAGGCCGACCAGCTCGGCGAGGCGCAGGCCCGACGAGTAGAACAGCTCGAGCATCGCGTGGTCGCGCAGGCCTTCGGGGGAGTCGGAGGGCGGGCTGTCCATCAGGCGCGCGGTGTCGTCGACGGACAGCGCCTTCGGCAGCATCTTCGCCTGTTTCGGCGCACGCACCGCGGCGACCGGATTGGCCGGCAACTCGACGCGGCCCGCGAGCCAGCGATAAAACGCGCGCCACGCCGACAGCCGATGACCGATCGATCGCGCGGTGAGACCACCCGCATGCGCGCGCGCGACGGCGCCGCGGATGTCGACGGCGGTGAGGCTTTCGAGCGGCCGGCCTTTGGCGAGCTGCTTCAGTTCCTCGAGTTCATGCGTGTAGCCGCGCAGCGTATGCCCCGACAGCCGCCGCTCGTGCTCGAGATGCGACAGATAGGCGGCGATCGGGTCGGCGGCGGTCACGGTACGCGGTGACGTGGCGTGGCGCGGCGCGGCTCAGCGCGGCAGCAGCCGGCTCAGCGCGGCGCTCGCGAGCGCGCCGATCTGCGTGAGGAAATCGGTCGCCATGCCTTCGTGGAAGCGTCGCGGGTCGGACGAGCCCATCACGAGCAGGCCGAACGTCGGCGCATCTTCGGCACCTTCGGGGTCGCGCAGCGCGAGCAGCGCGATCGATTCGATGGTCTGCGCCGTGTCGCTCGACGCGGCGCCGTGGTCGTCCGCCGCGCTCGCTGCCGTGATGGTCGCGGCGTTGGACGCGCCCGCCGCTTGCGCGAGCCACTGTGCGGCCTCGAAGCCGGTGTTCGCGCCGCAGTACGGCGTGCTCAGGCTGCCGGCGAAAATCCGCACTTCCTCGCTGACCTGGCGCGCGAAGTCGGCTTGCGCATACGGCTCGGCGACATCCCACACGCGCAACGCCGCTTGCGGCACGTCGAAGATGTCGCGCAGACCGCTGGCGATCGTACGTGGCAGCGCGTACGGATCGCGTTCGGCCATCACGCGGATGGTCCAGCGGTTGAATTTCGACGCGATGCTGTCGTTCTCGTGACCATAGCGCAGCAGCTCAGCGAGACGCCGCTCGAGATGCTTGTTCTTGTCGCGCAGCATCTCCATCTGCCGCTCCTGCAGCGACACTGCGGCTTTGCCGTGCGGGTTCGCGAGCCGGATCGTCGCGAGCGTTTCCGCGTGTTCGACGAAGAATTCGGGATTGGCGAGCAGGTATTCGGCGACTTCGCGATCGTTCATGGTTTCGGCTGAAGGACTACGGGATGACCGCCTCGCGGCGGCGCGTCGGTCAATGAGTTAGACGGAGGGCGCCACGGCGGCCTGATTGGACGGATTGTTCTGCGACGGGTCTGACGATGCGCTGGACAGCTCTTCGCCCAACTCGATCTCGCCTTCGAAGACGGTGGTCGCGGGGCCGGCCATCAGCAGGGGCGTGTCGTGCTGCGCGCTGTCCCAGGAGATGGTCAGGTCGCCGCCGTGCGTATGCACGAGCACCGGCGAATCCAGCAAACCGCGACGGATGCCGGTGGCGACTGCCGCGCACGCGCCGGTGCCGCATGCAAGCGTTTCGCCCGCGCCGCGTTCGTAGACGCGCAGCCGGACCTCGCTGCGGCTGACGATCTGCATGAAGCCCGCGTTGACCCGCTGCGGGAAGCGCGTGTGCCGCTCGATCGCCGGCCCTTCGACGAGTACCGGGAACGCTTCGGCATCGTCGACGACCTGCACCGCGTGCGGATTGCCCATCGACACGACCGAGATCCAGCGTGTCGTGCCGTTCACATCGAGCGGCCAGAGCGTGTCCGTGCCTTCGCGGCGGCCTTGCAGGCCCTTGGTCGCGAACGGTACGCGCTCGGGATCGAACACCGGCGTGCCCATGTCGACGATCACCTCGCCGTTGTCCTGCATCGTCAGCGTGACCGTGCCTTTTTGCACCTGCACACGCACGCTGCGCTGGTCGGTGAGGCCGCGCTCGCGCACGAACTTGACGAAGCAGCGCGCGCCGTTGCCGCAGTGCTCGACCTCGCCACCGTCGCAATTGAAGATGCGGTATCTGAAATCGACGCCTGCGACGGTCGGCTTTTCGACCAGCAGCAACTGGTCGGCGCCGACGCCGAAATGGCGGTTCGCGAGCGCGCGCACCTGCGCCGTGGTCAGATTGACCGGTTGGGTGTAACCGTCGAGCACGACGAAGTCGTTGCCGGCGCCGTGCATTTTGGTGAATTTGAGCTTCACGTTTTCCGTGTATCCGTTGCTGCGTAGGGCTTCGCGTGTGCGGGCGGTTCGGTTTACCACCTGTTCGTGCCGCGCTGGGCCAATAGCAGATGATACACGTTGGCACATCGGAAACGGTATGGCGGGCGGGGGGCCCCGCGACCCTCAATACACGCCCGGCACCCCCGGTGGCCGTGTCTTGAACCGCTTGTGCACCCAGTAATACTGCTCGGGCATCAGCGGAATCTGCTCTTCGAGAAACTCGTTCATGCGGCGTGCATCAATGTCATCGTCGCCGGTCGGGTAGTTGTCCCACGGCTTGAAGACCTTGAGCCGGTAACCCCTGTAGTTCGGCAGCACTTCGCCGATGAACGGCACGACCTGCGCGTGCCCGACCTTCGCGAGACGGCCGACTGCGGTCAACGTGCAGGTCGGTACCCCGAAGAACGGCACGAACGTCGAATTACGCGCGCCATAGTCCATGTCCGCGCCGAGCATCACCGGTTTGCGGTCGCGCAGCCAGCGCAGCACGATGCGCGCGCTGTCCGCGCGGCTCGCCATATCGGCGCCGAAACGCGCGCGCGCCGCTTTCGCGACTTCCTCGAGCTCCTGATTCGACATCGGCTGATAAAGCGAGCCGCACTGGCGCTTGAGCGAGTAGTTCAGAAAGATCGACCCGGCCTCGATGCCGACAAAATGAAAGCCGAGAAACAGGGTGGGCGGCAGGTTCGGGTCGGTCAGGTCGATCGCGCTGTCGAGCTGGATCAGCTTCTCGAGCTTCTGCGCCGAGCCGAACCACTGCACGCTGCGCTCGAGATAGCTGCGGATCGCGTGACGGAAATGCTTCTGCGCAACGTCCTCGCGGCGCTCGTCGCTCCAGTCGGGGAAGCACAGCTTCAGATTCGTATGAACGATGCGCTTGCGGCCGCTCGGGATCTGGTAGAGCAGCCAGCCGAGGCCGTCACCGAGTCGAGCGACGAAACCATAGGGCAACAAGGCCAAGAGTTTGAGCAGCCCGATCGCGAGCTTCGCGCCGTAGCGGCTCAGCATGCAGCCTCCAGGCGCGGGGCGCGGCAGAAGGCGAAATTCTGGATAGCGGAAAAATTGACGTGATACCGCACTCGTTGGGCTCTGTGACATTCGAGGGAAGTCGCTATAATAAGTGCTTCGCCGAGTTAATAGACAACTTGCGGGGCGAAGCCGGCGGGTGCGGTCCCTGGTTTTCCATGGGTCTGCGTCCATCGGTCATGTAATCCGCTAAAGCGTCGCCGCTTCAGACTCCCGAAGTCGGCTACGTGGAACGCAACCGTAACCACTAAACAGGAGTCTGCAACGTGGCAAACGACTATCTCTTCACTTCCGAATCCGTTTCCGAAGGCCATCCCGACAAAGTCGCGGACCAGATCTCGGACGCGATCCTCGACGCCATCCTCGCTCAAGACAAGTACTCGCGTGTCGCGGCCGAAACGCTGTGCAACACGGGTCTCGTCGTGCTGGCCGGTGAAATCACCACGACCGCAAACGTCGACTACATCCAGATCGCGCGCAACACGATCAAGCGCATTGGCTACGACAACACCGACTACGGCATCGACTACCGCGGCTGCGCGGTGCTCGTCGCCTACGACAAGCAGTCGCCGGACATCGCCCAGGGCGTGGACCGCGCGCACGACAACAATCTCGACCAGGGCGCGGGCGACCAGGGCCTGATGTTCGGTTACGCGTGCGAGGAAACGCCGGAACTGATGCCGCTGCCGATCCACCTGTCGCACCGGCTCGTCGAGCGTCAGGCGAATCTGCGCCGCGACGGCCGCCTGCCGTGGCTGCGTCCGGATGCGAAGTCGCAGGTCACCGTGCGCTACGTCGACGGCAAGCCGCATTCGATCGACACCGTGGTGCTGTCCACCCAACATTCGCCGGACATCGAACTGGCCACGCTGCGCGAAGCGGTAATCGAAGAAGTGATCAAGCCGACGCTGCCGGCCGAGCTGATCAAGGGTGACATCAAGTTCCTCGTGAACCCGACTGGTCGCTTCGTGATCGGCGGTCCGCAGGGCGATTGCGGTCTGACGGGCCGCAAGATCATCGTCGATACGTACGGCGGCGCGGCGCCGCACGGCGGCGGCGCGTTCTCGGGCAAGGATCCGTCGAAGGTCGATCGCTCGGCCGCCTATGCCGGCCGTTACGTCGCGAAGAACATCGTGGCCGCGGGCCTCGCGTCGCGCTGCCTGATTCAGGTGTCGTACGCGATCGGCGTTGCCCAGCCGACCTCGGTGATGGTCAACACGTTCGGCACGGGCCGCGTGTCGGATGCGACGATCACGGAACTCGTGCGTCAGCATTTCGACCTGCGTCCGAAGGGCATCATCCTGATGCTCGACCTGCTGCGCCCGGTCTACGAGAAGAGCGCGGCCTACGGTCACTTCGGCCGCGAAGAGCCGGAATTCACGTGGGAAGCCACCGACAAGGCGCTCGCACTCGCCGAAGCGGCCGGCACCGAGCCGGTCGCGGCGCTCGCTGAATAAGCGCGAAGCAATCGCTGCCTGATGGCAAAAAACCCCGCCGGCGCGAGCCGGGCGGGGTTTTTCTTTGTCCGTCGTTGGCGCAACGCATGCTAATGCGCGTTTATCAAGATGCCTGATATGGCGCTTGTCGCCGTGCGGCCCACCTTCGTTGGCGGCGGTGCGCTAAAACGCTTGCGATACTCGAAGCCCTGAGGTGAACAGGTAGCCGGGCAGCGTTCTAGCCGCTCAGCGCGCAACTCACCGGCACAGCAATTTCACCGGCTCGCAAAGACAAACGCAAACCACCCGCTGCTGCTCGTCGACAGTCGACGCGGCCGGCGGCTGGTAGGCGTGCTCACCGCCGGCGCGCGTTTCGCGACCGTGAGGCGCAACGGCGTTGGTTTGCGCAGCAGCGTACGCAGCGACAGACGGCGCGTGCCGCTTTGCTGGCGCAGCGCCGAGAAGAACGTTTGGAACCAGGTGCGAATGCCGTCGACGGCTTTCGCGTCGCGCCATTGCTCGCCGAGCGCACGGGTGCGCGCGGCATGGTGGCGCAGCGCCCGCATCATATGACGGCGCGCGGGACGCGCCGCTTTCAGCGCGGCGCGGGTAAGACGGGTGCTCAAAAGAGTATGCATGGCTTCACAATTAGGCAATGTACCGCACGTCGGCGCGTGCACCGGATGTGCACGGACAAACAGCACCATATGTGCCAATGACGGGTTTGCGATGAACGGCCTGAGCGGGGAAATTCGGTGCGGATCGTGGCGCGGGAGTTCACGACTCGAATCGCGGCGCAGGGCGCCGCGAACGTAAAACTTGGAGAAACCGGCAGGACGAGCCCTGATGGGCCGCGCACAACAGAAAGTGCGTAAGCGACGATCGACATGTGCGCAGGCTACACGGGAATCGTGACGTCAGAAAGTCGGGTTAGTACCCTGCGAGCGGCGTTTTCCCGTTGGTCGAATCGTCTCACATGCAAGCATGATCCCACCCTTTACGGGCGATTTGCGTGCGCGTTTGCCCAGCGAAAGTGCGATGCGGCCGCACCGCGCGCCTGAAACCGGTGCATGGGCGCGCAGGAAGATGCTGGGACAAACCGAGGTAAAACAACCGCAGAACGTGGAAGCTGGCCGCCGCGAAACAACGCACCCCGATCGCGCCCGTTTTACAATCGGACATCAGTTAGTCGACAGTAACGGAACACCATGTCACTCCATTCGAAGAAAGAGCAGATTCAAACGTTGCGGGAGCAGGGTTTTGTCGTCGTGCCGGGACTCGTGTCGCCCGAGCGTTGCGAGGATCTGAAGCGGATCGCGCAGCAGCAACTGCGGGAAGCGGCGGCGCCGCTCGAGTTCGAAGCGGATCTGCAGTATCCGGGCGCGCCGTCATCGAAGGACGCGCCGGGCGGGCATACGGTGCGGCGCCTGCTCGACGCGTACGGCCGGCACCCGGCCTTTGCGCAATGGGCGACCGCCCCGGAGATCCGCGGCTGGATGGAGCTCTATTTCGGCGAGGAGCCGCGTCTGTCGCGCGCGCATCACAATTGCATGATGACCAAGCATCCCGCGTACGGCAGCCTGACGGGCTGGCATCGCGACGTGCGCTACTGGTCGTTCGAGCGCGACGATCTGGTGTCGGTGTGGCTCGCGGTCGGTCCGGAAACCATCGACAACGGCGCGTTGTGGTTCGTGCCGCACTCGCACAGCGCCGCATTCACGTCCGATCGTTTCGACGAAGCGAAATTTTTCCGCGCTGATCTCGCAGAGAACCAGGCCGCAATCCGCACCGCGGTGTCGCCCGAGCTGAAAACGGGCGACGTGGTGTTCTTCCACTGCAACACGTTGCACTCGGCTGGCCAGAACCTCAGCGATCAGGTGAAGTTCTCGCTGGTGTTCACCTATCACGGCGTGAGCAATGTGCCGCTGCCCGGCACCCGTTCGGCCGCGAAGCCCGAGATCGCGTTCTAGGTCTTTTCGTCGTGGGCCTTGCGCCAACGCTCAGCGCTTGCGCCCCGACAACGCGACCCCCGTCAACCCGGCGAGCGTCGCCACCACACCCGCGACGATCAGCACGATCGCCTTGTTGCTTGGCGAACCCGTAAAGAAGCGCGACACGTCGCTGCTCACCGAATTGAACGCCTGTCCGCCGAAATACAGCAGCACAATACCGCCGACAATCAGCGCGATCGAAATCGCCTTCGTCATCTGCTCCTCCCATCAATCTGAACCGGCCAGAGTGTAGGTGAGCCGTGCGCGCTCGTCCATCCCGCATACTGGGTGCCTGCAGGCGCCGCGTCGATTGGCTAACATAGCGGTCTGGCCGCACCACAACGACAAATCTGCCGAGCAGCACGCCTCCCGCAACGCGCGAATTCCCACGCCCGCAATCGTCGGGCGATCTCATCGACAAGGACACTAGCAATGGCTTACGAAGCAGCTTCAGAACGCTATTCGGACATGCAATACCGCGCCTGCGGCAAGTCGGGTCTCAAACTGCCGGCGCTGTCGCTCGGCCTGTGGCATAACTTCGGCGACACCACGCCGATCTCCACGCAGCGCGACATCCTGCGCACGGCCTTCGACCTCGGCATTACGCACTTCGATCTCGCGAACAACTACGGCCCGCCGTACGGCAGCGCGGAAACCAATTTCGGGCGTCTGTTCAAGGACGATTTCAAACCGTATCGCGACGAACTGCTGATCTCATCGAAGGCCGGCTGGGACATGTGGCCGGGTCCGTACGGCCAGGGCGGCGGCTCGCGCAAGTACGTGCTCGCGAGTCTCGACCAGAGCCTCAAGCGCATGGGCCTCGACTACGTCGACATCTTCTATTCGCATCGTTTCGACGCGCACACGCCGCTCGAGGAAACCGCGGGCGCGTTGGCCAGCGCGGTGCAGCAGGGCAAGGCGCTCTACATCGGCATCTCGTCGTACTCGTCCGCGAAGACGCGCGAAATGGCGAAGCTGCTCGCCGAATACAAGGTGCCGTTGCTGATCCATCAACCGTCGTACAACATGCTGAATCGCTGGATCGAGCAGGACCTGCTCGATACGCTCGACGAGGTCGGCGCGGGCGCGATCGCCTTCACGCCGCTGGCGCAGGGGCTCTTGACCGGCAAGTACCTGAACGGCGTGCCGGCCGATGCGCGCGTCAACAAGCCGGGCGGCGGTTCGCTGAAAGACGAGCATCTGAGCCCGCAGAACATCGAGCATGTCAGAAAGCTCAATGACATCGCGCAGCGGCGTGGCCAGAGTCTCGCGCAGATGGCGCTCGCGTGGGCGTTGCGCGATGAGCGCGTGACGTCGGTGCTGATCGGCGCGAGCCGTGCCGAGCAGGTGCGCGAGAACGTCGGCGCGTTGAAGAATCTCGCATTTTCGGCCGACGAACTCGCCGAGATCGATCGCTATGCGACCGAAGGCGGGATCAACCTGTGGGAAAAGCCGTCGACGGATCAGGCGATCTGATCGCGTGAGAGAGCGTCCGCGCAACAAGCGGACAGAAGCAGCCCAGAAGCCGCACGCTCAGCGTGCGGCTTTTTCGTTGGTACGACGCCGCGCCGCTACACGAGCGCCGGCAGACCTTCGACCAGCGCCACCGCGCACATCACACCGATCAACGCGCCCAGCACTCGCAGCGCGTTGTGTCGCAGTTCAGTTTTGCAAGGCAGGGCGCCGACGAACAGCGCACCCGCCAACGCCATCGGAATGACCAGGATGAAATCGCCGATCGTAAAGTACGTCATCTTCGTCTCCTCCCATGCAGCATGGTTGCTGTGTAGCTCCGGCAGAGGCTGTGGCTTCGAAATCAAGCCGCGCCCGCGCACGAATCGAGTATAGGAGACAGGTGGAGCGGGGCGCCGGCGCAACATCGTGCATCGGCGCTTATTCGCAAGCCGCTGAACCCCGGCTCGGCAGGGCATGCGGCGATTGGCGCGGCGCAACAAACGCAGCGAAAAACATGAAACGCTCGCTTACGCTCGCCTTTCGTTTTGCCGCCGATCCATGCGGGGTGGGTGATTGCGCACCGCTCGGCTTGAACCGCGCAGTGCGACCGACCCGCCAGGCTATTCGCGTCCGCGCAGGCGCATCGCCGCGATCAACCCGATCACGAGCAACGCGCCGACCAGCCCGACGACCCCGTTCCAGCCGTGACCGGCCCACACACGGCCGCCGTACGAGCCGACCAGGCTCGATCCGATGTAGTACGCAAGCAGGTACAGCGCCGCGGCCTGGCCCTTCGCGTCTTTCGCGAGACGCCCAACCCAGCCGCTCGCGACCGAGTGTCCGGCAAAGAACCCGAACGTCACACACGCGATACCGGCCGCGATGGCCGCGAGCGGATGCAGCATCGTCAGCGCGAGGCCGAACACCATCAGCAGCAGGCTCGCGATCAGCACGCGTGCCCGGCCGAACGTATCGGCCATGCGCCCGGACCACGGCGACGCCACCACACCGGTCAGATAGACGATGAAAATCGCCCCGATTTCCGTCTGATTCAGCCGATACGGCGGCGCGAGCAGCCGGTAGCCGATGTAGTTGTACAGCGTGACGAAGCTGCCCATCAGCACGAAGCCGAGCAGGAACAGCAGCGGCAGGCCCGGTCGCGTGAACTGCCGCAGCAGCAGCGTGCGGTGATGTGCGAAGCCGAGCCCGCGCCGCGGCACGAAATGGCGCGACGGCGGCAGCAGCGCGCGAAACGCAAGCATCGACAGCAGGCCAAGCACGCCGATCGTGCCGATCGCGACGCGCCACGAAAACAGATCCGCGACCACGCCGGTGATCACTCGCCCCGCCATGCCGCCGATCGCCGTGCCGCCGACGTACAGGCCCATCGCAAGGCCGAGGCCGTCGGGATGCACTTCCTCGGCGAGATAGGCCATCGCGACGGCCGGCACGCCGCCGAGCGCGAGTCCTTCGAGCGTGCGCAGCACGAGCAACTGATGCCAGTGCGGCGCGACCGACACCCCGATCGTCAGCAGCGCCGACACCGTCAGCGACAGCGTCATCAGCTTGTGCCGGCTCCAGCCTTCGGAAACGAAACCGGCGACGAAAATCGCGAGCGCGAGCGCCGCGGTCGATAGCGACAGCGACAGACTGCTTTGCGCCGGCGTTACGTTGAACGCCTCGGAAAACGACGGCAGCAGCGGCTGCACGCAATAGAGCAGCGAGAACGTCGCATAGCCGGCGAACAGCAGCGCGACGCTTGCGCGCCAGTACGCGCGCGAGCCGCGTTCGAGGTAGGGGATGTCCGACACGACGGTGGCGTCGGCGGAAGCAGCCGGGGCTGCGAAGGGGGAGGGAACGGCAGATGCAGTCCGCTGGGATTGCGGCGGCAGGGTCACAACAGAACTCCTTGGGTCACGCGGAAACGCACAAAAGTGTTAAGGATACGCTGAAAACGCATTTCGGGCAGGTGGCGCGGGCAAGGGCGCTAACCGTGCGCTGCGGCTTCGCTGGCTGGCGCGGGCGCCGGCGTGGAACCCGAGGTCGCCGTCGAAGGATGCGCGAGCGCCTCGTCGCCCGGCAGCGCCGACGTGTCCCAGCCGCCGCCGAGCCCCTTCACGAGCGCGACGCTTGCGGCCATGCGGCGGCGCGCGATCGCAACCGCGTTGCGCTCGTTGGTGAGCGCGGTCGTCTGCGCGACGACCACGTCGAGATAGGTGATCGCGCCGTTCCGGTAGCGGTCCGACACGACCGCGAGCGCGCGTTGCGCGGCCGCGACCGCGTCGTCCTGCGCGGCGGCTTCCTGTTCGAGCACTCGCAGCGCGGCGAGGTTGTCCTCGACCTGGCCGAACGCGTTAAGCACCGTCTGCCGATACTGCGCGACGCTTTCGTCGTATTGCGCGCGTGCCTGTTCCTTGACGGCCGCGCGGCCGCCGAAGTCGAGCAACGTGCCCGCGAGCGTCGGCCCGAGCGACCACAGCCGGCTCGGTGCGAGCAGCCACTGGCTGTAGTTGGTTGCTTCGAGCCCGCCGGTCACGGCCAGCACGAGGTTCGGGAAAAACGCCGCGGTGGCCACGCCGATCTGCGCGTTCATCGCCGCGACGTGCCGTTCGGCCGCCGCGATATCGGGGCGCCGTTCGAGCAATCCGGATGGCACGCCGGTCGCCGCGACCACCGGCACCGCGACGAGCGGCGCGACCGGCAGCGTGAAGGTCGATGGCGGCTGGCCGATCAGGATCGCGATCGCGTGTTCGAGTTGCGCGCGTTGCACGCCGAGGTCGAGCGCCTGCGCCTGGGTGGTCTTCAGCTGCGTTTGTGCTTGCGCGACGTCGGCATCGGTCGCGATGCCGCCTGCGTAGCGATGTTGCGTCAGTTCGAGCGCTTCCTGGTAGGCCTTGATCGTGTCGTCGAGTAGTTGGCGCTCCTGATCGACTCCGCGCAGCTCGAAGTAGTCGGTGGCGAGCTCGGCCTGCATCGACAGCAATGCGGCGTCGACGTCGGCGGCGCTCGCCTGCGCGCCGGCCTTCGCGCCTTCGACGCTGCGCGACACGCGGCCCCACAGATCGGGCTCCCACGACGCGTCGACCTGCACCAGATAGTCGTTCAGCGTGAGACCGGCGGTCGATTTATGCAGCACGTTTTCCGAGGTCCGCGTGCGCGAATACTGAGCGCCCGCGGCGACCACCGGGAAGAACTCCGAGCGATATTGCGCGATGGTCGCGCGCGCCGCGCGAAAGCGCGCTTCGGCGGCCTGCACGTCCTGGTTCGCGCTCGCGACCTGCGGTTCGAGCGCATCGAGCGATGCGTCGTCGTAGATGCGCCACCACGCGCCGCGCGTGAGCGTGTCGGCCGGTTGCGCGGGCCTCCAGCCGGTGCCTTCGAGTTCGCGCCAGGTCGCGGGCGTGACGGCGGCGGGCTTCACGTAGTCCGGGCCGACGGTGCAGGCACTGAGCGCGCCGGCGAGAATCAGCGCGAGCGCCGATGCGCGGATGGAAACGCGCGGTGACGCAGGCGCAAACGCAGCCTCAGCGGGTGACGCAACCACGCGACGCAAAACCGACATCTTCATGATCACGTCCTCGCGGCCGGCCGTGCGCCGCCTTGCGCCGCCGGCGAACTGGCCGCGTTACCGGCCGCGTTACCGGCCGCGGCACTAGCCGCACCGGCCGCGCCTTCCAAACCCGCACCGCTGTCCGCCTTACGCGGCACGATCCGCACCGGCGCGCCATCGACGATCGAATCCTGCGGATTCAGAATCACCTGCTCGTTGCCATGCAAACCCGACACGATCGCGACGCGCGTGCCGAAGTCCGTGCCGAGCGACACCGGCAGCAGCTTCACCTTGTGCTGCGCATCGACGGTCGCCACCTTCACGCCGTCGGGGCGGAACAGCAGCGCGTTACCCGGCAGCGTGAATGGCGCGGTGCCCGCGCCGAGCGCGAAATGCACCTGCGCGTACGCGCCCGGCAACAGCTCTCCACTGCGATTGTCGACGTCGACTTCGACGAGCATCGTGCGCTGCTGCGGATCGACCGCGCCCGCGGTGCGCGCGACCGTGCCCGGATAACGCCGTGACGGCGTCTCGGTCAGCGTCAGATATGCGCTCTGCTGCGCGCGAACCTGCTGCGCATACGCCTGCGGCACGTTCACGTAGACGCGCAGCCGATCCGCCTGCGCGACATGAAACAGCTCCTTCGCGGGACCGCCCGAACTGCCCGCGTCGATCAGCGCGCCGACGTCGACGTTGCGCGCGGTCACGGTGCCGTCGAACGGCGCGTAGACCTTCTGGAACGACTGCGTTTTTTCGAGGCGCGCGACGTTGAAGCGGGCGGCGTCGAGCGTGGCTTTTTTCGCGAGCATGTCGCCGACTTTCTCGTCGGTCTCCTGCTTCGACACCGACTTGCTCCTGAGCATCTCCGTCCAGCGATCGGCGGTGCTTTTCGCGAGCGCGTAATTCGCTTCGGCGTTCGCGAGATCGGCGCGGGCGGCGCGCAACTGGTCGTCGACTTCGGGCGTGTCGATTTCCGCGAGCAGCTGGCCGCTCTTCACGCGCGCGCCGATGTCGGCGTACCACTTCTTCAGATAGCCGTTGGTGCGCGCGTAGATCGGCGTATCGAGAAACGCCTGCACGTTGCCGGGCAACACGAGATCGAGCGCGGCCGACGACTTCTGCGGCTGCACGACTTCGACGCTCATCTGGCTCGCGTGCTCGGCATCGCGCTCGAGCGCGGCATGCGCATCGTGGCGCGACCAGATGCCCTGCGCGGCGAGGGCGAGCACCGCGACGCCGGCCGCGATCGTGATCAGACGTGTGCGTCGCGCTTTCGCCGCGTCATGCGCGGCGTGCTCGCCGGAACCCGAGCCTGAGTCCGAGCCGTCTGGGCGTTGTGCTTCCATCAAACTTCCCCTCTGAAATTGCATGGGCAGTGGGTGCTGCCTCTTATGCGGCGACAGCGCATGCCGGCCTTCGTCATCCTCGCGTGCTTCATGTTCATGGCTTTTGCACCACATGTTCGGCGGCACGCTGATGCCGCGCCGCGAGCCGTCGATAAATCAACGAGAACACGACCGGCACGAAGATCAGCGTGGCCACCGTGCCGAGCGCGAGACCGCCGATCACCGCGCGCCCGAGCGGCGCATTCTGCTCGCCGCCTTCGCCGAGACCGATTGCCATCGGCACCATGCCGATCACCATCGCGAGCGCGGTCATCAGCACCGGGCGGAAACGCGTGAAGCCCGCTTCGATCGCCGCGCGCGTCGCGTCGCCGTGCAACAGCAACTGTTCACGCGCGAAGCTGATCACGAGAATCGAGTTCGCGGTCGCGATGCCGATACACATGATCGCGCCCGTGAGGGCGGGAATCGACAGCGTGGTGTGCGTGAGGAACAGCATCCACACGATGCCCGCGAGGGCGCCCGGCAGCGCGGTGATGATGATGAACGGATCGAGCCACGACTGGAAATTGACGACGATCAGCAGATACACGAGCAGCACCGCGAAGACCAGCCCGGCGAGCAGGCCCGAGAACGAATCGTTCATCGTCTGCACCTGGCCGCGCAGTTCGATCGTCGAGGTTTTCGGCAACTCGGCTTTCGACTCGTCGATGATCTTGCGGATGTCGTCGGACACGCCGCCGAGATCGCGGCCGTCGGCGGTGCCGTAGATGTCGATCGTGGTCTGCGCGTTGTAGTGCGTGAGCACCGCGTTGCCCGCTTCGCGGCGCATCGTCGCGAGCGAGCCGAGAATGTTGCTGCGGCCGTTGGCGTTCAACGGAATGTTCGCGAGCGATTGCAGCGAATCGATCGTGTATTGCGGTGCTTCCGTGATCACGTTGTAGCTGACGCCGTTGCGCGGATTGAGCCAGAACGTCGGCGTGGTCTGCTGGCTGCCCGAGAGCGTGATCAGCAGGTCGCTCGCGATATCGCGCTGCGAAAAGCCCGCCTGTTGCGCGCGTGTGCGATCGACGTCGATGAAGATCCGCGGCAGATCGGCGGGCTGCTGGATGCGCGCATCGACGAGACCCGGCACCGTGCGCAGACGGTTCAGCAGCTTCGCGGCGAACGCGCGATTCGCGGTCACTTCACGGCCGACGATCTGGATATCGATCGGCGAGGGCATGCCGAAATTCAGCGTCTGACTGACGATGTCGGCGGGCAGAAACGCGAACTGCACGCCGGGGAATTCGTCGCTGAGCGTGCGCCGCAACGTGCGCACATAGGCGGCGCTCGGATGATGATCGGGGTTCAGCGTGATCAGGATGTCCGAATCCGATGTGCCGATCGTGCCCGTGTTGCTGTACGACAGGTTGATGCCCGACACCGGCAGGCCGATGTTGTCGATGATCGAATGCAGTTCGCCCGGCGCAATCAGCTGGCGGATGCGCGCATCGACGCGATCGGTCAACACCGCGGTTTCCTCGACCCGCATGCCGGTTTTCGCGCGCATGTGCAGCGCGATCGTGCCGGCATCGACGGCAGGGAAAAAGTCGCGGCCGATAAACGGCAACAACAGCAGCGACGCGCAACAGCACACTAGAAACAGCGTGACGAACAGACCCGGCCGCGCGACACGAGCTTCGAGAAACATGCGATAACGCTCGCGCAAACGCGAAAAACCGCGCTCGAACGTGTAGTGCACGCGCATGAACGGATTGTGCGTTTGCGCCGGTGCGTGATGCGCATCCGCGGCCTTGTGGTGATGACGCAGCAGATATTTCGCGAGCGTCGGTACCAACGTACGCGAGAAGAAATACGATGCCAGCATCGCGAACACCACCGCCTCGGCGAGCGGAATGAACAGATAGTGCGCGACACCCGTCAGCAGAAACATCGGCACGAACACGATGCAGATGGACAAGGTCGACACCAGCGTTGGAATGGCGATCTGTTGCGCGCCGTCCAGAATCGCCTGTTCGAGTGTCTTGCCCTGTTCCAGTTGATGGCTGATGTTTTCGATCGCGACGGTCGCATCGTCGACGAGAATCCCGACCGCGAGCGCGAGCCCGCCGAGCGTCATGATGTTGATCGTCTGAGCGAGCGCGGACAACGCGATGATCGACGT
>DATAQT010000237.1:0-3152 GCA_036264535.1 Paraburkholderia sp. | reverse complement strand
AAGTCGTCGAGATCCTGAATCTCTTTCAGGAACGGTTCGGCTTGCTGGTTCATTGTTGGGTTCTCCGTATCCTTCGGGGACGCGCGGCGCTTAAGCGCTCGCGCCGGCCGGCGCGACCGCGCGCACGTCGAGCGCGCTCTTCGGCAGCGGCTGCTGCGTGCGCGTTTCGAGCCAGAAGCGGTACAGCGTGTTCTTCGCCGCTTCGAGGCGGTAGTCGCTGGTCGCCCGCATGTCGCTGAGTGGCGCGTAGTCGTTGCCCAGCGCGAGCATTGCGGCCTGCGCGGTCGCCTCGTGCCATTCGGCGTCGCGCAGCACCGCTTCGGCATTGAGCGCGCGCTTGGGCGTCGCGGCCATGCCGCCGAACGCGATGCGCGGCTCGCGGATCACGTCGCCGTCGGCGATGAACGAGAACGCCGCGCAAACGGCCGAGATATCCGAATCGAAGCGTTTCGACAGCTTGTAAGTGCGAAACCGCAGGTTCGCGCGCGCGCCGACGCGCGTAGGCACCTTCAGGCCGACGACGAACTCGTGCTCGGCCATGTCCTTCTTCTGATACGCGAGGTACAGGTCTTCGAGCGGCAGCTCGCGCTCGATGTCGCCGCCGCGCACGATCACGCGCGCACCGAGCGCGATCAGCCCCGGCATCGAGTCGCCGATCGGCGAGCCGTTCGCGATGTTGCCGCCGAGCGTGCCGGCGTTGCGGATCGGCAGCGACGCGAAGCGCTGCCACATTTCGGTCAGCTCCGGGTACTGCTTCGCGATCTCGGCGTACGCCTTTTCGACGCTGATGCCCGCGCCGATCTCGATCCAGTCGGCGTTGGTCTCGAGCTTGCGCAGCTCGGCGATCTGCCCGACGTAGACGAGATTGTCGAGCTCGCGCATCTGCTTGGTGACCCACAGGCCGATGTCGGTGCTGCCCGCGAGAATCCGCGCAGCCGGCTCTTCCTCTTTGATCTGCGCGAGCGCCGCGACCGTGCGCGGCGCGGCGAAGCGCTGGCCCGCATGCTCGTAGCGGAACGTGTCGCGGCGCTCGAGCGTCGCGAGCGTGTCGGCGAGTGCCTTCACGTTGACCGGCGCTTGCGGCGCGGGCGCGTCGAACATGCGCTCGGCCGCATCGACGATCGGCCGGTAGCCGGTGCAGCGGCACAGGTTGCCGGTCAGCGCATTGCTGATCGCCTCGCGCGACGGCACCGTGCGGTTCGCGCAGCTGTGCTCGTGGCCGTGCTTCTCATAGAGCGCCCACATCGACATGATGAAGCCCGGCGTGCAGAAGCCGCACTGCGAGCCATGACAGTCGACCATCGCCTGCTGCACCGGATGGAGCGAACCGTCCGGCTGGCGCAGATCTTCGACGGTGTAGAGCGCGCGGCCGTCGAGAGTCGGCAGAAACTGGATGCAGGCATTGACCGCCTTGAAGTCGACACCGCCCGCCGCGTTGCGCTCGCCGACCACGACGGTGCAGGCGCCGCAGTCGCCCTCGGCGCAGCCTTCCTTGGTGCCGGTGCAATGCGCGTCCTCGCGCAGATACTGCAACACCGTGCGGGTGACGGGCGCGTCCTGGATTTCGCGGATCGCGTTGCGGTGATAGAAGCGAATCGGCTCAGTCATGTCTCGTTGCTCTCGTCTGATCTGGGTTCGCGCGGACCTGCCGCGTCGATGGTTTGAAAGCTATCACCGTCAATAAACACAACCCATAGCGCGAATCGCATGGGGGACATACTGGTCGCGCGATATCGAGATGGATTTGGGCGCGGCGGCGCTTATGTTGGTTATGAGGTTTTGCCGCTTTTTAGACGATTTTACGGATAAATAGACATATTAGATATTGGCATGCCGTACGGCCAGGCCAAAAAATCGCGCGTCGGCGGTGCGAAAGCGGACCTTTATCGAGTCAGATCCCGCCATTTATTCGGCCCATTATTTAAGCAAGCCCTGCAAGGGAATCGGTTCCATGGGAGAATCACGCCTTCCCGCCGATTTCAAGTCTCGTTTTCCCGATGTCCACCGACTCCGCGCCCGCCCGCAGCGAATTTGCGACGACCCTGCAGATCATTCCGGTCGTCTTTTTCACCTTTCTTTGCTACCTCACGATCGGTATTCCGCTCGCGGTGCTGCCCGGCTACGTGCACGACGACCTCGGCTACAGCGCGGTGCTGGCCGGCGCCGCGATCAGCGTGCAGTACCTCGCGACACTCGCGTCGCGGCCGCTCGCGGGCCGCTCGGCCGATACGCTCGGGCCGAAGCGCACGGTGTCGATCGGTCTGCTCGGCTGCGGCGCGAGCGGGGTGCTGCTGCTGCTCGCCGCGCTGACCGGCCACTGGCACGTGCTGAGCCTCGCCCTGCTGGTTTGCAGCCGGCTCGTGCTCGGCTTCGGCGAGAGTCTGTGCGGCACCGGCGCGATCCTTTGGGGGATCGGCCGGGTCGGCACGTCCAACAACGCGCGGGTGATTTCGTGGAACGGCATCGCGACCTACGGCGCACTGGCGATCGGCGCGCCGCTCGGGGTGGCGATCTCGCATTCGATCGGCTTTACCGCGCTCGGCATTCTGGTGATCGCACTCGCGGGCCTCGGCTACTACCTCGCGCGTCTGATCGCGCCGGTGCCAGTCGTCCACGGCGAGCGGATGTCGTATCGCAGCGTGTTTACACGCGTGCTGCCGCACGGCATGGGTCTCGCGCTCGGCTCCGCCGGCTTCGGTTCGATCGCGACCTTCATCACGCTGTTCTATGCGGCGAAGCACTGGCCGAATGCGGCGCTGTCGCTGACGCTGTTCGGCACGCTGTTCATCGGCGCGCGCCTGCTGTTCGCGAACACGATCAAGACCTACGGCGGCTTTCGCGTCGCGATCGCGTCGTTCTCGTTCGAATGCGCGGGTCTGCTGATGCTGTGGCTCTCGCCCGAGCCGCATATCGCGCTGGCAGGCGCCGCGCTGACTGGTTTCGGCTTCGCCTTGGTGTTTCCGGCGCTCGGCGTCGAGGCAGTCGGGCTCGTGCCGCCAGCGAGCCGCGGTGCGGCCCTGTCCGCGTACTCGGTGTTTCTGGACCTGTCGCTCGGCATTACCGGGCCGTTGGCGGGGTATATCGCCGGCGAGTTCGGTTACGGCTCGGTGTTCCTGTTCGCCGCGATCGCGGCAGCCGCGGCCGTCGTGCTG
>DATAQT010000234.1:0-6329 GCA_036264535.1 Paraburkholderia sp. | reverse complement strand
CGCATCCGCGTAGCCCGTCAGTTCCAGATAGGCGCGCCCGACATCCGTATTCCGTTGACTCATCCGCACGGCGCCTTCCCAATACACCGCGCCAGCGGACTGTCGTGAATCGAGTTCCTGATCGTCCATCAACGGATCGAGCTGCCACGTCTGGGAGCCCACTCTCACAGTCGTCGAGACAGGGTACGAAGCACTCGTGCGCGGCGAGCGCCACATACGACGCGGCATGAAGTCGACTTCAGCCGGGCCGAAGTTCGTTACCTGTCCATCGGGTTTGCGAAGCGTCGCGTGGGCCCATATTGCGTGCCCATCGCGGCTCCGTACCTTGAATGCCATCAGCGCCGAGCCGTCCGTCAAATTGGCGCCGAGCCAGTCCCATCCGACCGCATTGGCGTCGAGCAACGTGCTCGACCATTCGTGATCCAGCCACGCGGTGCCCGTCACTGCTGTATTGTGCGTTGAGTCGTTGCCACCCACGACTGGGCGTATCACCGTGCCGGTCACGTGGAGTTGCGGTTCGCTGTAGTAATAGCTGGCCTGTTCGGGCCGCGGTCCTTTGCGTGAGTAACCGCGCTCGCCCTGAATCAGCGGGGGCTGCGTTGGCGTGAGTTTGAGATGTAGCGAAAATCCACTCGCGTCGGCGGTGACGTCGTAGTGGCCATCCGCGGCGCGAATCATTTTCCATGCATCGAGTTTGACGTCGGTGTTGGCGGGCTTCGCGTAGGCGAGCGAGAAACCTTGGCGCGCTATTCGCTGATCGTGAACGAGGTGTCCGACGGCAGGGTCGCTCAACGCAGCGTGCGCGATGATCAGTTGCGAGGGGGCGAAAGCGCTGGGGTCGGCGGTATCGTGACCGGTCGCCGAACGGAAGAACGTAATCTGGAATCCGAGCGGTTGGTTGTCGGGCGTCGTGAGCCAACCCGTTGCGTACCACCATTCGGTGCGGAAGGCCGGATGGGCCCCGCTGTCTTGCGGAAACGAGATCGGATGGTCTTGCGTGACGGTCGCGAAGGCGGCCGGCGTGGACCCCGAGACGTCGCTACTCGCGGCAAACGTCGGCGACACAGCGGCTATGCCGGCGCAAAGTAGCCCTCGAAAAAGGAGGTGAGGGTGTCGCAGTGGTGACCCGCTGTACCTGCGTGCAATCGCAATCGCAATCCGAATCGCAATTGGAATCAGGATCGGCACTTCAGATAGCCTTGCGCGCGCGCTCATCCTCAACGTGGTCTCACTCGCTCGCAGCAATACGCTCGATACTTTCACGATCCGCGTCCCGTATCCGCATGGCGTAGAGCAAACCTCGCGAATGGTCGCGCGATCCCGGATCAACCGCATTCCACAGTCATGCCGCGCCACTCGCATCACCAGTCCTCTTTTACCGCGCGCACCGCGTCCACGGACACAGCGCCGCGTCCCGCGACCACCGCCGTCGAGCACGATAGCACCAGCATCACCACCGCGACTGTGCCCAGCACGACCCACGGCACATGCAGCGACATGCTCCAGTGAAACGACTGCGGGTTGACGACGAACACCAGAATCAGGCTGATCGCGAAGCCGAGCGCGAAACCGAGCGCAATGCCGCATGCGGTGAGCAGGCCGCCTTCCGACGCGAGGATTGCGAGAATCTGCGCGCGCGTCACGCCGACGTGGCGCAACATCCCAAACTCGCGGGCGCGCGCGAGCGTCTGCGCGGAAAACGTGGCGGCGACGCCGAACAATCCGATCACGATCGCCACCGCCTCGAGCAGATACGTGACGACGAAACTGCGGTCGAAGATTACCAGTGTGCGCGCACGGATCTCACCCGGTTGTGACGAATCAAGCGATGCGCCGAACGGCAACGCCTTCAATCTGGCGACCACGTGCTCGACACTCTCGCCCGGTTCGACGCTTACGGCGACATCGGTTGCCGTCGAGTCGCCGGTCAGCCGCCGATAATCGGCGACCCGCATCTGGATCGCGCCGCTCTGCCGCGCGTAATCGCGCCAGACGCCGGCCACGACGAACAGCTGACCGGGCTCGCCAAGCGGCAACCGCACGCGCTGGCCCAACTGATATCCAAACAGGTCGACCATTGCTTCGGATACCCAAATAGGCACCTCACCGGTGCGCAGTGCGGACAGCGGCAGCACCGCGCCGGTCATCTGCAGAGTCGCGCCCGGATCGGCCGCGTCGATCTCGCGCGCGAGCAGCGCGACGTCCGGGCGCGCGGGATCGAGCGTCAGATGGGTGATGCGCGCGAACGCGGCGTGGCGGATGCCGGGCACGCGCGCGATCCGCGTCTGCTCGTCGGGCCGCAAGCCACCACTGTCGCCGCTATTGCCGCCCGTCGCTACGCGCACGTACAGATCGGCGGACAGCAGATGCGTGATCCAGTCGTCGACGGAAACGCGGAAGCTCGCCACCATGATCGCCATCGCGACGATCAGCGCGAAGCTCGATAGCACGCCGCCCATCGCGATCGATGCCTGCCCCGGCGCATTCGCGAGACGCGCGATCGCGAGCGTGCCCGTCGCGCCCGCGCGGCGTCGCGTTGCGCGCGCACGGCTCATCGCGCCGAATATCAGCGCGGTCACGCGCGGCATCAGCGCAATGCCGCCGACCAGCAGCAACGCAACCGCCAGATAGCCGGCGATCGGCGTGTCGAACCACGGTGGCATGCGTGTCAGCGCGGCGGCCACCAGCAAACAGCCGAACGCGGGCCACGGCGTCGCGAGCCGCGCCAGCGCAGTTTCCTCGGCGCCGGCCTTGAGCGCAGCGGCAGGCCGTGCGCGAGCCGCATCGATGGCGGGAGCGACGCTGCCCAACACCGATACCGCGACCCCGAGCGCGAGAAACACCGCGCTAGCAAGCGGTTCGAAACCGACCCGCGGCTGTACGCCCGGAAAATAACCACCGCCGAGATCGCTGCCGAAAAAACGCAGCGCACCGCTGGCCATCGCGTAGCCGAGCGCAAGTCCGCACAACGAGCCGAGCAGTCCGAGCAGCGCGCCTTCGAACAGGATCTGCCGCAATAGCTGCGCGCGCGTGAGTCCGAGCACGCGCAGCATCGCGAATTGCGAGCGGCGTCGCACGACGCCCAGCGCCTGCGTCGAAAACACGAGGAACGCGCCCGTGAACAGGGCGACCAGCGCGAGCACGTTCATGTTGATCCGATAAGCACGCGACAGGCGATCGGTGCGGCTTTCGGTGTCGCGCGGCTCGACGACGATCCACGCGTTGCCGAGACGCTGCTGCAGATCGCGTTTGAAGCGTTGCCGATCGACGCCGCGTTCGAGTTGCACATCGACACGCGAGAGCTTGCCCACCTTGCCGAACCTCCATTGCGCGGCGGCGATGTCCATCACCGCGAGCCGTTGACCCGGCCGCGTGCGCACGAGGCCTCCCGCGACACGCAGATGCAGATCCGACGTGCCGCTGCGCACTGTTACCACGTCGCCGGTCTTGACGTTCAGCCATTGTTGCGCGGCCGGTGACAGAAATACCGCATCGGAGGCAAGCGTGTCGAACGGCCGGTCGGGCGACGGCACGCCGATGAGATCGGGCGTGATCCGGCTCGCCTTGAAGACGTCGATGCCGAGGACGGGCAGCGCACCGTTGTGTCCGGGAACCACGATGTCGAGCGCGAGCACGGGACTCGCCAGCGCCACGTCCGGCTCGTAGGCGAGTCGCGGATAAAGGGACTCGTCGACGAAAGGCTGCGCGCCGCGCACCTGGAGGTCCGCTTCACCGGACAGACTGCGCGCGGCCGCCGAGAATTCGTTGAAGGCCGCGCTGTTGATCAATTGCACCGCGTAGCCGAGCGCGACGCCCAGCGCGATCGTCGCGATGGCGACGAGTGCTCGTCCGCGATGACTGCGCCATTCGGCTGCCAACAGCCAGCGCGCGAGCACGCGATATCCCGGCGTGCGCGGCAGTGGACGGAGGTCAGCGGCCATCGTCGGTCGAGCGGGCAGCGGCATGCGCGATGTTCGCGGCTTTTTCGCGCGCGGCATGCAGGCCACCTTCGCTGAGGATCAGCACACGGTCGGCCACGGCGGCCGCGGCCTCCGAATGCGTGACCATGATCGTCGCCGCGCCGGTTGCCTTGCTTTGCGCGCGGAACAGGCCGAGCACGTCGTGCGCGGTCGCGGGGTCGAGGTTGCCGGTCGGTTCGTCGGCGAGAAGCAGCGTCGGGCGATGCACGAGCGCACGCGCGATCGCGACGCGCTGCAACTCGCCACCGGAGAGCGCGCGCGGAAAGTCGTCGCCGCGTCCGCCGAGACCGACCGCCGCGAGCATGTCGAGCGCGGCCGCCACCGGCAGGTCGTTGAGCAGCAGTGGCAGCGCGACGTTCTGCGCTAGCGTCAGATGCGGCAGCACGTGAAACGCCTGGAATACGAAGCCGAGCTTCTCGCGGCGCAGACGCGTCGCGGCATTATCGTCGAGCTGCTCGACGGCGCGCGCGTCGATCAGCACGCTGCCGTTATCGGCGCGGTCGAGTCCCGCGATCAGGTTGAGCAGCGTCGACTTGCCGACACCCGAGTCGCCCATGATCGCGACGAACTCGCCCGCTGCGAGCGTGAAGTCGAGCTGCGCGAGCACGATGCGGCCGCTGCCGTACCGCTTGCTGAGGCCGCGGCATTCGAGTGCGGGTACGACGACGTCGTCACGAAGCGTCATGCGATGAGATCCGGAAAAAGCAGCCGGGCAAGGAGAACCGGCCGGGCGAAATGAGTGTGCCTCGCCGCGCGAATTTCCGCAGCAGCTAGTGCGGCGCGCTCCGATTATTCGTAATGAAAATGGAAGCTCCGCGTATCTGGAAGGCGCCGTTTTAGTGGGCGGTGATCGAGGCGCTGGTTAAGGTTGCCGCGTCGCTTCCGGGTCGTTTCGGGCGTCGGCACAAAAAATTTTTTATCTTCGTCCGCCGCGTTAAAGGGCGGGGAGCAGCACGATCCGTTCCAGCTGAATCGACCCCCATAAGCAGCAAACGCTTAAAAGCCGTTAAGTCGCGGGTAATTATCAGCTTTTGCTAGCAAATCTGCACGACCGTTCGGGGCCTTTGTAACAATGTGCAAACGCACATTTTGATGCGTTTTGCAAGCGCCCACGTGGCAACAATGTATTGTGGTGCGGATTTCGCCGCTGTTGCGCTGCAAAAATATTCTTATCTTGGTAATCTCCCACCCTTGGTCATTTGGCTGCGGGTAAACGTGTAGCGGGGAAGCCGTCCACACGTCATTTTCAGCGAACTCCAACTTACATTTCCATTTCATCGCCAGCTATTTTTTGGGGCGTTGACGCGGCGTTTTGTACTTCAAGTTTTGACAGAGCACATGCCATTGCCTCTCCTAAGTCTTCTCATCTGGATCCCCATCGTCGCCGGATTCGTGGTCCTGCGCGCCGGGTCCGACGCGGCGCGTAACCGCACGCGCTGGCTCGCGCTGATCGGCGCGGTGGCGGGTTTCCTGCCGGTGATCCCGCTCGTGGCGAATTTCCGCAACGAAGTGACCTCGATGCAGTTCGTCGAGAACGTCCGCTGGTCGCCGACGTTCGATATCGCATGGCATGTGGGAATCGACGGGATTTCGCTGTGGCTCGTCGCGCTGACCGCGCTGACGACGATCATCATCGTGATCGCGTCGTGGGAGTCGATCACGCAGCGCACCGCCCAGTACTTCGGCGCGTTCCTGATGTTGTCGGGCTTCATGCAGGGCGTGTTCACGTCGCTCGACGGCATGATGTTCTTCATCGCGTTCGAGGCGACGCTGATTCCGCTGTATCTGTTGATCGGCACATACGGTCAAAAGAATCGCACGTATGCGGCGGTGAAGTTCTTCTTCGTGTCGTTCCTCGGCTCGCTGATGATGCTGATGTCGCTGCTCTACCTGTATAGCCAGACGCACAGCTTCGACCTCGCCGTGTGGCGCGACGCGCATCTCGACATGGTGCCGCAGGCGCTGATCTTCCTCGGCTTCCTCGCCGCATTCGGCGTGAAGGTGCCGATGTGGCCGCTGCATACGTGGCTGCCCGACGTGCACCTCGACGGCCCGACCGGCGCCGCGGTCATGATCGGCATGCTGAAGATCGGCGGCTACGGCCTGCTGCGTTTCGCGCTGCCGATCGCGCCGCAAGCGAGCCACTTCTTCGCGCCGATGATGATCACGCTGTCGCTCGTCGCGGTGATCTACTCGAGCCTGCTCGCCCTCGTGCAAACCGACATGCGTCGCCTGCTCGCGTATTCGACGGTCGCGCACATGGGCCTCGTCACCCTCGGCCTGTTCGTCTTCAACCGCTTCGGCCAGTCCGGTGCAATCGTGCAGATGATCTCCTACGGCGTGGTGTCC
>DATAQT010000162.1:0-23744 GCA_036264535.1 Paraburkholderia sp. | reverse complement strand
CGAGGTCTCGGCGTCGGTCGGCAGCGGAATGTCGACATAGATCTCGCCGAGGAAAAACAGCGAGCCCGCGTCGCGCTGCAACAGCAGCGTGTGCTTGCCGCGCCAGCCGATGCCGGCCTTTTGCGCGAGCTCGACTTCGAGTACCGGCGCCGAATCGGTGAACACGCGATAGCCGAACGGCCCGGTCGCCGCCTCGATCCTGTCGGCCAGTTGTTGCAGGCGCTGACGCATCACCTTGTGATAGTCGCGGCCACGCGCATAGATCGATACGACCGCCGTCGACGGGTCAGCGAGCCGCGCATGCTCGGCGGCGCGCCAGTCGCGCGCCCCTTCGGCCGACTCTCCCTGCAGCGTCTGCGCCGGCAAATAGGCGATGCGAGCCGTGATTACGCGTCGCGTGCCGGCCACAAGCTCGGCCGGCCGCGCGCGTTTCGTGCCGTGTTTGGCCATATAATCCATGTCGCCGTGGCAACCCGCTTCGAGCCACGCTGCAAGCGGCGCTTCGGCGGCCGACAGGTCGGTATCGCTGATGCCGATCGCCCCGAAACCGAGTTCACGGCCCCACGTCTTGATGTCGAGCGCGAGCGCATGGAGCGCCGCTTCATCGAAACGGGACATTGCGCACGAGACTCGCGCGGCATCATCGGCCGGTGCGGGCGTGCACGAAACAGGGGACTTCGGACTTCGGTTCATCACGCCATTTTACGAGAATGCCTGCCAATCCCGATCACGCGACCTTACCGTCCGCTTCCGTGTTGCTCGAACGCTCTTTCGCGCTCGCGGACGAAGCCGCCACGCAGGCGTTCGGCGCGCGCTTCGCACAGGCGATCGAAAGCGTGCGTGCGGCCTCGCGGGCACGACCTGGCAGCGCAAGCGACCTCGCGTTCCACGGCCTGCAAGTCCAACTCGTCGGCGATCTCGGCGCCGGCAAAACCACGCTCGTGCGCGCGACCTTGCGCGGCCTCGGCCACACCGGCCGCGTGCGCAGTCCGACCTACACGCTCGTCGAACCGTATGTGCTCGAGCGGCCCGCCGGGGAACTCGCGCTCTATCACTTCGATCTGTACAGATTCACCGATCCGGCCGAATGGGCCGACGCAGGCTTTCGCGAATATTTCGACAGCGGCGCGGTCTGCCTCGTCGAATGGCCGCAACGCGCGGGCCCGCTGCTTGGCGTGCCGGATCTCGTCTTCTCGCTCGGGCTCATCGGCGACGCGGACGCACGCGTACTCGTCGCACGCGCCCATAGCGAATCAGGAAAGGCATGTCTCGAAAGATGTTAATCAAACCGTTTCACTCGATCGAATCGGCGGCGGGCGCAACGCATAACTGGCGGCGCCGGCAGATCCTGCGCGCGGGGGCGTCGACGCTCGTGCTCGGCCTCGTCGCGCCGCGTCTCGCCTTTGCTAGCTCCGTGCTCGGCGTGCGCGTGTGGCCCGCGCGCGACTACACGCGTGTGACGATCGAATCCTATCAGCCGTTGCAGAACACGCAGCAACTGCTGCAGGGACCGGACCGGCTCGTCGTCGATCTGAGCGGCCTCGATCTCGATCAGGCGCTGAAGGATCTGGTGTCGAAGATCACACCGAATGATCCGCAGATTTCGTCGGTGCGGGTCGGGCAGTATCAGCCGCACGTGGTGCGAATGGTGTTCGACCTGAAGGGCTCGGTGAAGCCGCAGGTGTTCGCGCTGCCGCCGGTCGGCGCGTACAGGTATCGGCTCGTGTTCGACCTGTATCCGGCTGTCGCGCCCGATCCGCTGATGGATCTGCTCGCGCAGACCGAGCGCAAGCAGCAGGCGCTCGACGAACAGAACAGCGCGCCGCCCGCGACGCTCGCCGGCCCCGGCACGACGCCGCCCGCCGACAACAGCGAGGCGTTCTTCGAGCAGTACGCGCAGAACGGCGGCGCCGGTAATGGCGCCGGCAATGGCGCCGCGGGCGTGCCGCATCCGCACACGCATGGCACGACGGCCCCTTCCGCTCCAGTTATCGCCGGCAGACAGGCTACACCCTCCGCGCCACTTGCGCCGCCCGCCGCGATCGCCCGCAACAAGGGCGGCAACGCCAACGGCAACAGCGCCGCGCGCGGCCTCGGCAACGATAACGACAACCTCGGCAACAGCGACGACACATACGCATTCACGACGCCGAAGTCGAGCCGCAGCAACACCGTGCGACTGCTCACCGTCGCAATCGATCCGGGTCATGGCGGCGAGGACCCGGGCGCGATCGGCGGTGGCGGTACCTACGAGAAGCACGTCGCGCTCGACATCGCGAAGAAGCTGCGCGCGAAGATCGACGCGCAACCGAACATGCGCGCAATGATGACGCGCGACGCCGATTTCTTCGTGCCGCTGAACGTACGCGTGCAGAAGGCGCGCCGTGTCGGCGCGGACCTGTTCGTGTCGATCCACGCGGACGCGTTCACGACGCCCGAGGCGAAGGGCTCGTCGGTGTTCGCGCTGTCGCAGCACGGCGCGTCGAGCGCGGCCGCGCGCTGGATGGCGAACAAGGAGAACTCATCTGATCTGATCGGCGGCATCAACATCAAGTCCGACGACGCGACCGTGAACCGCGCGCTGTTCGACATGTCGACCACCGCGCAGATTCGCGACTCGATGCGCTACGGCAACTTCGTGCTGAACGAAATCGGCGACATCAACAAGCTGCACAAGGGCTCGGTCGAGCAGGCCGGTTTCGCGGTGCTGAAGGCGCCGGATATTCCGTCGATCCTCGTCGAGACCGCGTTCATCAGCAATCCGGACGAAGAGCGCCGCCTGAACGACGACGCGTATCGCGACAGGATGGCCAACGCGATCCTGACCGGCATCAAGCGCTATTTCGCGGCAAATCCGCCGCTCGCGAAGAACCGCATGACGTGATGTCGGCACGCAAGAAGCAATAAAAAACGGCCTCACGGCCGTTTTCTTTATTCACGCTCGCAGCGTGCGACGCAGCGGTTTCTCATCGCGCCGGCATCAAGCGCTGCACCACCCAGCCGCCGAACACGTTGACCGCGAGCCCCGCCATCACGAGCAAGGCGCCCGCCACCTGGATCGCGGAGAGTTGCTCGCCGAGCAGCAGCGACGCCGACGCGAGCCCGACGATCGGCACCAGCAGCGAGAACGGCGCGACCTGGCTCGCCGGATAGCGCGACAGCAGACGGCTCCACAAACCATAGCCGACCAAGGTCGCGATGAAGGCGAGATAGACGATTGCGAAAATCGACAGCGCGCTGATACCGGTCAGCGCGGTCGCGATCGCGCGCGGTCCTTCGAACACGAACGACGCCGCGAAAAACGGCAGCGGCGGAATCAGGCTGCCCCACACGACGAGCCCGACCAGATCCACCTGGCCGACCTTCTTCGTGACGATATTGCCGAGCGCCCACATGCACGCGGCGCACAGCGTCAGCACGAAGCCGGCGAGCGACATCGTGTGGCCGCCTTGCAAGCCGATCACCGCGAGGCCCGCCGCGGCAATCAGCAGACCCGCGACGTTCGGCAAACGGAAGTGCTCGTGCAGAAACAATGCCGCGAAGATCAGCGTGAAAAACGCCTGCGCCTGCAGCACCAGCGACGCGAGCCCCGCCGGCATGCCGACGTACATCGCCGAGAACAGAAACGCGAACTGCCCGAACGAGATCGTCGCGCCGTAGGCGAACAGCCACCGCCATGGCATCTGCGGCCGCTTGACGAAAAATACCGCCGGCACCGCCGCGAGCGTGAAGCGCAGCGCGCCGAGCAGCATCGGCGGCACGCCGTGCAGGCCGACCTTGATCACGACGAAATTGACGCCCCACGCGATCACGACGATCAGCGCGAGGAGCAGGTCCCTGGGCGACATCCGCGTCTCCAATGTGATGGTTCGATCCGCAAGTGTAGCGGAGGCGCCTAAATCGATTCATGGCGCCCGCTCAAGGCGAGCGTGCGCCCTGGCGCGTCGGCCGCACGCGACGCGCAGTAGAATCGACCATTCGAGCCGTCTCCCTCCACTTTCCCGTCGAGCCTGCCCATGAGTTCCTCGATCAAAGCCGTCCTCAAACCGCATTTGCGCGACATCGGCAATCTGACCGTGCGGCGTGTGCTGCCGGCGATGGAAGCGCGCCTGATCGGCCCGTTCATCTTCTTCGACCACATGGGCCCCGCGACCCTCCAACCCGGCACGGGCCTCGACGTGCGCCCGCATCCGCATATCGGCCTTGCGACCGTCACCTACCTGTTCGACGGCGCGATCATGCATCGCGACAGCCTTGGCTCCGAGCAGAAGATCGTCCCCGGCGACGTCAACTGGATGACGGCCGGCCGCGGCATCGTCCATTCGGAGCGCACGCCGCCCGAAGACCGCGCGCGCGGCCAGAGGATTCACGGCATCCAGACCTGGGTCGCCCTGCCGCTCGCCGACGAAGACGCCGAGCCCTCGTTCGCGCATCATGCGGCCGCGACCTTGCCGGTCGTCGAGCGCAACGGCGTGACGCTGCGCGTGATCGCGGGCACCGCGTTCGGCGCGGAGTCGCCGGTCGCGACCTTTTCGGGCACGCTGTACGTCGCCGCCGACTTCACGCCGGGCAGCGCGTTCGCGCTCGAACCGGAGCACGAGGAGCGCGGCGTGTATCTGGTGGAAGGCGATCTGGAGATCGACGGCACGCCGCTAGAAGCGGGCCAGATGGCCGTGCTCGCGCTCGACGAAACCGTCACGCTGGCGAGCACGCACGGCGCGCGCGTGATGCTGCTCGGCGGCGAGAAGCTCGACGGCGAGCGCTTTATCGAATGGAATTTCGTCGCCAGCTCGCGCGAGAAGATCGAAGCCGCGAAGCTCGCGTGGACGAATCAGGAAATGGGCCACGTGCCCGGCGAAACCGAATGGATTCCGCTGCCGCAGCGCAAGTGAGGGCGCCGGGCCCGCGCGCGAAGGCCCATTGAATTCGCGCGATTCGGCCCCACCTGGCCACAAACCGTTTCTATCGACGAGGACGCAATGGACACCACTCTGGCCACTTTCGAACAGGACGTCATCAAGGCGTCGATGCTGGCCCCCGTGCTGGTCGATTTCTGGGCGCCATGGTGCGGCCCCTGCAAGAGTCTCGGCCCGATGCTCGAAAAGCTCGAAACCGAAGCCGCCGGCAAATGGAAGCTCGTGAAGGTTAACGTGGACGAGAGTCACGAGCTGGCCGCGCACTTCCAGGTGCGCAGCATTCCGCACGTGATCGCGTTCGCCGACGGCCAGGCGGTCGATCAGTTCGTCGGCGTGCTGCCGGAAGGACAGCTGCGCGAGTTCCTCGACCGGCTCGTGCCGCAGGGCGCGCCGGCCGTGCGCATCGAGGCGCAGACGGCGCTCGCCGAAGGCCGCCGCGAAGACGCCTACGACCTGCTGCAAGCGGCGCTCGCGTACGACCCTGGCTTCGACGACGCGCGCATGGACCGCATCGAGCTGCTGCTCGAAGACAATCGCATCGACGAGGCGCGCAACGAAGTCGATCTGCTGTCGCCGAAAACCACGCAAGGCATCGACGCGCGCTTCAACGCGATCAAGACGCGGCTCGACGCGGTGGACGCCGCCGCGGACCTGCCGCCCACCGATGCGCTCGAAGCGCGTGTCGCCGGCAACCCCGACGATCTCGAAGCACGCTTCGATCTCGCGAGTGCGTTTATCGCGCGGCGCAAATATGCGCAGGCGCTCGAACATCTGCTGGCGATCGTGCAGCGCGACCGCGCGTTCCGCGACGATATCGGCCGCAAGACGATGTTGTCGGTATTCGATCTGGCCGCGCATCAGCCGGAACTGGTGGCGCAGTGGCGGCGCAAGTTGAGCGCGTCGTTGTACTGATCGTTGTCGGGTGCGGGTTGAAGAATCCGCACCCAGGCTGTGACCTAAGCTGTCACCTCAGCTGCCAACTAAGCCACCGCGCGTTTCGCCAACTCCCGCAATACATACGCGGCCGCCGCAAAACCAAAGCTCGCGGTCACGCACACGCTCGACCCAAACCCGGCGCAATTCAAGCCGACCGGCCCCGTATGTCCCGGCGACGTGCTCACGTGCTCGGCCTCCTCATCGATGTCGCACACCGCCGCTTCCGGATAGATCAACGGCTCGTCGGAATACACGGCGCTCACCTTGAACTTCGCCTTCGGCCCGCGCGGAAAGCCATGCTGTTTGCGCAACTGGCCGCGCACCTTCGAGAGCAGCGGATCCTGAATCGTCAGCGCCAGATCGTCGATGCGGATGCGCGTCGGGTCGAGCTGGCCGCCCGCGCCGCCGACCGTGATCAGCGGCTGGCCGCGCTCGACGCACCACGCGATCAGCGCGGTCTTCGTGCGCACGCTGTCGATCGCGTCGATCACATAGTCGAAGCCGCCACCGAGCGTCGCCGCGAAATTGTCCGCTTCGACGAAGTCTTCGATCAGCCGCACGTCGCAATACGGATTGATCGCCGCGATGCGCTCGGCCATCGCCTCGACCTTCGGTTTTCCGTAGTTTCCGTCGAGGGCGTGAATCTGCCGGTTCGTGTTGCTTTCCGCGACGTTGTCGAGATCGATCAGCGTCAGCGTACCGACCGCGCTGCGCGCCAGCGCCTCCGCGACCCACGACCCCACTCCGCCGATACCGATCACCGCCACATGCGCGCCCTCGAACGCGGCGAGCGCAGGTGCGCCATACAGACGCGCGATGCCGCCGAAACGGCGCGCGCGGTCGGCGGTTTCATTGGCGTCGAGGCTGGTAGTAAGATCGGATTGCGCGGTGGTGCTGGACATGATGGCAGGGCTCGAAAACACAGGCGGATCGGAGAAAACGGCGGCGCTCGGGCAGAGACAAACGCGCGCAGCCCGTATTTTGCCTGAACACGTGAAAGCCGCCGCGCGGGGTCCATTGCAGCGACGCAACGTTGATCTGCTCGCGCGCAAAAACCTGGCGCCTTAGCTATACTTAATCAACTGTAGCGTTCGCATAAGAACATGATCTCACTCGCCGAGCTTCGAAAAAACTATTCGCTGGGCTCACTCGACGTCGCCGACGTCAACCACGATCCGCTCCGTCAATTCGACACGTGGTTCCAGCAGGCCATCGACGCCAAGCTGCCCGAGCCGAATGCGATGACACTGGCCACGGTGGACGCGCGCGGCCGGCCATCGGCACGCATCGTGCTGATCAAGGCTGTCGACGAGCGCGGTTTCGTGTTCTTCACCAATTACGAGAGCCGCAAGGGCCGCGAGCTGAGCGCGAACCCTTACGCGAGCCTGCTGTTTCACTGGATCGAACTCGAGCGCCAGGTGCGCATCGAGGGCCGCGTCGTCAAAACGAGCGCGGCAGACAGCGACGCGTATTTCGCGTCGCGTCCGCTCGGCTCGCGCATTGGCGCGTGGGCATCGAATCAAAGTCAGGTGATTGAAAGCCGTTCGCAGCTCGAAGTACGCGAACGCGAAATCAGCCTGCAATATGGCGACAATCCTCCGCGTCCGCCGCACTGGGGTGGCTACCGTCTGGTGCCCGACGCGATCGAATTCTGGCAGGGGCGGCCGTCGCGGCTGCACGACCGTCTGCTCTATACGCGCGCGCAAGAAGGCGGCAACTGGCAGATCGCGCGCCTGTCGCCCTGACCGGACGAATGACGCCGGCGACGCTGCCAACGTAGCGGCGCGCCGGCGGGATTGCGTTGCGCGGCCCGAGGAGTGCGCTGCGCCCTGTCGCGATCCACACAAGCTTTGCTTTAAATCAACGAACACGGAGAGATCACATGTTCTGGGAGAAAAAGCTGGCGCAGTGGGTTGAGGATGTCAAAACCAAAGCTAACGTTCCCGCACGCCTCGTGCTGTGGGACGGTCAGCAACACGACTTCGGGCAGTTCGCCGCGCCCGCGGTCACGCTGCACGTGAAGAGCGCAACCGCGCTGCCCTATCTGCTCGAACCGAGCCTCGACAATCTCGGCGAAGCCTACGTGAAGGGCAAGATCGACATCGAAGGCAAGCTGTCGGACATCATCAACATCAGCTACCAGCTGGCTCGCAGCACCGTGACGAGCGCCGGCAAACTCGCGCGCGTGCGGCGCTACTTCAATCACTCGAAGACGTCGGACAAGAAAGCGATCCAGTATCACTACGACGTCTCGAACGAGTTCTACAAGCTGTGGCTCGACGAGAACATGGTCTACTCGTGCGCGTACTTCGAGACCGGCACCGAAGATCTCGCGACCGCGCAGCTGAAGAAAATCGATCACATTCTGACCAAAATCCAGGTGCAGCCGGGGCAGCGTCTGCTCGACATCGGCTGTGGCTGGGGTGCGCTCGTGCTGCGCGCCGCGCAGAAGTTCGGCGCGCAGTGCGTGGGCGTCACGCTGTCGCAGAACCAGTTCGATCTCGCCACCGCGCGCGTGAAAGCGGCGGGCCTCGAGCATCAGATCGAGATCCGCCTGCAGGATTATCGCGACATCCAGGGGCAGTTCGATCGCATCACGAGCGTCGGCATGTTCGAGCACGTCGGCCGCAAGAACCTGCACGGCTATTTCCAGAAGATGCACGATCTGCTCGCCGACGACGGCATCGCGATGAACCACGGCATCACGTCGAGCGACGCCGATAGCGGCGAAACCGCGCTCGGCGGCGGCGAGTTCATCGACCGATTCGTGTTCCCGGACGGCGAGCTGCCGCATATCAGCCTCGCGCTCGAATCGATGCAGCGCGGCGGCCTCGAACCGGTTGACGTCGAAAGCCTGCGCCGTCACTATGCGCACACGCTCGGCATCTGGGCGGAGAATTTCGAAGCCCATGCGGAGGAAGCCCGCAAGCTCGTCGAAGACGAAAAATTCCGCATCTGGCGCGTCTATCTGGCCGGCTGCGCGTATGCGTTCGAAAACGACGACGTATCGATCTTCCAGGTGGTGTGCCGCAAAGCCGGCCGCAGCGCGACAACCCTGCCGTGGTCGCGCCGCTACATGTACGAAAAATCGCTGTGACCCGGCTGCGACTGGTTGCGCCGCGGCGGCATGCATGAGCGCAGACCGCGGCGCAATTCTGATGAACAGCAGGCCGGATATTGATGGACCATAGCGGGACGAATGACGTTGAAGAACCGTTGAACGGCAAGGACGGCACAGACGGTGAAGTTGGCGAAGGCGCCGGCCCGGACGCCGCGGCGCATGAGGCCACCCAGCAGTTCGATCTGTTCGGGATGCCGGTGGAGGCAGCGGTAGAAACGCCGGCTGCGTCCACAAGCGAAGCCAGTTCCGCCGACAGCGCTGCCGCGCAGCCCGAGCGCAAGCGCGCGCCAAAGACCGCAAAAGCCAACGCCGCTGCGCCGCTGTTCGAAGTCGAAGCCCCGTCCGACAGCCTCATTGCTGAGCCAGACGCTCCACCCGCCTCACCCGACGCCCCCAAAAAACGCCGCGGCCGCGACGTTCTCGCCGCTCCAGCATCGCCCGAACTGCTCGCGCTCGCGGCGCAATTGCCGCCGCAGATCCACCTCGGCACGTCGACGTGGTCGTTCCCGGGCTGGACCGGCATCGTCTACGGCGACGACTACAGCAACAGCAAGCTATCGCGCGAAGGCTTGAGCGCGTATGGCGCGCATCCGCTGCTGAAGACGGTCAGCATCGACCGCTCGTTCTACCAGGCGCTGACGGTGACCGAATACCTGCGCTACGCGCAGCAGGTGTCCGAGCACTTCCGCTTCATCGTCAAGGCGCCGATGACGATCACCGACGCCACCGTGCGCGCCGAGCGCGGCGAACCGGTGTCGCTGAACCCGTGTTTCCTGAACGTGCAGATGGCGATCGACGATTTCGTCACGCCCTGTCTCGAAGGCCTCGGCGCGAAGGCCGGTGCGCTCGTGTTCCAGTTCTCGCCGCTGCCGGATCAGATGCTCGCGCAGCCGGCGGTGTTTATCGAGCGTCTCGCCGAGTTTTTCAACGCGCTGCCCAGGCTGCCCGACGGCAGTTGCTACGCGGTCGAGATTCGCGACGCTAGTCTGCTCACGCCGCGCTTCATCCGTATGCTGAAGACGACGGGCGTGCGCTACTGCGTCGGCATTCATGCGCGGATGCCCGATCCGCTACGCCAGGCCGCGGCGCTCGCGCTGCTCGACGGCGAGCCGGCCGGCCCGCTGATCGTGCGCTGGAGTCTGCATGGTGGTTTCAAGTACGAACAGGCGAAGGCGAAGTACGAGCCGTTCAACCGGCTCGTCGACGAAGATCCGGCGACGCGCGCGTCGCTCGCCGAGCTGGCCGCGCGCTACGCGCTCGCCGGCCAGCCGGTCGTGATCGCGGTCAACAACAAGGCGGAAGGATCGGCGCCGCTCAGTTGCGTGAAACTGGCCGAAGAGATCGTCGAAGCCTGCGTGCGCCTCACGCAGGCACGCGAGGATGACGGCGCTGACGCGCCGTCGGAAGCCCAGCAACCGCAGTGACGGAGCGCAGCGGGCCGCCTTGCGCGTCCACCCGCCACCGACTCCAATCCCCGCGCCGCGCCGTCAACCGGCCTTGATCCGATGGGCGAACTTCTGGCGGAATTTCGCGACCTTCGGCGCGACCACGAACGAGCAGTAGCCCTGATTCGGATGCTGCGCGAAGTAGTTCTGGTGGTATGCCTCGGCGGGCCAGTAGTTGTCGCCGAGCGGCAGCACCTCGGTCACGATCTTGCCGTCGTAGATGCGCTCTTCTCCGATCTCGCGAATCGCCTGCAGCGCGGTTTCGCGCTGCGCGTCGCTATGCGTGAAGATCGCCGAGCGGTATTGCGTGCCGACATCGTTGCCCTGCCGGTTCAACTGGGTCGGGTCGTGGATCGCGAAGAAGATGTCGAGAATCTCGCGATAGCTGATCTTCGCCGGATCGAAATCGACCTTGACCACTTCCGCGTGACCGGTGTTGCCGTCGCAGACCTGCTCGTAAGTCGGATGGCGCGTGTGACCGCCCGCATAACCCGACTCCACCGCATTGACGCCCTCGACGCCCAGATACACCGCTTCGAGGCACCAGAAACATCCACCGCCGAGCGTTGCCGTCTCGTTCATAAGCTTCACCCCAGAATCAGAATCACAAAATGATCGGCGCCCGGCCAGCCTGCGTCGCGCCGCCGGGTCTGCCACCGCATTCGAATATATGGCCGAAAACGCATCCTGAAAGGCACCCCCTCGCGCGACGCTGCCTCGCAACCCATCGCGGAATTGCCGCAAATCCGGCCGTGCCCATAACGAGTATAGAAACGCCGGCGCACGATGAGTGAATAACCCTCCATCACACCCGCACGCGCCATGCCCGCGCATCAATCCAGGACGATCGGCACCTTTTCTAGTGGCTACGGAAGTTGTCCGGCCGCCGGCTTCGGCCAAGAATTCAGTCAAGGGATTGCACGTATCAGACCGATGCTACGAGGAGAACAGACGTGTTGAGCGCGGAAAAGAATCAGTTGCTGATTCAGGTGGGACCGGGCACGCCGATGGGCGAATATCTACGCCGCTACTGGCACCCGGTGGCCGGCGCGAGCGAATTCGACGACAAGGCGGTGCGGCCGATTCGCCTGTTCGGCGAGGACCTCGTGCTGTTCAAAAGCCTGTCCGGCCAGTACGGGCTGATCCAGCGGCGCTGCCCGCACCGCAATGCCGATCTTGCGTCTGGCTTCGTCGAACAGAACGGCCTGCGTTGCGCGTATCACGGCTGGGAGTTCGGCTCGAACGGACAGTGCCTGCAGCTGCCCTTCGAGGAGATCGTCGATGCCGACGCTCGCCTGCGCAAGAAGACCACCGTCAAGGCCTACGAAGTGCGCGAGAAGGTCGGCATGCTGTGGGCGTACCTGGGGCCCGCGCCGGCTCCGGAGCTGCCCGACTGGGAGCTCTTCAATTTCAAAAACGGCTTCGCGCAGGCAGTTTTTGCCGAACTGCCGTGCAACTGGTTCCAGTGCCAGGAAAATTCGATCGATCCGATTCACTTCGAGTGGACGCACAACAACTGGACCGCGCGTCAGCACGACAGCCGCGCCGAGTACGTGCCCACGCATCTGAAGACGCAGTACGACGAGTTCGAGCACGCTTCGTCTACAAGCGGCTGCGCGCGTCGGAGACCGAGCAGAATCCGATGTGGACCGTCGGACGCGTCACGCTGTGGCCGAACGCGTTCTATCTCGGCCACCACGTCGAATGGCGCGTACCGATCGACGATGAAAACACGCTGAGCGTGCTGTGGGTGTTCAGCCGCGTGCCGCAAGAGCAGGAGCCGTACGTACAGCAGCGCATTCCGTCCTGGTACGGACCGCTGTACGACGAAAACGGCGCATGGTCCGCATGTGCCGAACGGCGTCACGCGCAGCTATTCGCTGCTCAATCCGACGGACGATGTCGACCGCTGCGTGCTCGGCGTGCCGTGCGATCCGAACAGCCGCGGCGGCTCGCGCTTCGTGCACGAAAGCCTGCGCTGCGCGACGGTGCTGCCGATCAGCGCGCCGCGCAATAACTTCGAGCTGACGCCCGATGCCGAAGAAAGCGTGCTGATCGCCGGCGGCATCGGCGTAACGCCGATCCTCTGCATGTACCGGCAGTTGCGTGCGCTGCGTAAAGCCGCGCGCGTCGTCTATTGCGCGCGCTCGCGCAAACAGGCGGCGTTTCTCGACGAGTTCGCGGCCCTCGGCGGCGATGTTCAGCTGTGGTTCGACGACGAGCAGGACGGCCAGCCGTTCGATCTCGCGTCGTTCCTCACCGCGCAGCCGAAGCACGTGCACGCGTACTGCTGCGGCCCGCTGCCGATGCTGGCCGCGTTCGAGGCCGCCTGCACGGCGAGCGGCATCGCGAACGCGCATCTCGAGCGCTTCGCCGCCGATCCGGCGCTCACGCATGCGCCGACCTCCGGCTACGTCGTGTATCTGAAGCGCAGCGACCGCACGATCGAGGTGCCGGACGACAAGCGCCTGCTCGACACGCTGCTCGCGGCCGGCGTGAACTGCGACGACAGCTGCGGCGAAGGCATCTGCGGCGCGTGCGAGACCACCGTGCTCGACGGCGAGCCCGAGCATCGCGATTGCGTGCTCAGTGAAGCGGAAAAAGCGGCGGGCCGGAGCATGATGATCTGCGTGTCCGGCGCGAAAAACGGCGGCCGGCTCGTACTCGACCTGTGAGCGCGCCGACGCCGGACCACCCAGCGCACGCATCGCTGTGCGGCACGCGCGGCGATTGCAGTTAAAATTGGTGGAAATTGACGATTTTCACCATGACTTTCGAAACATCCGCTGCCAGCCGAGCATGTCTGCGCTCTTATTCGCGCTTTAGCCCGTCCTTCACACGACGCGCGCCGGGGATCTTGCCCCGATGAAGCGCGCGAGCCCACCCAACTTCGATCAGGGCGCCTTCAAACAGGCGCTCAGCCAGTTCGCCACCGGCGTCACCGTGATCACGACGCGCGCCGCCTCCGGCCAGTTGATCGGCATCACGGCCAGCTCGTTCAACTCGGTTTCGCTCGATCCGCCGCTCGTGCTGTGGAGTCTCGCGACGCGCTCGGCGTCCATGCCGGCGTTCCGCGCCAACAGTCACTACGTGGTCAACGTGCTGGCGTCGACGCAGCTCGATCTGTGCAAGCGCTTCGCGACCGTGAAGGGCGACCGCTTCGAAGGCGTGTCGCACGCGGCGGGCGACACCGGCATGCCGGTGCTCGACGGCGCGCTCGCGTGGTTCGAATGCCATAACCGCAGCCGCTACGAGGAAGGCGACCACGTGATTTTCGTCGGCGAAGTGGAGCGCTGCGGCGTGCATGAAAATGCCGCCGACATCCTGCCGCTGGTGTTTCAGAGCGGCCAGTTCCACGGCCTCAAGTCGCTTTGAGCGGCGCGGCGGGTCTCTAGCGTCTGCCAATCAGGCGGGGCGAAAGCGGCGCCCCCGCCCTCATCTCCCTCAGCGCTCGCTATGCGTGGCCCCGTGCCCGCTGGTCTTCTTCACGAGCGACACCGGCACGCCCGAATCTTCCTTCAGCGTTTCGAGCACGATGTTCGAGCGGATGTCCATGACGCCCGGCGCCTTGTACAGGCGATTGAGCACGAAATCCGAATAGTGTTTGAGGTTGTGCGCGAGCACCCGCAGCAGGTAGTGGGTCTCGCCGGTCACGACGAAGGCGCCGACCACTTCGGGCCAGTCGCGCAGCGCTTCGGCAAAGCGCTCGTGCCAGTTCTGCTGGTCGTTGCGCATCGAAACCTGCACGAACGCTTCGAGCTCGAACCCCAAGACTTCCCGGTTCAGACACGCGCGGTAGTGTTCGATGACACCCTGCTCCTCCAGCAGACGCAGGCGTCGCAGACACGCCGATGGCGAGAGCGAGATGCGCTCCGCGAGGTCGAGATTGCTGATCCGTCCTTCCTGCTGAAGCACCGTCAAGATACGGCAATCGGTGGCGTCGAGCGAGATCGCGTTCATATTCGGTCTCCCTTTCCCATTTGACTCAAATTATGTTCCAAGACACGGGGAGGAAGGAGATTTTTTCGCAATCACATTTCGCGGCTTGACCTCTATCATTCAGAGATAGTCACCTTCCGTCGAAACCGTCATGCGCGCACTTTGGGACATTACCCCCGCCGTCGATACCGCCACGCCCGTCTGGCCGGGCGACACGCCGGTCGGCATCGAGCGCGTCTGGCGCATGGAGGCGGGCTCGCCGGTCAATGTCGCGCGTCTGACGATCTCGCCGCACACCGGCGCGCATACCGACGCGCCGCTGCATTACGACGCCGACGGCGCCGCGATCGGCGATGTGCCGCTCGACGCGTATCTCGGTTTATGCCGGGTGATTCACTGCATCGGCGCGTCGCCTGTTGTGACGCCACAACACCTGGCTGACTCGCTCGATGATCTGCCGCCGCGAGTCTTACTGCGCACTTACAGAAATGCGCCGACGCGCGAGTGGGATAGCGCGTTCTGCGCGGTCGCACCCGAAGCCGTCGATCTGCTCGCCGCGCGCGGCGTGAAGCTGATCGGCATCGATACGCCGTCGCTCGATCCGCAGGAATCGAAGACGATGGACGCGCATCACCGGATTCGCACCCACCGCATGGCGATTCTCGAAGGCATCGTGCTCGACGCGGTCGAGCCCGGCGACTACGAGCTGATCGCGCTGCCGCTGAAGCTGACCACGCTCGACGCGAGCCCGGTGCGCGCGGTGCTGCGCGCACTTCCCGGCTCGCGCCAGGCGAGCCAACCGACCCCCTAAGCACCCGAACCATAGAAACCCACCATGAACCATCGTGACGAAGCCGTGGCGCTCGACAGCGCCGACCCGCTCGCAGCGCTGCGCGACCAGTTCGCGCTGTCGCCGACCACCATCTATCTCGACGGCAACTCGCTCGGCGTGCCGCCGGCCGCCGCCGCGCAGCGCGCGCAGACCGTGATCGCCGCCGAATGGGGCGAAGGGCTGATCCGCAGCTGGAACAACGCAGGCTGGTTCGCGCTGCCGCGCCGGCTCGGCAACAAGCTCGCGCCGCTGATCGGCGCGGCCGAAGACGAAGTCGTGATCACCGACACGATCTCGATCAACCTGTTCAAGCTGCTCTCAGCCGCGGTGCGGCTCGCCAATACGCGCGATCCGAAGCGTCGCGTGATCGTGTCCGAGCGCTCGAATTTCCCGAGCGATCTGTATATCGCCCAGGGCCTGATCGAGCAGCTCGATCGCGGCTACGAGCTGCGCCTCGTCGACGATCCGTCCGAGCTGCCCGACGCGATCGGCGAGGACACCGCGATCGCGATGATCACGCACGTGAACTACCGCACCGGCTACATGCACGACATGGCCGAGCTGACCAGGCTGATCCACGACAGGGGCGCGCTCGCGCTGTGGGATCTCGCGCATTCGGCGGGCGCGGTGCCGGTCGACCTGAACGGCGTGAACGCCGACTACGCAGTCGGCTGCACCTACAAGTATCTGAACGGCGGCCCCGGTTCGCCTGCGTTCGTGTGGGTGCCCGAGCGCCATCAGAACGAGTTCGCGCAGCCGCTGTCGGGTTGGTGGGGGCATCACGCGCCGTTCGAGATGAACCCGTCGTATCAGCCCGATAACGGCGTCGGCCGCTACCTGTGCGGCACGCAGCCGATGGTGTCGATGGCGCTCGTCGAATGCGGGCTCGATGTGTTCCTGCAAACGAATATGCAGGCGGTGCGCGAGAAGTCGCTCGCGCTGACCGATCTGTTCATCGAGCTGGTCGAAACGCGCTGCAGCGAGTTTCCGCTCCAGCTCGTGACGCCGCGTGAGCATGCGCAGCGCGGCTCGCATGCGAGCTTCGAACATCCGCACGGCTACGAGGTGATGCAGGCGCTGATCGCGCGCGGCGTGATCGGCGACTATCGCGAGCCGCATGTGCTGCGCTTCGGCTTCACGCCGCTGTACACGCGTTTCGTCGACGTATGGGACGCCGTCGAAACCTTGCGCGACGTGCTCGCCCGCGAGGCGTGGCGGGCTCCTGAATTCGCCCAGCGCGGCGCCGTTACCTGAGGACAGCAGAATGACCGATCACATGCACACGCCGGGCTTGCCAGAAGAACCGGCGGCACAAGGCTGCCCGTTCGGGCACGGGCAGGCGGCCTCGGCGCCGTCCGCGAGCGCCTCCGCGAGCGCGACCGACAGCGGCTGGCACGAAGCGCAGCTCGACTTCTCGGACTCGATGAGCTACGGCGATTATCTGTCGCTCGGCACGCTGCTCGACGCGCAGCACCCGATGTCGCCGGATCACAACGAGATGCTGTTCATCATCCAGCATCAGACCAGCGAGCTGTGGATGAAGCTCGCGCTGTACGAGCTGCGCGCGGCGCTCGCGGCCGTGCATCGCGACGAGCTGCCGCCCGCGTTCAAGATGCTCGCGCGCGTGTCGCGGATCATGGAGCAGCTGGTGCAGGCGTGGAGCGTGCTCGCGACGATGACGCCGTCCGAATACACGGCGATGCGCCCTTACCTCGGCGGCTCGTCGGGCTTCCAGTCGTACCAGTACCGGCAGATCGAATTCCTGCTCGGCAACAAGAACGAGCAGATGCTCAAGCCGCACGCGCATCGCGCCGACGTCTACGCGCAAGTGAAGGCATCCCTCGAAGCGCCGTCGTTCTACGACGAAGTGGTGCGCCTCCTCGCGCGTCGCGGCTTCGCGATTTCGCCCGCGCGGCTCGAACGCGACTGGACGAAGCCGACCGAACATGATGCGTCGGTCGAAGCGGCGTGGCTCGAGGTGTATCGCAACCCGTCCGAGCATTGGGAGCTGTACGAGATGGCCGAGGAACTCGTCGATCTCGAAGACGCGTTCCGCCAATGGCGCTTCCGCCACGTCACGACGGTCGAGCGCATCATCGGCTTCAAGCAGGGCACCGGCGGCACGAGCGGCGCGCCGTATCTGCGCAAGATGCTCGACGTCGTGCTGTTCCCCGAGCTGTGGCACGTGCGGACGGTGCTCTGATTCGCGTCCCGCCTCGTCAACGTGCGGTGTAACCGCCATCGATCGGCAGACACACGCCGCTGATCATCGACGCCGCGTCGCTCAACAGAAACAGAATCGGCGCGGCGACCTCGGCGGATTCGGCGAAGCGCCTGAGCGGAATCGCCTGTAAAGCAGGATCGCGTTTGACAGGATCGCTCCACGCCAGCACCGCCATCGGCGTCAGCGTGACGGTCGGGTTCACGCTGTTCACGCGAATCCCGTGCGGCCCCAGCTCGATGCACAGCGCGCGCGTGACCGCATCGAGCGCGGCCTTCGACGCCGAATAGCTCAGATGATCGTCGAGCGCGACGAGCGCGGCCTGGCTCGACACGTTGACGATACTGCCCGCGCGCCCCGCCTCGAGCATGCCGCGCGCGACGTGCTTCGCGACCAGCACCGCGCCGCGCGCATTCACCGCCATCACGCGATCGAAGCTCGCGGCCGTGGTATCCACCGCGCGTTCGAGCAACGCGATGCCCGCGCAATTGACCAGACCGTCGAACGGTTCGAGTGTGGCCAACGCTTCATCGATCGCGGCTTCGTCACTGATGTCGAGCCTCAACGGCTCGCAGCCGGTTTCCTCGGCGAGCCGCGCGAGCTCGTTCACGTTGCGCGCGGCCGCGACGACCGACGCGCCGCTCGCGCACAGCGCCTCGACCGTCGCGCGGCCGATGCCGCTGGAGGCGCCCGTCACCAGAATCGTGCGGCCGGAAAAATCGAAAGTGGCGTTCATGATGATTGCAAGCGATGCATGACCGGCTTCAACGCCGGATAGAGATCCACGTACACGCCAAAGCGCTGCTCATATAACGCCATGCGCTGCGCGTCGGGCTGCGCGCGCTCGATCAGCGTGACCCAGCCGCCTTGCGCCGCTTCGCGCGACACGAGCCCGACGCCGAGCGCGGCGAGCAGCGCGGCGCCCATCGTGGCTTCGACGTCCTGCTCGATCGTGTAGACCGGATAGCCGGTGATGTCGGCGATGATCTGCATCCACAGGTCCGAATGCGCGGCGCCGCCGACCACGATCAGCTTGTGGTCGAGCGATTGCGCGCCTTTGCGCCCCGCCTCGATGTTGTGCTTCAGCGCGAACGACACGCCTTCGAGCACCGCGCGATACAGATGCGCGCGCGTATGAAAGAGCGACAATCCGACGAACGCGCCGCTCGCTTTCGCATCCCACACCGGACTGCGCTCGCCCATCAGATATGGCAGGAACAGCACGCCGTCGGCGCCGGCCGGCACTTGCGCGGCGCTTTCTTCGAGCAGCCGATGCGGATCGCCATGCGCTGTCGCGCGCGCGGCCTCGATCTCGGCCTGACAGAACTGCTCGCGATACCACGTGACCGACGCGCCCGCGGTGATCGCGCCGCCGAACACGTAGATGTCGTGCTGCCCGTTGAAAACGTGAGGCATGCTGATCAAGCCGTGCCGAGCATCGACACGCTGATTGATGTAGCCCCAGCACATGCTGGTGCCGATCATCGCGACGTGCTGCCCTGCGCGCGTGACACCGGCCGCGAACGTCGCCATCGCCGCATCGACGCCGCCCGCGACGATCGCGGTGCCCGCGTCGAGCCCGAGCTGCGCGGTCCATTGCGACAACAACCCGCCCACCACCTCCGACGATTCGACGAGCCGCTCCGGCATCATCGTCGCGGGAATGCCGAGCATGTCGAGCGCTTCGTCCGACCAGTCGCGCCGCGCGATATCGTAGACGCCGCCGATATTGCCGGCCGAGCTGTGATCGACGGCGACCTCGCCGGTCAGCATGTAGATCACGTACGCATTCGGCGGCAGGAAATAGCGCGTATGCGCCCACACCTCCGGCTCGTTCTCGCGCAGCCACAGCATCTTCGTGTAGCCGTAGTAGCTGTCCACGCCATTACCCGTGATCGTATAAAGCCGTTCGAGATCGACGTTATCGCGCACCCAGTCGACCTGCGCGGTCGCGCGCCGGTCCATCCAGATCAGGCACGGCGCGAGCGGCCGCATGTCGGTGTCGACCGGGATGCCCGAGCCGCCGTACAGGCTGCTCACGCACAGCGCCTTGATCGAGCCCGGCGCGATGGCGGCCGCCTTCGCATCGCTGACGCATGCGGCCACGCATTCGACGACCGCCTTCAGCCACACCGCGGGCCATTGCTCGGCCCACAACGGCTTCGGCGTGTCGGGCTGATAAGCCGCGGCATGCTGCGCGACGATCGCGCCGTGCTCGTCGACCAGCAGCGCCTTCGTGCTCTGCGTGCCGATATCGACGCCGATGACGTAGTTCATAGAGTCTCCGTTGCAAAGCCACGCACGAGATTCACGCGCGCGGCTTCATCAGCACCTTGATCGAATCGAGCGAGTTCGCGATCCGGATCGCTTCGTCCCATTCTTCCAGCGAAAAGCCGTGCGTGACGATGCCCTTCGACGTGACGAGCCCACGCGCGAGCAGATCGATCGCGATCGGATAACAATAGGGTCCAAGATGCGCGCCGCGCACGTCGAGCTCCTTGCGATCGCCGATCACCGACCAGTCGAGCGTCGTATCCGCGCCGAACACCGAGAATTCGACGAAGCGCCCGAGCTTGCGAATCAGGTCCATGCCCTGGTTCACGCCGATCGGCGCGCCAGTCGTTTCAATATAGACGTCGCAGCCGTATCCGTCTGTCAGTGAATGGATGATCGCGAGCGCGTCCTGCTCCTTCGGATTGATCGTCACGTCCGCGCCGTATTCGCGCGCGAGGGCGAGCCGTTCTTCGACGAGATCGATTACGACGAGCTTCCTGGGCGTCTTCAGATGCGCCACCTGGGTCATCATCAGACCGAGCGGCCCCGCGCCCGCGATCACGACGACGTCGTCGAGTTGCAGATCGCCGCGATTGACCGTATGAATCGCGCACGCGAGCGGCTCGATGATCGCGGCGTCTTCGAGCGAGATGCCGTCGGGAATCTTGTGGACGATCGCGGTCGGCGGAATGCGCATGTACTCGGCCATGCCGCCGTCCGCGACCTCGCGCTGAAAGCCGAAGATGTTGTGCACTTCGCACATCCAGTACTGACCGGATTTGCAATAGCGGCACTTGCCGCACGGCACGATCTGCTCGGCGATCACGCGCTCGCCCTTGTGCACGCCGAAATGCTCGGCCGCCCCCTCACCGAGCTCCTCGACGTAGCCGAAGAACTCGTGGCCCGGAATCACCGGTGCCTTGACCCACGGGCTCGGGCCGCCCCAGAACATCTTCGCGCCCGAGTGGCATTTGCAATCGCTCGCGCAAATGCCGCACGCGGCAATGCGGATCACGAGTTCGTGCGCGCGGGCGCGTGGCTTCTGTACCTGTTCGACGCGATAGTCTTTCGGTGCATGACAGACGATGGCGGTCATGTTCTGCTGGTCGGATTGAGTCGTCATTGCAGGGTCCTGCGAAAAGTGGGCTGAGGAAGAGAGCATTACTTTCTGCGGTCACGGCTGATATAGATCGCGAGCAGAATGATTCCGCCCTTGATCACGTTCTGCACGTACGGATTCACGCCGACCATGTTCAGGCCGTTGTTGAGGACGCCGAGCAACAGCGCGCCGATCAGCGTGCCGATGATCGAGCCGCGTCCGCCCGAGATCGACGTGCCGCCCATCACGACGGCGGCGATCGCGTCGAGTTCGAAACCGACGCCCGCGTTCGGCTGGCCGCTCATCAGGCGCGCGGTCAGCACGATCGCGGCGAACGCGGACGTCAAGCCGGCGAGCGTGTAGACGAGCAGCTTCACGCGCGCGACGCGCACGCCGGACAGACGCGTCGCCTGCTCGTTGCCGCCGATCGCATACACGTAGCGGCCAAACGGCATGCGTTCGAGCAGCACCCATGCGATCGCATAGATCACCACCATGATCACGACCGGCGCCTGCACGCCGAGAATCTTGCCGCTGCCGAAGAAGCCGACCCAGTCGGGCAGACCGTCGATCGGATAGCCGCCCGTGTAGATCAGCCCGAGACCGCGCGCGATACCCATCGTCGCGAGCGTGACGATGATCGGCGGCATGCCGGCGAACGCGACGAAGAAGCCGTTGGCCGCGCCGAAGCCGAGACCGACCGCGATGCCGACCGCGAGCGCGGCCACGCCGTTCATGCCGGCGACCATCAGCCCGGCCGACAGCGTGCCCGCGAGCGCCATCACCGAGCCGACCGACAGATCGATGCCGCCCGTCAGGATCACGCAGGTCATGCCGACCGCGATGATGGCGTTGATCGACACCTGACGCAGCACGTTCTCGATGTTCGCGGCGGACAGGAAGCTATCGCTCGCGAACACCATCACGATGCAGACGACCAGCAGGCCGATGAACGGATAGAACAGCGTCGAGCGTTTCAAGGCCGCCCAGGTGAAACGCACCGGCGCGCCCGGCGTGTCACCGCTGACGCTCGACGTTTTCGGCGAGGAAGGATTAGGCATGTTCATGGGAGGCTCCAGGCGAACCAGCGGTCGCATAGGTCATCACGGCGTTCGACTCGATCGCGTCGCCTTCGAGCAGCGCTTCGATGCGGCCCTGCCGGAACACGGCGACGCGATCGCACATGCCGACGATCTCCGGCAATTCGGACGAGATCATGATGATCGAGTAGCCGCGCGCGGTCAGTTCGCGCATCAGCAGATAGATCTCGGCCTTCGCACCCACGTCGATGCCGCGGGTCGGTTCGTCGAAGATCAGGATGTTGGTGTGGTGATTGAGCCAGCGCGCGATCACGACCTTCTGCTGATTGCCGCCCGACAGCGTCGCGACTTCGGTGTGCATCGTCGGGGCCTTCACGCCGACGCGTTTCATGATGTCGGCGGTTGCGCGCGCTTCGCTGCGGTGATCGATAAAGAAACGCAGCGAACGGTACTTGCCGAGGTTGTTGATCGAGATGTTCTGCCTGATCGAGAAGTCGGTAATGAGCCCTTCGGTCTTGCGGCTCTCGGGCAGAATGCCGACACCCGCGCGCAGCGCATCGGCCGGATCGGCGAGCTTCGCGGCCGCGCCGTTCACGCGAATCTCCTTCACGTACGCGCGCTCCGCGCCAATCACCGCGAGCGCGGTCTCGGTGCGCCCCGAACCGACGAGTCCCGCGAAGCCGAGAATTTCGCCTTCGCGCAACGCGAAACTCAGCTCGGGGCTGTCCTTGAGCAGTTGCAAGCGCACGACGTCGAGCACGATCTTCGCGTCCGCACGCGGCACCGGCTTCGGCGGAAAGCTGCTTTCGATGCGCCGTCCCACCATCATCTGCACGAGCCGGCTCACGTCGGATTGCGCGACCTCGGTCATGCCGACGTACTGGCCGTCGCGCAACACGGTGATGCGGTCGCACACTTCGAAAATCTCTTCGAGGTGGTGCGAGATAAAGATCATCGCGACGCCCTGCTGCTTGAGCTCGCGCATGATCGTGAACAGATGCGCGGCTTCGGCGGGCGTCAGGGTCGCGGTCGGTTCGTCGAGAATCAGCACGCGCGCATCGAGCGACAAGGCCTTGCCGATTTCGACGAACTGCTGTTGCGCGACCGACAGCTCCCTGATCGGCACCGACAGATCGATCGCGACGCCGAGCCGCGCGAAAATCCGCGCGGCCGCGCGCCGCATCCCGCCGCGTTCGAGCATGCCGAAGCGGTTGCGCAATTCGCGGCCGAGAAACATGTTCTCCGTCGCGTTCAGGTACGGAATCAGGCTGAACTCCTGAAACACGATACCGACGCCCGCGGCCACCGCGTCGTGATAGTTCGCGAAGTGGCGTTGTTCGCCGTCGAGTGTGATCGTGCCTTCGTCAGGCTGATAGATGCCGCACAGAATCTTCATCAGTGTCGACTTGCCCGCGCCGTTCTCGCCGAGCAGCGCGTGAACTTCGCCGCGCGCGATCTCGAGGTGAATGCCTTGCAGCGCCTTCACCCCGGGAAAGCTCTTGCTGATGTTCTCCAGCTTCAGAATCGTGTCCATCGCGTGTTCCTCTGCCGCGGCCGCCGCGCGTGATGCCACACGCGGCGGCCTGCGCTTGCATTACCAGCTGAAGCCCTTCGCGTTGCTCTTGTCGATCATCTTCACGTCGACCGGAATCGCCTTCGGCACATTGGCGCCCCACTTCTTCGCGAGTGCGATGCCAAGCGCGATGCGCACCTGGTCGGCCGGGAACTGCGCGGACGTCTCGACGAATTTCGAGTTCGGCTTCTGGATCGCGGCGATCGCTTCAGGCGCACCGTCCACGCTCGTCAGCTTGATGTCCTTGCCCGACGATTCGATCGCCGAGAGCGCGCCCATCGAGCCGCCGTCGTTGACGCTGAATACGCCCTTCAGGTTCGGATGCGCCTGAATCATGTTCTCGGTGAC
>DATAQT010000149.1:0-1884 GCA_036264535.1 Paraburkholderia sp. | reverse complement strand
AATATCGACCTCGCCCGCGTGCACGTCCGAGAACAGCGCCTGCGCGCTGCCCTTGCGCCGCGTGCTGTCGGCGTCGATACGTAGCACGCGGGCGCCCGGCACTGCGCTCGCGAGCGTTTCCTCGACGCGCTGCGTGCCGCGCCCAAGCGGCGCGATATCGACGTTGCCGCACTCCGGGCACGAACGCGGGATGCGAGACTCCCAGCCGCAGTGATGGCAGCGCAGCGCGCGTTCGGGCTTGTGCAACACGACGTAGGCGCTGCAGCGCGGACATCCGGCTACCCATCCGCAAGCATCGCACGCGAGTTGCGGCGCGTAGCCGCGCCGGTTAAGGAACACGAGGCTTTGCTCACCGCGTTCGAGCCGCGCCTTCAGCGCGGCGAGCAGCGGGCCTGACAAACCTTCGATCGAGGCCCGCCCGCGCCGGCGTTCGTCTTCGAGATCGATGAGGCGTACGGTCGGCAACACGGCGTCGGCGACGGCCCGGCGCGACAGCGTAAGCCGCTTGTAGCGGCCCTGGTCGGCCTGCCACCAGCTCTCGAGCGACGGCGTCGCCGAACCGAGCACGACCGGCACGCCAAGCTGCTTCGCCCGATAGATCGCCAGATCGCGCGCCGAATAGCGCAAACCCTCCTGCTGCTTGTAGGCCGGATCGTGCTCCTCGTCGACGACGATGATCGCCAGTTGCGGCAGGGACGCAAGCACCGCGAGCCGGGTTCCGAGCACGATGCGCGCGCGGCCGGTGTGCGCCGCAAACCAGTTGCGGGCGCGCTCGCCTTCGGCAAGGCCGCTATGCAGCGTGACGATCGCGCTGTCGTCGAGCGCGGCGAAGCGCGCGCGGAACGCCGCCTCGAACTGCGGCGTCAGGTTGATTTCCGGCACCAGCACGAGCGCCTGCGCGTCAGGCTTCGCGGCCAGAATCCCGGCGAGCGCGCGCAGGTACACCTCGGTCTTGCCGCTGCCCGTCACGCCGTGCAGCAGGAACGGCGCGAAGCCGTCGGCATCGCGGATCGCTTCGACGGCGCTTGCCTGTTCGTCGGTGAGTGTCGGGAGCACCGGCGCGCGTGCGTCCGGCACAGACGCGGCGGCGGGTAGCGCGGCGGCGTCGATCACCTCGAGCGTCACCCAGCCTGCCGTCTGCCATGTATCAAGTGTCGCCAGCGCCTTCGGATGGAGCGCGCGGGCGTCGGCGGCGAGCAGGAAGTCGGTCTCGGCGAGTGCCTGCGCGAGCTTTCTGAGCGCCGTCGCGCGGGCGGGCAACGCGTCGGGCAACGCCACACGCCCCTCGGGTGTCAGCCGATAGCGTTCTTCCGGCGCGAACAGCCGCGACCAGCGCGACGCGTCGCGCAGCGCCTGCGGCAACGCGGGCAGCGCCACCTCGCCGAGACCGCGTTGATAGTAGTCCGCGGCGAATGCGGCGAGCGCAAGCCATTGCGGCGAAACCGGCGGGCACGTCGTACAGACCTTATCCAGATCCCGCAGACGCTCGGCCGGTACGTCACTGTGAGCAGCCACTTCGCAGACGAGCCCCACCACGTGCCGCTTGCCGAACGGTACGCTGACGAGGGTGCCCACCGCAGCCGCCTCGGACGCGGCGCAGCGGTAGTCGAACAGGGTCGGCAGCGGATGGTCCAGCGCGACTCGGACGAACACTTCGCTCACGCGGTGCGGCGCATGGGTTGCGCGCCCAAGAGCCAAAGCCGCGTCGCGGGATTGGCCGCGCAGGAGGCGGGGCCGTCGAAGTTAAAGTAAAACTTCAATTTCGCCGCTAAGTTTTGGATTCGGCTGAACAATTGCACTCGGTTTGCGGCCCTGTGGATAACTTTGTTGAGAACTTCGCTTTGACGGGCCGCAAACGGCGTCGCGACGGCCTTGTGTGGGCTT
>DATAQT010000118.1:0-27320 GCA_036264535.1 Paraburkholderia sp. | reverse complement strand
TCTACAGCGGCGTGGTGAGCTTCGTGCTGCTGAAGATCATCGACATGGTGATCGGCATCCGCGTGACCGAAGAACAGGAACGCGAAGGCCTCGACGTGAGCCTGCACGGCGAGCACGTCGAATAACGGCAAACCGCACATTCGCGGGCCCGCGCTCCCGGGCTCGCCGGATCGAGAAAAAGGTTAGCAAGCGCAGCGATTTCGCCCGCCTTCATGGCGGGCTTTTTTCTTGCTGAGCCGGTTGCGAACGGTAATTTCCCGCGCCTATCATCGTGTTAGGGAGAATGCATTCGAGTCTGCTTGCGAATGGAGAAACCGTCCCCAAATGCACAAAGCATTTGCTCTACAATCTTTTTTCTCCAGTCTGCGAGTGATCAATGGTTCCGCACCTAGTTACGGCGTTAAATGGCCCGCTGCTCGATCTCGAGCGGAAGATCCTCGACGCTACGCCCGCAATCGAACGCTGGTTCCGGCTCGAATGGCAGGAGCACACGCCGCCGTTCTATTGTTCCGTCGATCTGCGTAACGCCGGCTTCAAGCTCGCGCCGGTCGACACCAATCTGTTTCCCGGCGCATTCAACAATCTGCCGCAGGAAGTGCTGCCGCTCGCGGTGCAGGCCGCGATGGCATCGATCGAAAAGATCTGCCCGGACGCGAAAAATCTGCTCGTGATTCCGGAGCGCCACACGCGCAACGCGTTCTACCTCGAAAACGTCGCCCGGCTCGCGTCGATCATGCGCCAGGCGGGTCTGAACGTGCGCTTCGGCACGCTGGACGAAACCATCCACGGCCCGGTCACGATCGCGCTGTCCGACGGCCAGAAGCTCGTGCTCGAACCGCTCGAGCGCTCGCAACGGCGCCTTGGTCTGAAGAACTTCGACCCGTGCTCGATTCTGCTGAACAACGACCTGTCCGGCGGCATTCCGCCCGTGCTCGAAAATCTGCACGAGCAGTATTTGCTGCCGCCGCTGCATGCGGGCTGGGCGGTGCGTCGCAAGTCGACGCATTTCTCGTGTTATGACGACGTCGCGAAGAAGTTCTCGAAGATGGTCGAGATCGATCCGTGGATGATCAATCCGTACTTCGCGCACGTCGAAGGCGTCGACTTCCAGGAACGCACCGGCGAGGAAGCGCTGGCCGATGCGATCGACGGCGTGCTGAAGAAGATCGCGCGCAAGTATCGCGAGTACGGCATCTCCGAGAAACCGTACGTCGTGATCAAGTCCGATGCGGGTACCTACGGCATGGGCGTGATGACCGTGCACGACGCCTCGGAAGTCGCGGCGCTGACGAAGCGCGAACGCACGCGCATGGCCGCGACCAAGGACGGCCTCGAAGTGCACGACGTGATCGTGCAGGAAGGGGTGTACACGTTCGAGCGCATCGGCGAGGAAGTCGCCGAGCCGGTCGTCTACATGATCGACCGTTATGTGGTGGGCGGTTTTTATCGCGTGCACGGCAGCCGCGAGCGCGACCAGAATCTGAACGCGCCGGGTATGCACTTCGTGCCGCTCGGCTTCGAACATACGGCGCTGCCCGATGCGCACGCGAAGCCCGGCGCGGCGCCGCCGAACCGCTTCTACATGTACGGCGTCGTGGCCCGGCTGGGGCTGCTGGCCGCATCGGTCGAACTGGAAAAGACCGATCCCGAAGCGATCCAGGTCTAAAAGCCACCTCGCGCGGCAAGATGGCGGCATGCGTGCCGCCATCGCCGTCTTCCAGGACTATATTGACGAACAATGTCACGCCACTCAGGGCGCACCGGGACTTTCATGGACATTCTTTTCATTGCCGATCCGCTCAGCCATTTCAAGATCTACAAAGACACGACCTACGCGATGATGGCCGAAGCGGCGCGCCGCGGTCACACGGTGTACACCTGCGAGCCGAAGCATCTGGCGTGGACGGGCGGCGACGTCGAGGCGAACGTGCAGCGCAGCACGATCACGGGCGACACCGCCGATCTGCATCGTGACGTGTGGTTCGCCGCGGATCCCGCCGCGCCTCGCTCGCTCGCGAGCTTCGGCGCGGTCGTGATGCGCAAGGATCCGCCGTTCGACATGGAATACGTGACCTCGACCTGGCTGCTCGAGCTGGCCGAGCGTGGCGGCGCGCGCGTCTTCAACAAGCCGCAGGCGATCCGCGATCATTCGGAAAAGCTCGCGATCGGCGAGTTCGCGCAGTTCGTCGCGCCGACGCTGGTGACGCGCGACCCGGCGCGTCTGCGCGCGTTCCACGAGCAGCACGGCGACGTGATTCTGAAGCCGCTCGACGGCATGGGCGGCATGGGCGTGTTCCGCGTGAAGGCGGACGGCATGAACCTCGGCTCGATCGTCGAAATGCTGAGCCACGATGGCGCGCGCTCGGTGATGGCGCAGAAATTCATCCCCGAGATCAAGGAGGGTGACAAGCGCATTCTGCTGATCGGCGGCGAAGCGGTGCCGTACTCGCTCGCGCGTATTCCTCAGGGTAATGAGGTGCGCGGCAATCTCGCGGCCGGCGGACTGGGCGTTGCGCGGCCGCTTAGCGAGCAGGATCGCAAGATCGCCGACACGCTCGCGCCGGTGCTGGCGGCGCGCGGCTTGCTGCTGGTCGGGCTCGATGCGATCGGCGACTGGCTTACCGAGGTGAACGTCACGAGCCCGACCTGCTTCCGCGAGATCATGGACCAGACCGGCTTCGACGTCGCCGCGATGTTCGTCGACGCGCTGGAGCGTGCGGTCGGCTGACGCGCGCCGCGCGGCTTGCCGACGCAGCCACCTTGATTCGCCGGCCGCGCCCCCAAACTGTGTAGTGAATCCGCATCAGACGCGCCGTCGGGATTGGCGCGAAAATGAGGCTGCTACAATGCCCGCTCGCCCGACGATGCATTCCCGCCCTCGCGACCCACGGCCGGTTCGGGGCGATGGCGAACCGGGCTCGAGTCCCGGTCCACGGTTTGGGGCCGTTCTTTTGCAGTAAGGCTGACATGGCAGGCATTCTGATCATTGCGCACGCTCCATTCGCCACCGCGTTGCGCGATTGCATTTCCCACATTTATGGCGGTTTGCCAGCGCGTATCGGCGTGATCGACGTGTCGCCGGATTGCGATCCCGCGCAGGTCGTCGCGTTCGCGAATTCGGAAATCGCGCGGCTCAAGGAGGAGAACGGTGCGCTCGTGCTGACCGACATGTTCGGCGCGACGCCGGCCAACATCGCGGGCCGGCTCGCCAACGTGCCGGACGTGCGCGTGCTGTGCGGCGTCAATCTGCCGATGCTGGTGCGCGCGGTCTGCTATCGCGCGACACCGCTCGACACGCTCGTCGACAAGGCGCTCGCCGGCGCGACCAAGGGCGTGCACGCGATCGGACCGGCAACACCGGAACCCTGCAAGCCGCTGACCGCCACAACCGATTGCCTGGCGGCGCTGCCAGCCGACGCGGCGCCCGGCGACTGTATTCCCGCGTTGCCGGCCGATGCCGATCTGACGCAGAAGACGGACGCGGCCGGCCTGTAAATCGGGCCGGTTCGCGCGCGAGCTTAGAGAGATTCGAGCGGGCTTCGCAAAGGCTTTTAATCGCATTGCAACCGCTTTGCAGGTTCACCTTTCACCATTTCATTCACCCGCGCTTCGGACCATCACATGCTGCAACAGGAAACGACTATTGTGAACAAGCTGGGGCTGCACGCGCGCGCGTCAGCCAAGTTGACGCAACTCGCGGGCAACTATCAGGCGGAAATCTGGATGAGCCGCAATGGCCGTCGTATCAACGCGAAGAGCATCATGGGCGTGATGATGCTGGCCGCGGGCATCGGCAGCACCGTGCTGATCGAAACGGAAGGCTCCGACGAAAAGGAAGCGATGGACGCGCTGCTGAAACTGATCGCCGATAAATTCGGCGAGGGTCAATAAAGCCACGCGCTTTGCGATCGACAAACCGGAAAATGCCGCGACTCAGTCCGCGGCTTTTTTTTCGCCGCCGACATTTGGATTTCAAAGCAGGCGACCTGTTGATCGGCATCGAAGACGTGCGGAAGAGGCGCGAAAGTCATTGGGAAGAGCGCGTAAGGCGACATGCGTTTTCAATGTTTAAGCAATATAGTTAGCGCGACCCGTCTAAAACGAGCTTCGCCGGGTACTTGCGAGGTCTCATTACGATAATTCGTGTTGCGCTGCACACACCCCTGACATACTTCAAAAAGGCGCGGAATTTATAATGCCCAGTACAGTCTGAGAGCATTGCAGCGGTTTGCCGCGGCATTACACAACTAGAGGAGGTGCGCGTGTCATTCACGCTGCATGGAATTCCCGTGTCACGCGGTATCGCCATCGGGCGGGCCTATCTGATCGCCCCGGCAGCACTCGACGTAGACCACTATCTGATCGAGCCCGCCCAGATCGACGGGGAGGTCGAGCGCTTTCGCGCGGCCCAGCGACGCGTGCATCAGGAGCTCAACGCATTGCGCGCCGATCTCGCCGCCGATGCCCCAAGCGAAATGGGCGCATTCATCGACGTTCACACGATGATCCTGAACGACGCGATGCTCGTGCAGGAAACCATCGACCTGATCCGCACGCGCCGCTACAACGTCGAGTGGGCGCTGACCGAACAGCTCGAAAGACTGTCGCGCCATTTCGACGATATCGAAGACGAATACCTGCGCGAGCGCAAGGCCGACATCCAGCAGGTCGTCGAGCGTGTGCTGAAGGCGCTCGCGGGCGCGCCGGGCATCGTGGGCAACGTGCATGGCGCGTGCGACGAGATGATCGTGGTCGCGCACGACATCGCGCCGGCCGACATGATGCAGTTCAAGACGCAGACGTTCCAGGGTTTCGTCACCGATCTCGGCGGACGCACGTCGCATACGGCGATCGTCGCGCGCAGCCTCGGCATTCCGGCCGCGGTCGGCGTGCAGCATGCGAGCGCGCTGATTCGCCAGGACGACCTGATCATCGTCGATGGCGACCACGGCATCGTGATCGTCGATCCCGCGCCGATCGTGCTCGAGGAATACTCGTACCGGCAAAGCGAGAAGGAGCTGGAGCAGCGCAAGCTGCAACGGCTCAAGTTCTCGCCGACGCAAACGCTGTGCGGCACGCGCATCGAACTGTGCGCCAACATCGAACTGCCGGACGACGCGCGCGCCGCCATCGAATCGGGCGCGACCGGCGTAGGTCTGTTCCGCACCGAGTTCCTGTTCATGAATCACAAGAACCGGATGCCTGAAGAGGAGGAGCAGTTCGGCGAGTATCGTCGCGCCGTCGAGCTGATGAACGGCTTGCCGGTCACGATCCGTACGATCGACGTCGGCGCCGACAAGCCGCTCGATTCGATGGGCGGCGGCGACGGTTACGAGACCGCCGCGAATCCGGCGCTCGGTTTGCGTGCGATTCGCTGGAGCCTGTCCGAGCCGCAGATGTTCCTCACGCAACTGCGCGCGATCTTGCGCGCGTCGGCGTTCGGCAAGGTGAAGATCCTGATTCCGATGCTCGCGCACGCGCAGGAGATCGACCAGACGCTCGATCTGATCCGCGAAGCTAAGCGTCAACTCGACGACGCGGGCATCGCTTACGATCCGAACGTGCAGGTCGGCGCGATGATCGAGATTCCGGCCGCCGCGATCGCGTTGCCGCTGTTTCTGAAGCGGCTCGATTTCCTGTCGATCGGCACCAACGATCTGATCCAGTACACGCTCGCGATCGATCGCGCGGACAACTCGGTCGCGCATCTGTACGATCCGCTGCATCCGGCGGTGTTGCATCTGATCGCGTTCACGTTGCGCGAGGCGAAGCGCGCGGGCGTGCCCGTGTCGGTGTGCGGTGAGATGGCGGGCGATCCGGCGTTGACGCGTCTGTTACTCGGCATGGGCTTGACCGAGTTTTCGATGCATCCGAGTCAATTGCTCGAGGTCAAGCAGGAGGTGCTGCGCTCGCATTTGAAGACGCTCGAAAAACCCGTGGCCGACGTGCTGGCTTCGTTCGAGCCGGAAGAGGTGCAGGCGGCGCTCAAGCGGGTCGCGCTGGTTTGAATTCGAGGTGCTTCAGCGCGTCCCGTGGAACGAAAAACGCCGCATATGTGCGGCGTTTTTCTATTCGAGCCCCAGTCGGACCGACGGCGTAGAAGCGCCTCAGGACCCGTGCGCGTGGCCGCACACCGGGCAATCCGGCTGACGTCCGATGCGCATCGTGTTCCATTCCATCCTCAGCGAATCGAGCATCGTCAGGCGGCCCACTAGCGGCGTGCCGATTTCACCGATCACCTTCAGCGCTTCGGCAGCCTGCATCGAACCAATGATGCCGACGGTCGGCGCGAACACGCCCATCGTCGAGCACGCGACTTCCTCGAACGGCTGGTCTTCGGGAAACACGCACGCGTAGCACGGCGACGCTTCGTTGCGGAAATCGAAGGTGCTGATCTGGCCGTCGAAGCGCAGCGCCGCGCCCGATACGAGCGGCACGCGATGCTTGACGCACGCACGGTTGATCGCGTGACGCGTCGCGAAGTTGTCGGTGCAATCGAGCACGACGCTCGCGCGGGGCACTTCGCGGTCCAGCCATGCATCGTCGACGCGCTCGGCCACTGCGTTGACGACGACCTCGGGATTGATCTGCGCGAGCATGTCGCGCCCGGACTCGACCTTCCTGCGTCCAACCGAAGCGCTCACGTGCAGGATCTGCCGCTGCAGATTGGTCAGGTCGACGATATCGGCATCGACGAGCGTCAGGCGACCGACGCCCGCCGCCGCGAGATACAGCGCGGCCGGCGAACCGAGCCCGCCCGCCCCGACGATGATCGCGTGGGCGTCGATAAAACGCTGCTGCGCCTCGATGCCGATTTCATCGACGAGGATATGGCGGGAATAGCGAAGGAGTTGATCGTCATTCATGGCGTGGCGCGTGAGAGTGTCGCTTTGTCGCGCAAGGAGAGGCAGACGGAGGGTCCGCGGCGCGCATTCGTGACTGTTATTTTAATCGCGCGGGGAGGGCGGCTTGTTGCGGCTTGCCGTGACGTGCCGCAAGCCAGGCGGCAGCTTCTGCTGAAACTGTCGCGGCGTGTCTTCGCAGACTATCGTTTTGCGAAGACACGCGCGAGTTCGCTGCCTGTTTTCCTGCTTATTTTCCCGCTTACTTGCCGGCGGGAGCCGAAGCCGGCGCCGGTGCCGATGCGCCCGGTACCGGTTGCGTCGGCTTCACCGCGACCGGCGCGGAGGCCGACGTGCCCGGCTTGTCCTGCGCGAGACGGCGTTCCATCAGCGACTTCGATTGCTGAACCGGCTTGCCTTCGAGCTTGTCGACCGCCTGTTGCATCATGAAGTCGTCGGTCGAACCGAACTCGACCGGCTTGCGGTCGCGCTCCTTCTGGCGCTGTTCCGGCGTCTTCTTGTCGTTCTGCTCTTCGAGCTGGCGCAGCTGATCCATGCGCTCCTGCTCGCGTTGCTCCGCTTCCTTCTTCTCGTTCGGATCCTGCGTGTTCGCAAGGTGATTCGAGTAGTCGACTTCGCGGGTCACCAGCGCGTCGTCCGGATCGCCGTCCGCGTATTGATCGACCGGAAGATCGGGGCGGATGCCCTTGTTCTGGATCGAACGGCCGCTCGGCGTGTAGTAGTACGCGGTGGTCAGGCGCAGCGCGGTGTCGGCCGTCATGGGTCGCACGGTTTGCACCGAACCCTTGCCGAACGTCGTCTTGCCGAGGATCAGCGCACGGTGTTGATCCTGCAGCGCGCCCGCGACGATTTCCGAGGCCGACGCGGAGTACGCGTTGGTCAGCACGACCATCGGCACGGTTTTGAAGATCGCCGGGACGTCCTTCAACGGATCGCTGTCGAACGATTGCAGGCGGTAGTTATCGTAGGTGTCGCGATAGATCTGCTTCGAATCCGGAATCTGGCCGTTGGTCGACACCACCACCGAATTCGGCGGCAGGAACGCGCCCGCGACGCCGACCGCGCTTTGCAGCAGACCGCCGCCGTTGTTGCGCAGGTCGAGGATGAGGCCCTTCAGGTTCGGTTCCTGGCGCGCGAGATCCTGCAGCTTGGCCGCGAGGTCAGGCGTGGTGCGTTCCTGGAAGCTCGTGATGCGCACGTACGCGAAGCCCGGCGCGACGATCTTGCCCTTCACCGACTGCACCTTGATGATCGCGCGCGTCACGGTGAGCGGGAACGTGCGGTCGTCGGTCTTGCGGAAGATGGTCAGCGTGACCTTGGTGCCCGGGTCGCCGCGCATCTGCTTGACCGCCTGGTCGAGCGTCATGCCGCGCACGGGCTTGTCGTTGATCCGCGTGATCAGGTCGCCCGGACGGATGCCGGCGCGGAACGCGGGCGTGTCTTCGATCGGCGAAATCACCTTGATCAGGCCGTCTTCCGACGAAATTTCGATGCCGAGGCCCGCGAAGCGGCCCTTGGTCTGCTCCTGCAGCTCTTCGTAATCGGTCTTGTCGAGATACGACGAGTGCGGGTCGAGGCTCGACACCATGCCCTTGATCGCGGCGGTGAGGAGCTTCTTGTCGTCGACCGGTTCGACGTATTCGTGCTTGATCTGCCCGAACACTTCGGCAAAGAGCCTGAGCTGATCTAGTGGCAGCGGGGCGACCGCGGCGCTGGCGGGTTGCTGGGCCGAGGCGGAGTATTGCAGGGTGGCAAGGACACCGGTAGCAAGGCCAACGGCAATCAGGCCGATATTTTTCAGGTTCTTTCGCATAGAGTCTGTTGCGGTCGGAAGCGCGTGGCAGCGTCGATAAGATTGGACGGACAAGTATAACTGCACACCCGCCTGCTCAGGGCGCGGTGCAGGCAATCGTGCTTCGACAGTACGGGAAGGCCCTGGTTCTTGAGATCCGGCCCGCGGATGGCGGAGTCGTCCAACATGACACCGGACGGGTCGAGACGACGGCTTGCCGCTCAAGGCCAACGGATGCCGGTCGCCCGCTACGCTGATCTCCGCAGCGGCCCCGACTCCGACCACCGGGCGCAATACAGTATTTCGCCCCGGCCAGCTTGGCTCCGTGCGGCCCCGCGCGTTTTCATGGCGCCAGGGCCGCGGCCGGAAACGCGCGATCAGCCTGCCTTGCCTTGGCTCGCGACTGCGGCTTGCGCCTTCGCGATCGCGTCCTGGTCGCCGAGATAGTAGTGCTTGATCGGCTTCAGGTCTGCGTCGAGTTCATAGACGAGCGGCACGCCGTTCGGAATATTGAGGCCGACGATGTCGTTGTCCGAAATGTTGTCGAGATACTTGACCAGGGCGCGGATCGAATTGCCGTGCGCGGCGATCAGGATGCTGCGGCCCGACTTGATGGCCGGCGCGATCGATTCGCTCCACAGCGGCAGCACGCGCGCGACCGTGTCTTTCAGGCACTCGGTGAGCGGCAGCTGCTCGCGCGGCACCTTCGCGTAACGCGGATCGGCGTAGGGTGCGCGCTCGTCGGTCGGCTCGAGCGCGGGCGGCGGCGTGTCATAGCTGCGGCGCCAGACCAGCACCTGCTCGTCGCCGAACTTCGCGGCGGTTTCGGCCTTGTTCAGACCCGACAACGCGCCGTAGTGGCGTTCGTTCAGGCGCCACGAATGCACGACCGGCAGGTACATCAGATCCATCTTGTCCTGCACGTGCCACAGCGTACGGATCGCGCGCTTGAGCACCGACGTGTACGCGATGTCGAACGTGTAGCCCGATTCCTTGAGCAGCTCGCCCGCCTGCTGCGCCTCGAGGTTGCCCTGCTCGGTCAGGTCGACGTCGACCCAGCCGGTAAAGCGGTTTTCCTTGTTCCACGTCGATTCGCCGTGGCGGATGAGAACGAGTTTGTACATGAGATTTGCCGGTCGGTAGTGAGGAAGCGGTCTTGCGCTGTACGACGCCTCTAGCGGCGCGTCGCCATCGCGTCAAACGGTTATTTTATAATGCTCGGGTTGACCTTTTCGATTTCTCTCTCTCCGGCGGACCCTCCGTGAAGTTTTTCACCGATTACATAAACCTTGTACTGATCGCAATCGTCCTCATTTCTGGTGGGTTGCTGCTGTGGCCGACCATCAGCCGGCGTGGACGCGGCGGCCTGTCGGCTGCTGAAGCCACCCAACTGATCAACCGGCGCAACGCGGCGGTCATCGATCTGCGGCCGTCCGCCGATTACGCCAAGGGGCACCTGCCCTCGGCACGGCATTTCGAATTCGCGGAGTTGCAGGCCAAGGTCGCGCAACTTGCGAAGAACAAGAGCAACCCGGTGCTGCTGGTGTGTCAGACCGGCCAGCAGTCGAACAAGGCCGCGCGTATTGTGGAAGAAGCGGGATACGCGGAAGTTCATGTTCTCGAGGGCGGCGTCGACGCCTGGCAGAAAGCCGGTATGCCGGTTGTGAAACAAGGAGCAGCCAAGTGAACAAAGTGGTCATGTACAGCACCCAGGTGTGCCCGTATTGCCAGATGGCCGAACGTCTTTTAAAGTCGCGCGGCGTCGAGCAGGTTGAGAAAGTACTGATCGACAAAGACCCGGCCCGTCGTGAGGAGATGATGACCCGGACCGGTCGTCGCACGGTGCCGCAGGTGTTCATCGGCGAGACGCATGTCGGCGGCTATGATGACCTTTCCGCGCTCGATCGCGCGGGCGGTCTGACGCCGCTGCTCGAAGCAGCCTGAGTTCGCGCGTTTCGCGCCGCGCGAGCGGGCGGACCACTCGATAAGCCGGCGCGTGCGTGCTCCTCGTGGAGCGCGCGAGCCGGCGCAATAAACTGGCGGCCCATGCGTGCATCGGCCGCCGCAACGCATACCTATCAGGGAATCACCATCATGTCCGACGAGAATAACCAGCCGTTCTTCAACATCCAGCGCATCTATCTGAAGGACATGTCGCTCGAGCAGCCGAATTCGCCGGGTATCTTCCTCGAGCAGGAAATGCCGTCGGTCGAAGTCGAAGTCGACGTGAAGGCCGAGCGCCTCGCCGAATCCGTGTTCGAAATCCTCGTGACGGGCACGGTCACGGCCAAGGTGTCGGACAAGGTTGCGTTCCTGATCGAAGCGAAGCAAGCCGGGATTTTTGACATCCGCAACATTCCTGCCGAGCAGATCGATCCGCTCGTCGGAATCGCCTGCCCGACCATCCTGTTCCCGTACCTGCGCTCGAACATCGCGGACGCGATCACCCGTGCCGGCTTCCCGCCGATCCACCTCGCCGAGATCAACTTCCAGGCGCTCTACGAGCAGCGTCTCGCGCAAATGAGCGCGGGCCAGCAGGGCGGCGCGGCGCAAAACGGCGTCACGCAGCATTAAGGCGACGCACACAGTGCCGGCTATGAAGGTTGCCGTTCTCGGCGCTGGCGCCTGGGGCACCGCCCTCGCCGGCCATCTGGCCTTAAAGCACGACACCGTGTTGTGGGCGCGCGAGTCCGCGCTCATCGCCGAGCTTTCCACTTCGCATGAAAACGCCCGCTATCTGGCGGGCGTCGGGTTGCCGCCCGCGCTTCGTTACGAAGCGGATCTCGGTGCGGCGCTCGATCACGCGCTCGCCGGCGACGCGCTGTGCGTGATCGCGACTCCCGTGGCCGGCCTGCGCGGTCTGTTGCGCACGATGCGCGATGCGGGCAGGGTGCCTGCGCATATCGTGTGGCTGTGCAAGGGCTTCGAAGCCGATTCGCAGTTGCTGCCGAATCAGGCGGTCGCGGCGGAATTGCCCGAGCATGCGAGCAACGGCGTGTTGTCCGGGCCGAGCTTCGCGCGCGAAGTCGGGCAGGGGCTGCCGGTTGCGTTGACGATCGCGAGCGCGTCGGCGGCCTGCCGCGAACGCACGGTCGCGGCGTTCCATCACGGCGCGATGCGCATCTATACCGGCGACGACGTCGTCGGCGTCGAAGTGGGCGGCGCGGTGAAAAACGTGCTCGCCATCGCGACGGGCATCGCTGACGGCCTCGGTCTCGGCCTCAATGCACGCGCGGCGTTGATCACGCGCGGCCTCGCCGAAATGTCGCGCCTTGGCGTGACGCTCGGTGGACGCGCGGAAACCTTTACCGGGCTGACCGGCCTTGGCGATCTGATCCTGACCGCTACCGGCGATCTGTCGCGCAACCGTACCGTGGGTCTGCAACTCGCCACGGGCCGCACGCTCGACGACATCCTCGGCGGCCTCGGTCACGTGGCCGAGGGCGTGCGTTGTGCGCAGGCGGTACTCGCGATCGCACGCGCTCATGCGATCGAAATGCCGATCACGCAAGCGGTCTGCGCGGTGCTGTTCGACGGCGTGGCGCCGCGCGATGCGGTCAGCGCGCTGCTGCGCCGCGATTCGAAGGCCGAATAAAGTCTTTTCGCTCAGCCGGTTAGCGCAAATTCGCGTTGAACGGCTGCCTAACCTGGCTGTCCACTTCGGTATCGAAGGCTCGGATCAGCGAGGGTCCCATGCCCACCTTCAATCTCGGTCACGGCACGTGCACGCTCGAAGCGCGCGTGGTCGATATCACGACGCTCGCCGTCGATGCGATCGTCAACGCCGCGAACACGTCGCTGCTCGGCGGCGGCGGTGTGGATGGTGCGATTCATCGCGCGGCCGGCAAGGAGTTGCTGCGCGAATGCGAAACGCTCGGCGGCTGCGCGACCGGCGACGCCAAAATCACCGCCGGCTATCGGCTGTCCGCGAAGCATGTGATTCATGCGGTCGGTCCAGTGTGGCGCGGCGGCGCGCATGGCGAGGCCGACCTGCTCGCTTCGTGCTATCGGCGTTCGCTCGAAATCGCGCGCGATACGCATTGCACGAGCATCGCGTTTCCGGCTATCAGCTGCGGCATCTACCGTTTCCCCGCGGACGATGCGGTGCGCATCGCGGTCGCGACCGTGCTCGACACGTTGCCACGCACGCCGCACATGAAACACGTGACCTTCGCGTGTTTCGACGACGCAATGTTCGCTCGCTACGAGGCCGAGCTCGAACGCCGTCAGGCGCCGCCTTCGAAGCCGGCCTGACGCCAGGCTTCGAACACCACGATCGCCACCGTGTTCGACAGATTCAGGCTGCGATTGCCGGGGCGCATCGGCAGACGCACGCGCTGTTCGTTAGGAAAGCGCTCGAGCACCGTGCCGGGCAGGCCACGCGTTTCGGCGCCGAACACGAACCAGTCGCCGGGTTGAAACGTGTGGTCGTGAAACCGCCCCGAGCCGCGCGTCGTGAATGCGAACATGCGCGACGGGTCCGGCGTTTCTTTCACGATGAACGCGTCCCAATCGGCATGCACGTTCATTTCCGCGTACTCGTGATAGTCGAGGCCGGCGCGGCGCATCTTGGTGTCGTCGAGTGGAAAGCCGAGTGGCTCGATCAGGTGCAACCGTGCGCCGGTGTTCGCGCACAGGCGAATCACGTTGCCGGTGTTCGGCGGAATTTCGGGTTCTACGAGAACGACGTTGAACATAAAGAGAGCACGTAAAAGCTAGTTTTTCGGAGTGCGCAGCGCGACGAAGTTCGTGACCCGCCGCGCGCCGGCGGCCTTCAGCGTATGCGCGAGCGCTTCGAGCGTCGCGCCGCTCGTCATCACATCGTCGACGATGCCGACATGCAGGCCGCGCACCGTGTGCGCGACGCGAAACGCGCGGCCGACATTCTGCCGGCGCGCATCGCGATCGAGGCGCGATTGCGGCGCGGTGTCGAGGGTTCGTTCGAGCAGCGTCGCGTCGCTGCGCACGCCGAGCGCGCGGGCGAGCGGCCCGGCGATCTGCCAGGCCTGGTTATAGCCGCGCTCGACGAGACGTCGCCCGGCGAGCGGCACCGGCGCGATGACGTCGGGCCGTTCGGCCGCGTCGCGCCAGTTGTCCTCCGCGAGCCGTGCGAGGCGTTGCGCGAAGTCGCGCGCGAGCATCAGCCGCGCGCGGAACTTCAGGCCGACCGCGAGCGTATCGAGCGGCGCGCGATAGTCGGCGAGCGCGAAGCACGCGTCGAACGGCGGCGGCTCGGCGACGCAATCCGCGCAGCGGTACTGCGCCTGCGCGACCCCGCGTGACGCCGGCAATGGCACCGCGCAGACGGTGCAGCGCAGACGGTCCTCGTTCCAGTAGGCCGCATCGCAACCGTCGCACAGCGTCTTATGCGACATATTGCCGCATAACGCGCACAGGTTCGGCAGCGCGGCGTTCAAGGCGCGCGGCCATGCCGAATGCAGACCGCGCGCAAAACGCGCGACCTGATTGCGACACGACAAAGAAAATGACCGGAATTGCACGAGTGGATGCCTGCGAAGGCCGTTCACGCTGAATGGCGGGGAACGAACGAGTATACTTCGAGCTCACGCCAGCACGACACACATGTCCCCAACATCCGCTCAATCTGGCCGTCCGGCCTACGATTCACGGCGCCTCAGGCGTATTTTCGACCGTCGCGCCACCACCTTCGACGAGGTTGCATTCCTGCCGCGCGAGATCGCGCAGCGCATGCGCGAGCGTCTCGATTACATCAAGGTCGCGCCCGCGAGCGTGCTCGATGCCGGTTGTGGCGCCGGCGAGGACATCCCCTCGTTGCGCGAACGCTTTCCCGAGGCGCCGGTGTTCGGCGCCGATCTATCGCACGGCATGCTCACCCGCGCGCTGCGTCACGATGCCGGCGACACCAGCTGGCGGCGCTTTCTTCCCGCCTCGCTCGGCAAGGCGCTCGGCGCGCGCGGCCCGCGCTTCGCGCAAGCCGATTTCTCCGCGCTGCCGTTCGCGGCTGGCGCATTCGATTTCATCTGGTCCAACCTCGCGCTGCATTGGCATTCGCGGCCAGATCGCGTGTTTCCCGAATGGCAGCGCGCGCTGAAGGTCAACGGCCTGTTGATGTTCAGCACGCTCGGTCCCGACACGCTGAAGGAATTGCGCGGTGCCTACGCCGAGATCGAGGCCGCGCACGGCGTAGCGTCGCGCAAGCACGTGATCGACTTCGTCGACATGCATGATCTCGGCGACATGCTCGTCGAGGCCGGCTTCGAAATTCCGGTGATGGACCAGGAGACGCTGACGATCACCTACAAATCGCCGGAGTCGCTGCTTGCGGACGTGCGACGCTGGGGCGCGTATCCGTTCGAGCGCGACGCGCGCGACGGCGCGTTTGCACGCCGGTTGCACAAGGCCCTGCTCGGCGCGCTAGAAGCGCGCCGGCGCGCCGACGGCACGATCGCACTGACCTTCGAGGTGATCTACGGGCACGCGTGGAAAGCCGTGCCGCGCACCACGGCCGAAGGGCATGGCATCGTGCGGCTAGAGGATATTGGGCGGGGTCCGGCGAAGCGTGGGTAGCAGATTGCAGGGATGGCATCAACTGCTTGTCGAGGGAGCGGTTGACGTGTTGCAAAAGCGGTAAAGAGGACATCTGTTATGCCTGGGATTTGCCCGCCGAAAGAGCTGCAAAACGCTGGACAAAATGGCGCGAAGGCTTGTCGCGCCTGGCTTGTGGGCCGATTGGGGCTTGCTTGTCGATGCTATGGATCGCGCCTATAATGCGTCAGTTTGTCGCCCGAGGTTCCCACCTTCGGGGCGGCAGGCCTGAGGCGCAGGGCTGCAATATGAAGTGATGCGGTAGGGGTTGGCGCGGTCGCGAGTGGTGCTGGAGACAGCGGTACAGGCGGCGGCCGCGAGATGCATCCGGGAGTAAAAGAAGGCAGGCCGGGCGCGACGATTCGCAGGAGGCAGCGATGGGCGCATCAGATCATCTGCTGGCGGATTCGGAGCCGGTCCTCAGGGACTGGGTCATGAAGCGCAACTGTTCGATCTCGCCGCGGCAGTTCGTCTGTCTGTACGTGTCGCTTGCGTTGTTCTCGTTGGCAATTGCTTTCATGCTGGTTCTGGTCGGCGCCTGGCTGGTGTTGCCGTTCACCGGAATCGAGTTGCTGGCGGTAGGTATCGCGTTTGCAATATATGCGCGACATGCTGTCGATTACGAGCGCATCCGGTTGTTCCCGAACCGGCTCGTGATCGAGCAAGTCAGCGCCGAGCAGATTACGCAGTTCGAATTCAATCCGCGCTGGGTGCGGATAGAGCCGGGCGCAACGCCGCGCGATCAGATCAAGCTGGTCTCGCGCGGGCAGACGATCATGATCGGGCAACATCTGGCGCAGAATCGGCGCGCGCAGTTCGCAGGCGAATTGCGCATGTGGCTGGCACGTTGTTAGGTGGTGCCGGACACGCGGCGTTCAAGGGGGGCGCGACACGCTGCCAGCGGGGTCGAGGGGTTTGAATGGAAAATTTGGGTAAGGAAGCTATGAAAACAATCAAGCGAGCGCTCACGAGCGTGCTGGCGACGAGCGGACTGCTTTTCGCCGGTGCCGCCCTGGCAGTGGGCGATGCTCCGGGCGGCCCTGCCGTCAACGCGATCAATCTCCAGCCGCCTGCAACGAGAATCGCCGAGGAGCTATTCAGCCTCCACATGTTCATGCTGCTCCTTTGCACCGTGATCTTCATCGGTGTGTTCGGCGTGATGTTCTATTCGGTCTTCGCGCACCGCAAATCGAAGGGCCACAAGGCAGCCAATTTCCACGAAAGCACCACCGTCGAAATCATCTGGACGATCGTGCCGTTCATCATCGTCGTGCTGATGGCGCTGCCCGCCACCAAAACAGTCGTCGCGATGAAGGACACCTCGAACGCCGACCTCACGATCAAGGTCACCGGCTACCAGTGGAAGTGGGGCTACGACTACGTCAAGGGACCTGGCGAGGGCATCGGCTTCCTGTCCACGCTCGCCACGCCGCGCGCGGAAACGGAAGGCCGCAAGCCGATTTCCACGCTTTATCTGCAGGAAGTCGACAACCCGCTCGTGGTGCCGGTCGACAAGAAAATCCGCATCATCACCACCGCGAACGACGTGGTCCACTCCTGGTACGTGCCGGCCTTCGGCGTGAAGCAGGACGCGATCCCGGGCTTCGTGCGCGACACGTGGTTCAAGGCTAACCGCACCGGCACGTTCCGCGGCTTCTGTACGGAACTGTGCGGCAAGGAACACGCGTTCATGCCGGTCGTCGTCGAAGTGCTGTCGGCCGACGACTACGCGAAGTGGGTCGACGAGCAGAAGAAGAAAATGGCCGCCGGCCAGGACGATCCGAACAAGACCTACACGTTGGCCGAGTTGATGGAGCGTGGCGGCAAGGTCTACGCGGCGAACTGCGCGGTCTGCCACCAGCCGACCGGCAAGGGCGCGGGCGCGTTCCCGGCGCTCGACGGCAGCAAGATTGCCAATGGTCCGATCGGCCAGCACGTGAGTCTCGTGCTGAAGGGCAAGAACGCGATGCCTTCGTGGGCGCCGACGTTGAACGACGTCGAAATCGCCTCGGTGATCACGTACGAACGTAACTCGTGGGGCAACCACACGGGCGACATCCTGCAGCCGAAGCAGGTCGCTGACGCGCGCAACGGCAAGCTGCCGGAAGGCGGCGATCATCTGGCCAACGCCGGTGCTGCCGCGAGCGGCGCCGCTGCGGCATCGGGTGCGGAAGCGGCATCGGGTGCGGAAGCGGCTTCCGCGCCGGCTGCATCGGATAACGCGGCTGCTTCGAATAGCGCAGAGGCCGCGCTGCCCGCGAGCGTCTACTTCGATACCGGCAAGAGCACGCTGCCGGCCGACGCGAAAGCGGCGGTCGACGCGGCCGCGGCCTACGCGAAGGCGCATCCGGATGCGAAATTCACGCTGTCGGGCTTCACCGACGCAACCGGCTCCGCCGACGTCAACGCGAAGCTCGCGAAGAGTCGCGCCGAGGCCGTTCGCGACGCGCTGAAAGCAGCCGGCATTGCCGAAGACCATATTATTTTGAAGAAGCCGGAATCGGTCACGGGCGGCACCGACGCGAAGGAAGCCCGTCGCGTTCAGATCAGCCCGGCAGCCTGACGTGTTCATGGTCAGCACCGCAGAATTCGCTTTAGGAGATTGTCATGTCTAGCATCGGACACGATGTAGTAGCGGGCCACGAGCACGTGCACGGCGACCATGCCCACGAAACGCCGCACGGCTGGCGTCGTTGGCTGTTCGCAACCAATCACAAGGACATCGGTACGCTGTACCTGATCTTCTCGTTCACCATGTTCCTGTCCGGGGGCGTGATGGCGCTGATGATCCGTGCCGAGCTGTTCGAGCCGGGTCTGCAGATCATGCGTCCCGAGTTCTTCAACCAGTTGACCACCATGCACGGGCTGATCATGGTGTTCGGCGCGATCATGCCGGCGTTCGTCGGCTTCGCGAACTGGATGGTGCCGCTGCAGATCGGCGCATCGGACATGGCTTTCGCGCGGATGAACAACTTCAGCTTCTGGCTGCTGCCGGTCGCGGCCGTCCTGCTGGTCGGCTCGTTCTTCGCACCGGGCGGCGCGACCGCCGCGGGCTGGACGCTGTACGCGCCGCTCTCCACGCAGATGGGTCCGGGCATGGACTTCGCGATTTTCGCGATCCACCTGATGGGTGCTTCGTCGATCATGGGCGGCATCAACATCGTCGTCACGATCCTGAACATGCGCGCACCCGGCCTCACGCTGATGAAGATGCCGATGTTCGTATGGACCTGGCTGATCACCGCGTACCTGCTGATCGCCGTGATGCCGGTTCTCGCGGGCGCGATCACGATGGTGCTGTTCGACCGTCACTTCGGCACGTCGTTCTTCAATGCGGCGGGCGGCGGCGACCCGGTCATGTACCAGCACATCTTCTGGTTCTTCGGGCACCCCGAGGTGTACATCATGATCTTGCCGGCGTTCGGGATCGTCTCGCAGGTGATTCCGGCGTTCTCGCGCAAGCCGCTGTTCGGCTATAGCTCGATGGTGTACGCGACGGCGTCGATCGCGATCCTGTCGTTCATGGTCTGGGCGCACCACATGTTCGTGACCGGCATGCCGGTGACGGGCCAGCTGTTCTTCATGTACGCGACGATGCTGATCGCGGTGCCGACCGGCGTGAAGGTGTTCAACTGGGTTGCGACGATGTGGCGCGGTTCGCTGTCGTTCGAAACGCCGATGCTGTTCGCGGTGGGCTTCCTGATCGTGTTCACGTTCGGTGGCCTGTCGGGTCTGATGCTTGCGATGGCGCCGCTCGACATCCAGTATCACGGGACTTATTTCGTGGTCGCGCACTTCCACTACGTGCTAGTGGCGGGGTCGCTGTTCGCGTTGTTCTCCGGGTGGTATTACTGGTCGCCGAAGTGGACCGGCTGGATGTACAACGAAACGCGCGGCAAGATCCACTTCTGGGCGTCGATGTTCTTCTTCAACCTCGCGTTCCTGCCGATGCACTTCGTCGGTCTCGCGGGCATGCCGCGTCGCTATGCGGACTACCCGGCGCAGTTCACCGACTGGAACCAGGTTATCTCGATCGGCGCGTTCGGCTTTGGTCTCTCGCAGGTCTACTTCCTGTTCGCGGTGGCACTGCCGGCCTACCGTGGAGGCGGCGAGCACGAAGAAGCGGGCGACAAGCCGTGGGACGGCGCAACGGGCCTCGAGTGGACCGTGCCGAGTCCGGCTCCGTTCCATACGTTCGAGCATCCGCCGACCGTCGAGTAAGCCTCTCCCGGCGAGGTGCCGGGTTCCGGCGGCCCGACATGCCGTCACCGGAACCGGGCGCTTCGCGAGGCGACTGCGGTAAGGCGGCCTCGTCAGTCACGAACAGTATTCAGAAAGTCGAGCATGACGCGCAATCCACAGGAACGACGTACGCCGGAGCAGATTCGCGCGGGCAACAGGCGGATAGGGTTGGTGATGTTCGCGATCGCCGCGGTGTTTTTCGCGAGCGCCATTCTGAAGCAGTGCTGGTTCAGCTAACGCGGCCTTCGCAGTCTGTTTGCAGGTTTGTTGAGGATTCAGATGTCGACGCAACCGCCGGCCGAGGCCGACCGCTCTTTCAACCGTTCGATGCTGATCAAGCTGTTCGTCGTCGCTTTGATGATGTTCGGTTTCGGTTTCGCGCTGGTGCCGATGTATCGCGCGATCTGCCAGATCACTGGCGTCAACAACCTCGTGCAGCGCGACGTTTCGGCGCGCGAGGCGAAGAATACGCAGGTCGACATGAGCCGCACGATTTCGATCGAACTCGATGCGAACGCGCGCGGGCTGTTGGGTTTCAAGCCGGAGCAGCGCAGTCTCGACGTGCATCCCGGCGAAGTGACGACGGTCATGTACGACGTCAGCAACGGGCAGTCGCGCACGATCCGTGCGCAGGCCATTCCGAGCTACGCGCCGAAGCAGGCGACCGAGTACTTCAGGAAGATCGAGTGTTTCTGCTTCACGCAGCAGACGTTGAACGCGAACGAGACGAAGCGGATGCCGGTGGTGTTCGTGGTCGACCCGAAGTTGCCGAAGGACGTGAAGACGATCACGCTGTCGTACACGTTTTTCGAGTTGAACACACCGGCGGCGGCGAACGCGGATGATGCGGTGCCGAAGGCGAATGCAGCGACCAACGCGGCACCCAGCGCGATAGCCACTTCCGCGAAGCCGGCCTGAAGCAGGTTTGGCGGCGCCAGCCGCGGACGAAAGAAGGAAGACGAAGCGAGATGAACGATAACGGCGGCAGTCCGCGCAAGAGCAGTTTCGGTCAGTCGATGCGCGCGGTGTTCTGGTCGTTTTTCGGCGTGCGCAAGCGCCGCGATCTGGAGGCGGACGCGACGCAGCTGAACCCGGTGCATGTAATCGTGGCGGCATTGATCGGCGCGGCGGTTCTGATCGGGGTGCTGATTCTGGTCGTGCGCCTCGTGGTCGGTTGAGGCAGTGGCAGGGCATAGTGGCATATCGGAGCCCACGAATTAGAGAGAAGCGGTGCGGTATCGACGCGCCGCCGAAGATACAGCCGGAGATTCCGGAACAACTGGACTGAAGTGGAGAATCAAGAATGAGCGGTCAAAACGAGAGCCCGTACTACTTCGTACCGCATCCGTCGCGGCATCCGATCAGCGCCGCTAGCGGGTTGCTGGTCATGCTCGGATCGCTGGCGGCCTGGATCAACGACCACACGTGGGCGCCGCTCGGCGTGCTCGTCGGTCTGCTGTGGGTACTCTTTACGCTGTGGCACTGGTTCGGCGACGCGATCGCCGAGTCGGAAGGCGGCATGTACGGCAAGAACGTCGACCGCTCGTACCGCTGGAGCATGAGCTGGTTCATCTTCTCCGAAGTGATGTTTTTCGGCGCATTCTTCGGCGCGCTGTTCTATGCCCGCGAAATCGCGCTGCATCAGCTCGGCAGCCTCGACTTCAAGCTGATCTGGCCGGACTTCTCGGCGGTGTGGCCGAACAACGGTCCGGCCGCTCTCGTACCGACCTACAAGTCGATGCAACCGTGGCCGGTGCCGACCATCAACACGGCGTTGCTGCTGTCGTCGGGCGCGACGCTGACGGTGTCGCACCACGCGCTGCGCGAGAACCATCGCACGAAGGCGATCGCATGGCTCGCGGCGACGCTCGTGCTGGGCGTGTCCTTCCTGTTCCTGCAGGGCTTCGAGTACTACCACGCGTACAACGAGTTGAACCTGACGCTGTCGTCGGGCATCTACGGTTCGACGTTCTTCCTGCTGACCGGCTTCCACGGTTTTCACGTGTTCCTCGGCGGCACGATGCTCGCCGTCGTGATGGTGCGTCTGATCCGCGGTCACTTCACGCCGGAACATCACTTCGCGTTCGAAGGCGCGGCCTGGTACTGGCACTTCGTCGACGTCGTGTGGCTCGGTCTGTATGTCGTCGTGTACTGGCTGTAACGCAGTCAGACCTATGCGCGCCGCGCGTTGGCGCGCACGAGCAGGATGCAAGGATGAATGCAGCGCCGCCCTCGATCTGTCAGGGCGGCGTTTTATTTGGCGGCGAGGAGATTTTGTTGCTGACGGTATGCGCCGACGAGCTATCCACGAGCGTCAGCGCCCGTACGGAATCCCGGTCGACTGAATCCAGCCCATCCAGTGTGCGAACAGGATGAACAGGAACAGCGAGATCGACAGGCCCACCCGCGTGGCGAGCGACCAGACCATCCGCTTCGTCTTGCCTTTGTCGTGGATCATGAAATACAGCGCCGACACCATGCTGGCGATGATCAGAGCAAAGGCAATGGGAACGATAATGTGCATGGAACCAACTGAAACCGGAAAGCGCAGTGGCAAGACATTCATTATCGCACCGCGCGCGGGCGTCTGCCGCAGCTTCCCGGCGCCCCTGAACGCGATGCCGGAGCACCTGCAATGAAGTTTCGCCTGATTCCCGCGCTGCTGATCCTGCTGGTCGTCGTCGTGACGGTGCGGCTTGGTTTCTGGCAGCGCGATCGCGCGCATCAGAAGGAAGCGCTCGAGGCGCGCATCACCCAGTTCGAGAACGCGCCCGCGCTGCCGGTCAGCGCGGCGCCGGTCGCGCTGAAGGACGTCGAGTTTCATCGCGTCAAGGCGCGCGGCAGTTTCGTCGCGGACAAGGTCGTGTACCTCGATAATCGTCCGTATAACGATCAGCCGGGCTTTTACGTCGTGATGCCTTTTAAACTCGTCGACGGCGGCTACGTGCTCGTCAATCGTGGCTGGCTGCCACGCAACCTGAGCAGCCGCGAGACGATCGCGCCGTACACCACGCCGTCGGGCGAGGTCGAGATCGAAGGGATTGCGCGCGCCGACGCGTCGCGCGCGTTCGAGCTCGGGCAGGGCGGCTCGGCCGCGCATCACCTGATCCGGCAAAATCTCGATCTCGCCGAGTACGCCGCGGAGACCGGGCTGCCGTTGCAATCGTTCGTGATCCAGCAAACCGGCGACGCCCGCGACGGCCTCGTGCGCGACTGGCCCGCGCCGACCACCGGCGTAGAGCGCAACTACGGCTACATGCTGCAGTGGTGGGGCATGGCCGCCGCTGCGCTCGTCTTCGGCGTGTACGCGGCGCGCCGCGCGGGCAAAAAAGAACACGCGCCGGGCGCGTGAGGAACTGAAGGCACGGCCCGTCGCCGTCCAAACATTGAAAGAGGTTCTGTAGTGTCGACTCAAACTCCCCGTTCGCCGGAAGTCGGCAAACCTGCCGGCAAACCCGCCGCCGTCAAAGTGATTCCCGGCCAACCTAACGGCCCGGGCTCGTGGCGGCGCGGCCGCTGGGTGCTATTGCTGCTCGCGGTGATCTGCGCGGCGCCGATCGCGGTCTCGTACTTCATGTACTACGTCGTCAAGCCGACCGGAGGCAGCACGAACTACGGCGCGCTGATCGATCCGCAGCGGCCGGTCCCCGACTCGCTCGTGGTCACGAGCTCGGACGGCAAACCGCTGAAGCTCGCATCGCTGCATGGCCGCTGGCTCATGATCTCGGTCGATGGCAGCGCGTGCGACAAAGCCTGCGTGACGAAGCTCTACTTCATGCGACAAATCCGCGCAGCTCAGGGTCCGGAACGCGAGCGTGTCGCGGAAGTGTGGCTGCGCACCGACGCGGGCAAGGTCGCCGATGTGATACAAACCGCCTACCCCAACACCGACATGCTGATCGCCGATCCGGCGCAGGTCGCCGCCTGGCTGCCCGCCGACACCGGCACGCGGATCTCCGACCACATCTACCTGGTCGATCCGAACGGCAATCTGATGATGCGTTTCCCGAAAGACGCGAACCCGAGCAAGATCAAAGGCGACCTGACCAAGCTGCTCAAATGGTCGACCATCGGCTGATGCCGCAACCTGGGTAAACAAGATGTTCGTATTGCAACTGGGTCTGATCGGCTTGTGTATCGCGTTGTTGCCGCTGTCCTACGTATGGGTCAAGGCCGACGACAACAAATTCCGCAAGCTGGTCTGGCTCACCACCTTCCTGACGCTCGATCTCGTGATGTTCGGCGGCTTCACGCGTCTCACCGATTCGGGCCTCGGTTGCCCGGACTGGCCCGGCTGCTACGGCACGTCGTCGCCATTCATCGCGCACGCGGCGATCTCCGCCGCCTATCAGGCGATGCCGAGCGGCCCCGTCAGCATGACGAAGGCGTGGATCGAAATGATCCACCGCTATTTCGCGATGGCGATCGGTGTGCTGATCATCGCGCAGACGATCATCGCGTGGACGGCGCGTATCAAGCGTCGGCCGCTGCATGTGTCGCCGTGGTGGCCGACTTCGCTGCTGCTGCTGATCGTCGTGCAGGGCGTGTTCGGCGCATGGACCGTGACGATGAGGCTGCAACCGATCATCGTGACCACCCATCTGCTGCTCGGCCTTGCGCTGCTCGGCACGCTCGGCTGGCTCGCCGCGCGCTTGACCCCGCTGCCCGCCTACGAACCGGAGGCCGGGCGCTGGCGCGCCGCGGCGCTCGCGGGCCTCGCGCTGCTGGTGCTGCAGATCGCGCTCGGCGGCTGGGTCAGCACGAACTACGCCGTGCTCGCGTGCACCGACTTCCCGACCTGCAACGGCCAATGGCTCCCGCCGATGGACTTCGCGCACGGCTTCCATCTTTGGCGCGCGCTCGGCATGACTGGCGACGGTGACGTCATCACGCAGGATGCGCTGGTCGCGATTCACTGGACGCATCGTACCTTCGCGTTCGTCGTGATCGCCTATCTGGTGTGGTTCGCGGCGAAGATGCGCCGCTTCGAGTCGCTGCGCAGACCGGCCAACGGCGTGCTGCTGGTGGTCTTGATCCAGTTCATCAGCGGGCTGTCGAATATCGTGCTGCAATGGCCTTTGCCGATCGCGGTCGCCCATAACGGCGGGGCCGCGATCCTGCTGCTGTTGCTCGTTATGTTAAACTTTCGGGTCGCTTATAGCCGTCCCGGCCGCGCCGCGCTCCCTGCGCGCGATGCCGCGCCAGCGTGACTCACATGGACAGCACAACACTCTCCCAGACGCCCGGTAGCCGGGTCTCCCAATACCTCGCCCTGACCAAGCCGCGCGTTACGCAGCTCGCGGTGTTCTGTGCGGTCATCGGCATGTTCCTCTCGACGCCGGGCATGGTGCCGTGGACCGTACTGATTGGCGGTACCGTCGGCATCTGGCTGCTGGCCGGTGCCGCGTTCGCGATCAATTGCCTCGTCGAGCAGCAGATCGACGCAAAAATGCGCCGCACGTCATGGCGTCCGTCCGCGCGCGGCGAAATCACCACCGTGCAGATCCTGCTGTTCTCGGCCGTGCTCGGCGGCGTCGGCATGTGGACGCTGTACACGTTCGCCAATCCGCTGACCATGTGGCTCACGCTCGCCACGTTCGTCGGCTATGCGGTCATCTATACGCTGCTGCTGAAGCCGGCCACGCCGCAGAACATCGTGATCGGCGGCGCGTCGGGCGCGATGCCGCCGGCGCTCGGCTGGGCCGCGGTGACGGGCCACGTGCCCGGCGACGCGTGGATCCTGGTGCTGATCATCTTCGTGTGGACGCCGCCGCATTTCTGGGCGCTCGCGCTGTATCGCCGCAAGGACTACGAAAACGCCGGCCTGCCGATGCTGCCGAACACGCACGGCGAAAAGTACACGCGCCTGCATATCCTGCTGTACACGGTGATCCTGTTCGCGGTCACGCTGATGCCGTTCATCTCCGGTATGAGCGGCGTGGTGTACCTGGGCGCGGCAGTGCTGCTGGGCGCCGTGTTTCTCGCGTATGCGTGGAAGATCTATCGAGACTACTCGGACGATCTGGCGCGCAGAACTTTCCGTTACTCGATCGTGTATCTATCGCTGCTGTTCGCCGCGCTGCTGATCGACCACTATGCGCGCGTCGTGATCGGCGCGTAATACCATGTTCAAAAATCGCTTCGCGCGCGCGGCGCGTGCTGCTGTGATCGCTTGCGCGCTGGGCGGCGCAGTGCTGGTAGCGGGCTGCGGCAAGCAGCCGCCGGCGTTCACGAATCTCGATATCACCGGCAATACCCAATTCGCGAGCGACTTCTCGTTGCCCGACACGTCCGGCAAAATCCGCACGATGGCGGACTACAAGGGCAAAGTGGTGGTGCTGTTCTTCGGCTACACGCATTGCCCGGATGTCTGCCCGACCACGATGGCCGAGCTCTCGCAAGCGTTGCAGCAACTCGGCCCGGAAGACGCGAAGCGCGTGCAGGTGCTGTTCGTCACCGTCGACCCCGAGCGCGACACGCCGCAATTGCTCGCGCAATACGTGCCGGCGTTCAACCCGACCTTCGTCGGCTTGCGTCCTGCCGATGACGCGCAACTCGTCAAGCTCGCGAAAGACTTCCGCGTCTACTACGCGAAGGTGCCGGGCAAGACGCCCGACAGCTACACGATGGACCACACGGCGGCGAGCTATGTGTTCGACACGCAAGGCAAGCTGCGTCTGTTTGCGCGTGACGGCCAGGGCGCTACGCCGTGGGTGCACGATATCAAGCTGCTGCTCGACTGATACTGACACGCAGAAAAATACCCGTGGGCGCGTGATCCAATCACGCGCCCATTTTCAAATCCCCTCGCTGTAACCCAACCCTCAAGCCGGCATCGGCAAATTCAACCCCGGCGCAAGACGCGTCGTCTTGAACTCCGTCACCTCGTAACGCGCGAGCTTCTGCTCGGCGAACGGGTCGCCGGCGAGGATCTGATCCAGCTTCTCGCGCTCGATGCGTACCGCCAGGATGATGCCGCCGTCGCGCGGCACTTTCGGCCCGGCGGCCACGAATACCCCTGCTTCGAACTGCTTCGCGAGGAACGCGCGATGCGCTTCCAGCGCGTCGTCGATGCGTTCGAGCGATGCGGTGTAGATAAGGTTGATGACGTACATGAGCGTTCTCGCAGGCAATTGAATGGGCCGCTCGCGTTTGCACTCACGCTCGCACGTGCACTCGCGGCCACGGCTTCGAATTATCGGTCAGCGGAAGATTTATTGCGCGCGATCAACCCACACGCACGCCGCCTCGCAACGCAACCGGTTTCCTCGTTGGGTCCGGGTCTCTCAAGTTGGCCGCCTCGCATGCCGATATATCTATGGCAATCGTTTGCGCCGATCGCGACGCCGCACGGCTCGCGCCGCGGACAGAAAACGAACCACACCAGAGAGACCACAACAATGAGCAGGATGAGTCTGAACCGCAAACTATGGCTGTCGCTCGCGCTCGTATGGCTGGGGCTGCTCGGCGTCGGGCTGTGGAGCGCGGTCGAAACGCGCAGCACGATGCTGGCCGAGCGCAAGGCGGGCATGGTGAACCTCGTCGAGGCGGCGCAGGGTGTCGTGAGCGGTTACTACGCGCTGTCGCAGAGCGGCAAGATGAGCGAGGCCGACGCCCAGCGCGACGCGCTCGCACGTCTCGCCACCATGCGCTACGGCGAAGCCGGCTACCTGTTCGTGATGGATTCGAAGCCGGTCGTGCTGATGCATCCGACGCTGCCGCAAATGACCGGCAAGCCGGTCGGCGACTTCAAGGATCCGGACGGCAAGCTCCTGTACGTGGCGATCGTCGACGCGGCCAAGGCAAGCGGGCGCGGTTTCGCGCAGTATCGCGGACGTCTGCCGCACAGCGAAACG
>DATAQT010000114.1:0-2160 GCA_036264535.1 Paraburkholderia sp. | reverse complement strand
CAGGTTCGCCGCATCGCCGGTGCCGGCCGCGCCGCCGGCGCCGACCAGCGTGTGCGCCTCGTCGATGAACAGGATGATCGGCTTCGGCGACGCCTGCACCTCGTCGATCACCTGGCGCAGACGGTTCTCGAATTCGCCCTTCATGCTGGCGCCGGCCTGCAGAAGCCCGATGTCGAGCGTGCGCACCTGCACGTCCTTCAGCACCGGCGGAATATCGCCGCGCGCGATCCGCAGCGCGAAGCCCTCGACCACCGCAGTCTTGCCGACGCCCGCCTCGCCGACCAGCATCGGGTTGTTCTGCCGCCGGCGCATCAGGATGTCGACGACCTGGCGGATCTCGCCATCGCGGCCGACGATCGGATCGAGCTTGCCGTCGCGCGCCTGCGCGGTCAGATCGACGGTGAACTGCTGCAGCGCCTGCTGCCGGCCCATCTGCGCGGGCGCGATCGCGCCGCTGCTCTCACCGGGCGCGGCGGCCGCGTCGACACGAAAGCCGTCCGTCGCCTGCAACTGATCCTCCGGCGATCCGGCGACGATGTCGCCGAACCCGTCCGCGAGCGCCTCGGGCTTCACCTTCGCGAACTCGTCCGACAGCGCGTGCAGTGCATGGCGCAGATGACGCGTGCGCAGCAGCCCGACGAGCAGATAGCCGGTGCGCACCTGCGCCTCGCCGAACATCAGCGTCGCGAACACCCAGCCGCGCTCGACGGCTTCCTCGACCTCGGCGGACAGATCGGAGATCGTCGTGCTGCCGCGCGGCAGCCGCTCGAGCGCCGCGGTCACGTCGCGCGCGAGATTCGACGGATTCAGGCCGAAGTGCCTGACGATCCGGTGCAGATCGGAATCCTGCAGTTGCAGGATCTGATGGACCCAGTGCGCCAGTTCGACGTTCGGGTTGCCGCGCAGCTTGCAAAACACGGTGGCGCTTTCGATACCCCGATAGGCAACTGCGTTGAGCTTGCCGAACAGAGCACCGCGACTGATTTCGGCCATGATGTCAATCCTGTATAGAGTGAGGCGGCCGCCCGGCGGCCACCGGTTCAAAGGGAAAAAGCGACGGCATCGGTACGACGCGGTTTACTCGACGAGCTTCATTCGACCGGACTCAGCACGACCTCATCGGCATCGACAGGCTTCGGATAGTGGCCCATCCAGGTACCGAATCCCATGCGTCCCGACTGGCCCAGGTGCGTCGTCGGTACGTCTTCTTTCTTCAACACGAGTTGCACGTCCCAGCCCTTCTCGCCGCCGACGTATAGCTTCACCGCGGCCACCAGTTGCCCGAGCGCGTCGCCACCCGGCAGAAAGCGGTTGAACTCGTTCAGGCTCAGCGGCCCGATGCGCAGCCGGAAGTGCTGCTGCGCGCCGCGCACCTGGGCACCCATCGTCGCGTTGCGCCCCATCGACGCCATACCGGTGCCCATCCGCAGATACGCATCGCGTGGCAGTTGCATCCAGCCGACCACGAACTCGAGCACGCACGCCGGGACGCCGAAGTAATGCTCGACAAAGCCCTTCAGTCCCTCGGCATTACGCGCCTGCGGCACGAGCCGCCCGGCGAAGAAGCGCTTGTACTGGTCCGGCAGCGCGTCGCGCCCCTCGAGTTGCGGCGTCGCGATCCCGATCAGCGCACCGACATAGGTGCGGAAACGGTCCTGCTCGGGGCGGTCGAACTGCACGGTCGGCTGCGCGTCCGCCCATGCGCGGTAGAACAGGCTCAACATCCGGTGATGAAAGATGTCGGCAAACGCGACGAGCGTCGGGTCCTTCGCGTTGCGCTGACGATCGACCGCATGCTCGGTCAGATGCAACGGCAGCGGCCCGTTCGGCCCGAACAGCCCGAGAAACAGTCCGTGCAGCCGGCCGGGCGTGCCAGCCGTCCCCGGCTCGAAGCGCTCGATGCTGCGCGCCGGGAATTCGAGCGCCGCCGCATGCGCGAGCCGCACCGGGTCCTCGGCGGGCTTCGTCGAATGACCGAACCGCGGACGATCCGGATACGCGCATTCGAGCCGGCGCATTGCCTCGAAGAACTCGAAGTCGAACGGCCGGTCGCGCAGCGCCGCCTCGAGCGCTACAGGATCGGGCGCTTGCCGGGCGTGGCGGGCCATCGGGCGACCTCGTTACGTTCGAACGTGCGCAACACCGTCTCGGTAAACGAAT
>DATAQT010000082.1:0-2676 GCA_036264535.1 Paraburkholderia sp. | reverse complement strand
CACGCCTCGATGCGCCGCCGCGCGTCGTCCCACAGCCGGAAATAATGCACGGTGTCGACGCTCGGCTCGCCATCGCGATACGGCACCGACAAACCACCCCCCGCCGAAATGGCTTCGATATCGTGATCGAGCTCCGACACCGCATCGGCCATCGCATCGCAAACTCTGGCGAGATGCGCGTAATCGACCCCGGAGCCGATGTGCATGTGCAGACCGACGAGCTTCAGCCGATAGCGCCGCACCAGTTCCAGCGCGCGCGGCAGGTCGTCGCGCCAGATGCCGTGCTTGCTGTGCTCGCCGCCGGTGTTGGTCTTGTTGCTGTGGCCGTGACCGAAGCCCGGGTTGATGCGCAGCCACACGCGATGGCCTTCGCGCGCATGTCGTCCGAGCCGTTCGAGCATGTCGAGCGAGCCGGCGTTGACCGTGATCCGCTGTTCGAGCACGGTGGCAAGCGTCGCGTGGTCGAGCACGTCGGCGGTGAAGACGACGCCTTCGGACACGTCGTTCGAATCGGGCTGAGCCGTAAATCCCGCGGCGAAACTACGCGCGAGTTCGCCCAAAGAAACCGCATCGACCATCACGCCTTCGTCGCGCATCAGCCTCAGGATGTGCACGTTCGAACAGGCCTTCTGCGCGTAGCGAATCGTGTCGAAACTGCGCAGCTGCGCGATGCGCTGGCGGATCGTGTCGGCGTCATAGACCCATAGCGGCATGCCGTACTGGCGCGCGAGGTCGGCGAGTTGATGGGGGTTAAATGGCGTCATGGTCGGCTGCATGTCAAAGCTTGGCGAAAGCGCTAGCCGGCATGATGAGCCGGCGTAATCATTCAGTAAAATACCAATTTATCGCTGCCCCATTCACTTTTGATATAGGCCAGATCATGGCGCTCACGCACCGGCACATCGAAATCTTCCGCGCGCTGATGACGGCCGGCAGCGTCACCCGGGCGGCAGCGATGCTGTTCACGTCGCAGCCCACCGTGAGCCGCGAACTCGCGCGCATGGAACAAAGCATCGGCTTCGCGTTGTTCGAGCGCGTGCAGGGCCGGCTGCGTCCCACCCAATCCGCGCTGACGCTGTTCGACGAAATCAAGCGCGCGTATGTCGGGCTCGAACGGGTCGCGTCGACGGCGACCGCGCTGCGCGAATTCAAGGGCGGCCAGCTGTCCGTCATCGCGCTGCCGGTGTTTTCGCAGTCACTTCTGCCGGGCGCCGTCAAACGCTTTCACGACGCACAGCCGGGCGTCAGCGTGTCGATCGCGACACAGGAGTCGCCGTTTCTCGAAGAATGGCTCAGTGCGCAACGCTACGACCTCGGCCTGACCGAACACGACGCGCCGCCGCCCGGCACGCGGCTCACGCCGCTCGTCGCCGTCGATGAAGTGTGCGTGCTGCCCGCCGGTCATCCGCTGCTCGCGAAACGCGTGATCGCGTTGAAGGACTTCGCGGATCAGCCGTTCATCAGTCTGTCCGCGAACGATCCATACCGCCTCCAGATCGACGAAGCATTCGCGCGCGCCGGCATCGCGCGCCGCCTGCTGATCGAAACGCCGACCGCGGTGTCGGTGTGCAGCTTCGTGCGGCAAGGGCTCGGCATCGCGATCGTCAATCCGCTGACCGCCGTCGATTTCGCGGACCGCAATCTGCATATCCGGCCGCTTGCGTTGTCGCTGCCGTTTCGCGTCAGTGTGATTCGTCCCGAGCACCGGCCCGCGCATCCGCTCGCGGACGCGTTCGTCGGCGCGCTGCAAAGCGAGGCCGCCGCGCTGCGATTACAATTAAAACGCCACACCGGCCCCAGGCGTTCATCGCAGTCATAGCAATCCCGGCGGCATCCCATCTTCACCGCCCGAACCGTCCGCCGCGCAGACCGGGCACGCTTCAAGCTGACATCACCCGCATATCGATTGCCGACGCACCGCGCGTTCGCGCCGCATCGGGGCGCCGCTTTTGAGCGCCGTTTTCGAGTCTTCACGTCATAGACCCTCAACAGGAGTGTTCCAAATGATGAATCGAGATAATCCCGTCTGGCTGATCACAGGCTGTTCCACCGGCTTCGGCCGCGAGCTCGCGAAGCTCGTGCTCGAACGCGGCTGGCGCGCGGTCGTCACCGCGCGCGATGTATCGAAAGTGAAGGACATCGCCGAGGCGTACGGCGAGCGCGCGCTGGCGCTACCGCTCGACGTAACGAATCGCGCGCAGATAGAAACCGTGGTCGCGCAGGCGAAGCGCCATTTCGGCCGCATCGACGCGCTCGTAAACAACGCGGGCTACGGTTATCTCGCCGCGATCGAGGAAGGTGAGGACAGCGAAGTCCGCGCGATGTTCGAGACCAACGTGTTCGGCCTCGTCGACATGACGAAGGCCGTGCTGCCGATCATGCGGGAGCAGCGCAGCGGATTGATCGTCAACGTGTCGTCGATCGGCGGCATTACGAGTTTCGCGGCGACCGGCTACTACCATGCGACGAAGTACGCGGTCGAGGGACTGTCGGAGTCGCTCGCGCTCGAGGTGAAGCCGCTCGGCATCGGCGTGTTGATCGTCGAGCCGGGGCCGTTCCGCACCAACTGGGCGGGTCCGTCGATCAAGCAGTCGGCGACCTTGATCGACGATTACGCGTCGACCGCCGGCGAGCGCCGCAAGCAGACCGAAGCGCGCAGCGGCAAGCAGGCCGGCG
>DATAQT010000036.1:0-1924 GCA_036264535.1 Paraburkholderia sp. | reverse complement strand
CGGCCACACGCGCGCCGGCGCGGCGAATCGGCTTTCCGATCAACCGGTTAACGGTCCGATTCGGGGCAAATTCAGCGCTCGACGAAAGTAAATTGTAAGTTGTCCGCGTGCGACAGCGCGAATTCCTCAGCGGATTTCGCGTGCCGCGCCGTCAGGACGACGGTTCGACGCCGCGCGCGCGATCTTCGTGAAAGCGCTTGCGGAATGCGCCGAACAGCTTTGCCTCGATTACATCGCGCATTTCCTGCATCAGCTCCAGGTAGTAGTGCAGGTTATGGATCGTGTTCAGCTGCGCGCCGAGGATTTCGCCGACGCGGTGCAGGTGGTGCAGATAACCGCGCGTGAAGTTGCGGCAGGTGTAGCAGCCGCATTGCTCGTCGAGCGGGCGCAGCGAGTTCTTGTGCGTCGCGTTGCGGATCTTGACGTCGCCGAAACGCGTGAAGAGCCAGCCGTTGCGCGCGTTGCGCGTCGGCATCACGCAGTCGAACATGTCGATGCCGGCCGCGACGCCGGCCACGAGGTCTTCCGGCGTGCCGACGCCCATCAGGTAGTGCGGCTTGTTGGCCGGCAGCTTCGGGCCGATGTGGTTCAGGATGCGCATCATGTCTTGCTTCGGTTCGCCGACCGACAGACCGCCGATCGCTAGGCCGTGGAAGTTCTTTTCCGCGAGCCCGGCGAGCGACTCGTCGCGCAGATCCTCGAACATGCCGCCCTGCACGATGCCGAACAGCGCATTCGGATTGCCGAGGCGCTGGAACTCGTCGACCGAGCGTTGCGCCCAGCGCATCGACATGCGCATCGATTCGGCCGCTTCCTTGTGCGAGGTCGGGATGTTGTTGGTCGCGTACGGCGTGCACTCGTCGAACTGCATCACGATGTCCGAGTTCAGCACCTTCTGGATCTGCATCGACACTTCCGGCGACAGGAACAGCCGGTCGCCGTTGATCGGCGACGCGAACGTGACGCCGTCCTCGGTGATCTTGCGCAGATCGCCGAGCGAGAACACCTGGAAGCCGCCCGAGTCGGTCAGGATCGGCTTGTTCCAGCCCATGAAGCGGTGCAGGCCGCCGTGCGCCTCGATCGCCTCAAGGCCGGGGCGTAGCCACAGGTGAAACGTGTTGCCGAGAATGATCTGCGCGTGCATTTCGTCGAGCTCGCGCGGCTGGACCGCCTTCACGGTGCCGTAGGTGCCGACCGGCATGAAGATCGGCGTTTCGACCACGCCGTGATTGAGCGTGACGCGGCCGCGGCGCGCGAGGCCGTCGGTGCCGAGCAGTTCGAATTTGAGGCCATTCTCGGGGCGCTCGTGGACAGGCTGTTGCGAGGGATGACCGACGGTCATGGATGTCACTCCTATGCCACCGGAAAACAGTCCGGCGCAATCAATGAAAAACCGCCACGACGGATCGCGGCGGCCAGGAAAACTGCAAAACGTCGAAGCCGTGCCTGAACCGGTTTATGCATCGCGCCGCGTGAGCAGCATCGCGTCACCGTAGCTGAAAAAGCGGTAGCGCTCGTCGATCGCATGACGGTAGGCGGCGCGAATCGTTTCGACGCCCGCGAACGCCGACACCAGCATCAGCAGCGTCGACTTCGGCAAATGGAAGTTCGTGACCAGCCGGTCGACCACGCGGAACCGGTAGCCCGGCGTGATGAAGATGTCGGTTTCCGCGCTCGCCGCGGCGAGCGGGTGACCGGCGGCTTCGGCATCGCGCGCGGCGGCTTCGAGCGCGCGCATCGAGGTCGTGCCGACCGCGATCACGCGGTTGCCGCGCGCTTTCGTCGCGGCGATCTTGTCCGCGAGCGCTTGCGGCAGGTGATACCACTCGCTGTGCATCTTGTGCTCGGCGATGTTCTCGACCCGCACCGGCTGGAACGTGCCCGCGCCGACGTGCAGCGTCAGCGTGGCGCGTTCGACGCCGTG
>DATAQT010000033.1:0-20858 GCA_036264535.1 Paraburkholderia sp. | reverse complement strand
CGTTGCCGGCCGCGTTGCTCGAAGCGGTGAAGTACGACCGCATCGTCGTGGTCGAGAAGAGCATCGAAGGCGGCGGTGAATATACCGCGTGCATCGCGGGCAATCTGGACCTGCCGGTGATCCGCATCGTGCCGGCCGGCGAGTTCTACGACTACCACGCGAAGTACATCGCCAACGACACGCAGTATCTGATTCCGTGCGGTCTCGGCGCCGAAGAGGAAGCGCGCCTGAAGGTGCTCGCGCGCCGCGCGTTCGACGTGCTCGGCTGCACCGACTGGGGCCGCGCGGACTTCATGCTCGATGGCGAAGGCAAGCCGTACTTCCTCGAAGTGAACACGGCGCCTGGCATGACCGATCACTCGCTGCCGCCGAAAGCGGCGCGCGCGGTCGGCATCAGCTATCAGGAACTGGTGATCGGCGTGTTGGCGCTGACGCTGCAGGATTAACCAAGGCAACCGCAAGCAACACCATGTGGAACAACGTTCGCCAGCTCAATTTCGCCACCAACGCGTTGCACGCGTTGCTGGTGCTCGTGCTGCTGGCGGCGGGCGGTTACTGGATGATCCAGCGCCCGAATTTCGCGCTGCGCGAGATCCAGATCGACGGCGACACCGAGCACATCAATTCGCCGACGGTGCGCGCCGGCGTGGTGGGGCGCCTGAAGGGCAACTTCTTCACGGTCGATCTCGACGTCGCGCGCCAGGCGTTCGAGCAGATGCCGTGGGTGCGTCACGCGAGCGTACGGCGCGTATGGCCGAATGCATTGGCTGTCACGCTCGAGGAGTACAAGCCGCTTGGGACGTGGGGCAGCGATCAGCTGGTGAGCGTCGACGGCGAGCTGTTCACCGCGAACCAGGGCGAGCTCGACGAAGACCTGCCCGCGTTCGACGGCCCGGACGGTACGGCGAAGGAAGTCGTCGCGCGTTATCACGACTTCCACAAGTGGTTCGCGGCGATCCACGCGACGCCCGATGAAGTGACGCTGTCGCCGCGCTACGCGTGGACGGTGAAGCTGTCGAACGGCACGCAGGTCGAGCTGGGCCGCGAACGCAATCAGGACACGCTGGCCGATCGCAGCAAACGCCTGACCGCGGCATGGAGCGCGGTGACGCAACGTTGGGGAAAGGATATCGAGTATGCGGACTTGCGCTATCCGAACGGTTTCGCGATTCGTGCCGCTGGCATGCGCTTCATCAGCGAACCCGACAAGGGCAAGAAGTAAACGGACATCACACGCACTGAGCACGCTATGAGTAAAGACTATAAAGATCTGCTGGTCTCCCTCGACATCGGAACGGCGAAGGTAGTGGCCATCGTCGCCGAGTTGAAGGGCGAGGGTCACTACGAGGTGATCGGTCTCGGCCAGAGCGAATCGAAGGGGCTCAAGAAGGGCGTGGTGGTGAATATCGAAGCCACCGTGCAGTCGATTCAGCGCGCGCTCGAGGAAGCCGAGCTGATGGCCGACTGCAAGATCACGAATGTGTTCACCGGCATCGCCGGCAGCCATATCCGCAGCTTCAATTCGAGCGGCATGGTCGCGATCAAGGAGAAGGAAGTCACGCAGGCGGACGTCGCGCGCGTGATCGAAACGGCGAAGGCGATCAACATTCCGACCGATCAGCAGGTGCTGCATATCCTCACGCAGGAATTCATCATCGACGGTCAGGAAGATGTGCGCGAGCCGATCGGCATGAGCGGCATCCGCCTCGAAGTGAAGGTGCATATCGTCACCGGTGCCGTGAGCGCGGCTCAGAACATCGTCAAGTGCGTGCGCCGCTGCGGGCTCGAAGTGAACGACCTGATCCTGCAGCCGCTCGCGTCTTCGCTCGCGGTGCTGACGGAAGACGAAAAGGAGCTGGGCGTGGTGCTGGTCGACATCGGCGGCGGCACGACGGACATCGCGATCTTCAGCGAAGGCGCGATCCGCCACACGGCCGTGATTCCGATCGCCGGCGACCAGATCACGAGCGACATCGCGATGGCGCTGCGTACGCCGACGCCTGATGCCGAAGACATCAAGGTCGACTACGGCATCGCGAAGCAGGCGCTCGCCGATCCGGACGAGATGATCGAAGTGCCGGGACTCGGCGAGCGCGGTCCGCGCACGCTGTCACGCCAGGCGCTCGCGGCCGTGATCGAACCGCGCGTCGAAGAACTGTTTTCGCTCGTGCAGCAGGTGGTGCGCGAGTCGGGTTACGAGGAACTGCTGAGCTCGGGCGTCGTGCTGACGGGCGGCGCGTCGATGATGATCGGCATGGTCGAACTCGGCGAGGACATTTTCCTGAAGCCGGTGCGCATCGGCGTGCCGGAGTACGCGGGCGGTCTCGCCGACGTCGTGCGCAATCCGCGCTACTCGACGGCGATGGGCCTGCTCGTCGAAGGACGCTCGCAGCGCATGCGCGGGCGCAAGGTTGCGGTGCAGTCGGGGTCGATGGGACAGGTGTTCTCGCGCATGAAGGACTGGTTCCTCGGCAACTTCTGATTACAGGTTTCGAGAAATTCGCGCTGGTGCCGGCGGCCGGTGCGCGACAGGGGGTTGCCCGATCTCCTGCCGGATAACGCCGAGTGCGGTAACTTTTTATCTTGACGGAGGCAACATGGAATTCCAGATGCTGGAAACCGAAACGAGCGGCACCATCATCAAGGTCGTCGGAGTCGGTGGCGCTGGCGGCAATGCCGTTCAGCACATGATCAACAAAGGCGTGCAAGGCGTCGATTTCATCGTGATGAACACGGACGCGCAGGCACTGTCGCGTTCGCGCGCCACCGCGGTGATCCAGCTCGGTAACACGGGTCTGGGCGCTGGCGCCAAGCCCGAAATGGGCCGCGCCGCCGCTGAAGAAGCACGCGAGCGTATCGCCGACGCACTGCTCGGCGCGCACATGGTGTTCATCACCGCCGGCATGGGTGGCGGCACGGGCACGGGCGCGGCTCCGGTCGTTGCGCAGATCGCCAAGGAAATGGGTATTCTGACCGTTGGCGTCGTCAGCAAGCCGTTCGAATTCGAAGGCGGCAAGCGTATGCGCGTGGCGGAAGCCGGTTCGCAGCAACTGGAGGATCACGTCGACTCGCTGATCGTCGTGCTGAACGACAAGCTGTTCGAGGTGATGGGCGACGACGCCGAGATGGACAAGTGCTTCCAGTGCGCTGACGACGTTCTGAACAACGCGGTCGCGGGCATTGCGGAAATCATCAACGTCGACGGTCTCGTCAATGTCGACTTCGAAGACGTGAAGACCGTGATGGGCGAGCAGGGCAAGGCGATGATGGGCACGGCGACGGTCGCCGGTGTCGATCGCGCGCGTCTCGCGGCCGAACAGGCCGTCGCGAGCCCGCTGCTGGAAGGCGTCGATCTGTCGGGCGCGCGTGGCGTGCTGGTCAACATCACGTCGAGCCGTTCGCTGCGTCTGTCGGAAACGCGCGAAGTGATGAACACGATCAAGAGCTATGCCGCGGAAGATGCCACGGTGATCTTCGGCGCCGTGTACGACGATGCGATGGGCGATGCGCTGCGCGTGACGGTTGTCGCGACGGGCCTGGGCCGCGCGGCGAAGAAGCAGCAGTCGGCACCGATGACGCTGCTGCGTACCGGCACCGACAACCAGCCGATCGGCGCGATGGCGCATGCGGCGTACGCACCGGCGGCAGGTCACGCCAGCACGGCCGACTACGGCGCGCTCGACACGCCGGCGGTGTGGCGCACGTCGCGCGACACGGCGGCCTCGCACGTGCAGGCGCTGCAGGAAAAGGGCGTCGATACGTACGATATTCCGGCGTTCCTGCGCAAGCAGGCGGACTGAGCGCACGGGCAGGCCTCGTTGCCGCGCTGCGGGTTGGTGTCGCAGTGCAGCGCTGGCGGACGAATGCACGAGCGTGGCGGGTGAACGGCAAGCAGGTCGCGTATCGTCTGATTCGCGGCAGGGGCAACTGCCCTCTGCGGATTCGCGAAACGGACGGAGCGACTGCCGCCATACGGTGTGGCCTATAGTTGCTTGGGCCGAACCGAAATTCACTGCGACACGAGGACGTGCGAGCGTGCTTCGCATCGATGCAAAGGACTGAGCATGATCAAGGAAGGTGAAAAGCTGCCCGACGCGACGCTCTTCGAGTATGTCGAAGACGACCGCGCGGGCTGCACGATCGGACCGAACAGTTTCGACGTGCGCGAGCAGACGGCGGGCAAACGCGTGGTGATCTTCGGGTTGCCCGGCGCGTTCACGCCGACCTGTTCGGCCAAACATGTGCCGGGCTATGTCGAGCAGGCTGAGCAGTTGCGCGCTGCCGGCATCGACGAAATCTGGTGCGTGTCCGTCAACGACGCGTTCGTCATGGGCGCGTGGGGACGCGATCAGCACACCTCGGGCAAGGTGCGCATGATGGCGGACGGCAGTGCGGCTTTCACACGGGCGCTTGGTCTGGAGCAGGATCTGTCGGCGCGCGGCATGGGAATCCGTTCCCAGCGCTACGCGATGGTGGTCGACGACGGCGTGGTCAAGACGCTGAACGTCGAAGCCGCCGGCAAATTTGAAGTCAGCGATGCAGCGAGTATTCTCGCGACGTTGAGCTAGTTGCTGGCGTTGCGCCTTCGCCGCGGGCCCGCGCGTTTATGTCGCGTGGCGCTTCGGCAACGGTGATTACGACGCTTTTGTGACAGGCCGTTACGCGGGCCGATGACCGGAAACGCCTCCGTTCCGGGGCATCGGCCCGTCACGCTTTCCGTTGCTGTGCGCAGTGGGTAATGCGGCGAAACAGATTGATACGTTCGCTGCAAAGACGCTCGTCTGGGGATTGGAGTATAATTCGCACTATGGAATAAAAAGTCCTGATTAGGATTTTCAATCGAATAGAAGACCACCATGTTGAAGCAGCGCTCAATCAAATCGATCGTCAAGACTGTCGGCATCGGGTTGCACTCCGGCCGTAAAGTCAATCTGACGCTCCGCCCGGCGGCGCCGGGCACTGGCATCGTGTTTTCGCGCGTGGATTTGCCCACACCGGTGGACATTCCTGCGTCGGCGATGGCGATTGGCGATACGCGTCTGGCTTCCGTGTTGCAGAAAGACGGCGCGCGCGTCTCGACCATCGAGCATCTGATGTCCGCCTGCGCCGGTCTTGGCATCGACAATCTTTACGTCGACGTCACCGCCGAGGAAATCCCGATCATGGACGGCAGCGCGGGTTCGTTCGTGTTCCTGATCCAGTCGGCGGGAATCGAAGAGCAAAACGCACCGAAGAAATTCATCAAGGTCAGGAAGCCGGTCGAAATCCGCGACGGCGACAAGTTCGCGCGCCTCGATCCGTACTTCGGCTTCAAGCTCAAATTCACGATCGACTTCCGTCACCCGGCCGTGGACAAAACCGGCCAGGCGCTGGAAGTGGATTTCGCCAACACGTCGTACGTGCGCGAAATCGCGCGCGCCCGCACGTTCGGCTTCGCGCATGAAGTGGAAATGATGCGCGAGCTCGGCCTCGCGCGCGGTGGCAGCATGGACAACGCGATCGTGCTCGACGAATACCGCATCCTGAACAACGACGGCCTGCGTTACGACGACGAGTTCGTCAAGCACAAGATGCTCGACGCGATCGGCGACCTGTACGTGGTCGGTCATCCGCTGCTTGCTTCGTACACCGCGTACAAGTCGGGCCACGGCCTGAACAACGCGCTGCTGCGCGAGTTGCTCGCGCACGAAGACTCCTACGAAATGGTCACCTTCGAAGACACGCAGAAGGCCCCGCGCGGCTTCGCGTACGAAACGCAGACGGCGTTCGCGTAACACTGGCCTTGCAGGCAACCCCATGAAAAACGGCCCATTCGGGCCGTTTTTTTTCGTCGAGCGTTCAGCGATTGCGCCGATGCCGCGCGGCCATGCGCGCGAGCGCTTCCTGTAGCGGCGACGGCGCGAGCGATTCGCTCAACGCCTGGAGCGCGTCGGCGCCGGCCGGGGTCATGCGCGCCTGCTTGACGGGTGGCGGTTCCTTCAGCGGCTGCGGCCGCACGCGAATCCTCAGCGCCTGCACGGGCCAGCCGCGCTGCTGCAAATCCGCCAGCAGCCGCGGCTCCAGATGCCGCAGACGCGCCGCGAGCGCGTTGTGCGCGGCGAACAGGGCCAACACGCCTTCCTTGATGAAGCCAGGTTCGACGCTCGTCGCCAGATAGTCCGGCAGCAGCTCGCGCAGATCCTTCTCGAGCGCGGCGATCTGCTCGACGCCGGCGCGCAGCGCCGCGAACGCATCCGTGCGGCCGAGTACCTCGGCAAGCGGTTGCGGGCGGCGCAGATCGAACTGCTTCGGTGGCCTTGAAAAGGACGGAAAACGTCTCATGTTTGGGAATGACGACGCGAGCGCGCCCCATGCGCGCTCACGCCGCGATTGTACCGCGCGGGCAGCTTGCAAAGCCGGTCCGCGGCGCGCCGGAGGTCGCCGGGCGGGGCTGGCAGAGGCCGGTCCCGTCACGCCTGCGACACGAGCGCAGCCGAAGGCGCGTGCTAAAATGCCCGATTCGAATTCACTCTTGGACTAAGCCGCCGAGGACTTTCCGACCCAGGCGCGGTATGCGTGAAGCGCGCACCGCGAGCCAGCCGAAGCCGCGACGCAGACACCGATCCGATGACCACCGGTTTACTACAGAAGATTTTTGGCAGCCGTAATCAGCGGCTAGTCAAGCAATATCAAAAGACCGTCGCGGCGATCAATGCGCTCGAGCCGCAGATCGAGCAATTGACGGATGACCTCCTGCGCGCCAAAACGGGTGAATTCCGCCAGCGCGTCGCGAGCGGCGAATCGCTCGACAAGATCCTGCCGGAGGCGTTCGCGGTCTGCCGCGAGGCCAGCAAGCGCGTGCTGAAGATGCGCCACTTCGACGTGCAGTTGATCGGCGGGATGGCGCTGCATTACGGCAAGATCGGCGAAATGCGCACCGGCGAGGGCAAGACGCTCGTGGCGACGCTGCCGGTCTACCTGAACGCGCTGTCGGGCCGGGGCGTCCACGTGGTCACGGTCAACGACTATCTCGCGCAGCGCGACGCTGAATGGATGGGGCGCCTCTACAACTTCCTCGGTCTGTCGGTCGGTATCAACCTGTCGCAGATGGAGCACACGGCGAAGCAGCAAGCCTACGCCGCGGACATCACGTACGGCACCAACAACGAATTCGGCTTCGACTACCTGCGCGACAACATGGTCTACGAGACCGACGCGCGCGTGCAGCGTGGCCTGAACTTCGCGGTCGTCGACGAAGTGGACTCGATCCTGATCGACGAAGCGCGTACGCCGCTGATCATCTCCGGCCAGGCCGAAGATCACACCGAACTCTACGTGCGCATGAACGCGCTGCCGCCGCTGCTCGAGCGCCAGATCGGCGAAGAGAAGGCGGACGGTACCGGCGTCGAGAAGCCGGGCGACTACACGCTGGACGAAAAAGGCCGTCAGGTATTCCTGACCGAGTCGGGCCACGAAAAGGCCGAGCGCCTGCTCTCCGAGTGGGGCCTGATCGGCGAGGGCGAAAGCCTGTATGCGCCGCAGAACATCACGCTGATGCACCACGTGTACGCGGCGCTGCGCGCGCATACGCTGTTCTTCAAGGATCAGCACTACGTCGTGCAGAACGGCGAAGTGATCATCGTCGACGAATTCACCGGCCGTCTGATGTCCGGCCGCCGTTGGTCGGACGGTCTGCACCAGGCGGTCGAGGCGAAGGAGCACGTGAAGATCCAGAGCGAGAACCAGACACTCGCGTCGATCACGTTCCAGAACTACTTCCGCATGTACGCGAAGCTGTCCGGCATGACCGGTACGGCCGACACCGAAGCGTACGAATTCAACGAGATCTACGGACTCGAAACGGTCGTGATCCCGACCAACCGTCCGCCCAAGCGGATCGACAAGCAGGATCAGATCTACAAGACCGCGAAGGAACGCTACGACGCGGTGATCCGCGACATCGGCGAGTGCTTCGAGCGTGGTCAGCCGGTGCTGGTCGGCACGACGTCGATCGAGAACTCGGAGTTGCTGTCGCATCTGCTGAAGCAGGCCGGCTTGCCGCACGAAGTGCTGAACGCGAAGCAGCACGCGCGCGAAGCGGCGATCGTCGCCGAAGCGGGCCGTCCGCAACGCATCACGATCGCGACCAACATGGCCGGCCGTGGTACCGACATCGTGCTCGGCGGTAACGCGGAGAAGCAGGCGTCGTTCATCGAGCTGGACGAAACGCTCGCAGACGACGACAAGCAGCGCCGCATCCAGAAGCTGCACGACGAATGGCAGACGCTGCACGATCAGGTGAAGGCCGCGGGCGGTTTGCACATCATCGGCACCGAGCGTCACGAGTCGCGCCGGATCGACAACCAGTTGCGCGGCCGTGCCGGCCGTCAGGGCGACCCGGGTTCGTCGCGCTTCTATCTGTCGCTGGAAGATCCGCTGCTGCGCATTTTCGCGGGCGACCGCGTGCGCGCGATCATGGACCGCCTGAAGATGCCGGAAGGCGAGGCGATCGAAGCGGGTATCGTGTCGCGCTCGATCGAATCGGCGCAACGCAAGGTCGAGGCGCGTAACTTCGATATTCGTAAGCAATTGCTCGAATACGACGACGTGTCGAATGACCAGCGCAAGGTGATTTACCAGCAGCGCAACGAATTGCTCGAAGCGAACGACATCACCGAGACCATCACCGCGATGCGTCATGGCGTGATCGGCGACATCGTGCATCAGTTCGTGCCGGCGGGCAGCATCGAAGAGCAGTGGGACGTGCCGGAGCTCGAGGAAGTGCTGCGCAACGAATGGCAGCTCGACCTCGCGATCCAGGAAATGATCAACGAGTCGAACTCGATCAGCGTCGACGAAATTCTCGAAGCGGTCGATGCCGCCGCGGATGAGGCCTACGAGGCGAAGGTCGAACTGGTCGGCCGCGAATCGTTCAGCGCGTTCGAGCGCTCGATCATGCTGCAGACGCTCGACCGCGCATGGCGCGAACATCTGGCCGCGCTCGATCATCTGCGTCAGGGCATCCATCTGCGCGGCTATGCGCAGAAGAACCCGAAGCAGGAATATAAACGCGAGGCGTTCGAACTATTCGCCGCGATGCTCGACGCCGTGAAGCTCGAAGTCACGCGCATCGTGATGAACGTGCAGATCCAGTCGCCGGAGCAGCTCGAAGCGGCAGCGGAGCAGATGGAAGAGCAGGGCGGTCATCTGGAGAACGTCGAGTTCCGCCATGCCGAGTTCGCGGAAGCCGGAGCCGCCTCGCCAGTCGCAGCTGAAGCGGCCGCCGCGGCCATGATTGGTGATGCGATGAGCCACGGCCACAGCGCGGCGCCCCAGGCAGCCGTGCATGTGAATACCGACAACGTGCCGAAGGTCGGCCGCAACGACCCGTGCCCGTGCGGCAGCGGCAAGAAGTACAAGCAGTGCCACGGCAAGATCGCGTAATGCCGACACGGCGCGCTTTCGGGCGCGCCGCGTTGTTTTTGAGCGCCGCTTGACCGTGTTGATTTCGCGGGTGACCCGGCAACACCCCCGGGTCATCAGTTCCGTTTCCCCGATGCCGGCGTCCGCCGGCATTTTCTTCGACAGGTCGCGACCATGGCTGTCAACTTTCCCTCGATCGATCCCGCTCAACTCCACTCCGTCGCCGGCGTCACGCTCGGCTGGGCGGAAGCGAATATCCGCAAGCCGAACCGCAAGGACGTGCTCGTCATTTCCGTCGGCGAAGGCGCGACGGTAGGCGGCGTGTTCACGCAGAACCGCTTTTGCGCAGCTCCCGTCACGGTCTGCCGTGAGAACCTGCAGCGCGTGCGCGCGGGCGGCAAGCCGATTCGCGCGCTGGTGATCAACACCGGCAACGCGAACGCGGGCACCGGTGAGCCGGGCCTCGCGGCGACGCGCGAAACCTGCGCGGAACTCGCGCGTCTCGCCGACATCGCGCCCGAGCAGGTGCTGCCGTTCTCGACGGGCGTGATTCTCGAGCCCCTGCCGGTCGATCGTCTGAAGGCCGGCTTGCCGGCCGCGCTCGCGAACCGCAAGGAAGCGAACTGGTACGACGCGGCACAGTCGATCATGACGACCGACACGCTACCGAAGGCGGTATCGCGCCAGGTCACGATCGACGGTCACACGGTCGCGCTGACCGGCATCAGCAAGGGCGCCGGCATGATCAAGCCGAACATGGCGACCATGCTCGGCTTCCTCGCGTTCGACGCGGCCGTCGCGCAGCCTGTGCTCGACGAGCTCGTGAAGCACGTCGCGGACCGTTCGTTCAACTGCATTACGATCGATGGCGATACGTCGACCAACGATTCATTCATCCTGATCGCGTCGGGCAAATCGAGCCTGCCCGCGGTCACGTCCACCGATTCGCCCGCTTATGCAGCGCTGCGCGACGCGGTGACCGGGGTCGCGCAGAGCCTCGCGCAACTGATCGTGCGCGACGGCGAAGGCGCGACCAAATTTATGACCGTGCAGGTCGAAGGCGGCTCGAGCGTCGGCGAATGCCGCCAGATCGCTTACGCGATCGGCCACTCTCCGCTCGTGAAGACGGCCTTCTATGCATCGGACCCGAACCTCGGCCGCATTCTCGCGGCCATCGGCTATGCCGGCGTGGATGATCTCGACGTCGGCAAGATCGATCTGTATCTCGACGACGTGCTGGTCGCGACTGCCGGCGGCCGCAACCCGGCCTACCGCGAAGAAGACGGCCAGCGCGTGATGAAAAAGAGCGAGATCGGTATTCGCGTCGTGCTCGGACGCGGCAATGCGCAAGCCACGATCTGGACCTGCGATCTGTCGCACGACTACGTGAGCATCAACGCCGACTACCGCTCGTAATCAGGTTCAATGCGCGGCCGTGGGCCGCCTACTTACCATGGACAAACTCGAACAGTTTCTGACCCGGGCCGAAGCCGTGCTCGGCCGCCTAGAAGCGATGCTTCCGCCCGCCGCGCCTGATATCGACTGGTCGGCCGCGGTCGCTTTCCGCTGGCGCAAGCGCCAGGGGCGCGGCTATCTGCAGCCGGTGCCCGCCATTTCGTCGATCACGCTCGACGACCTGCAGAACATCGATCGCCAGAAAGGGCTGATCGAACAGAACACGCGCCAGTTCGTGCACAAGCAGCCGGCCAACAACGTGCTGTTGACGGGCGCGCGCGGCACCGGCAAATCGTCTCTGATCAAGGCATGTCTGAACGCGTACGCGAAAGACGGCCTGCGCCTGATCGAAGTGGACAAGGACGATCTGCACGATCTCGGCGACATCGTCGATCTGATCGTGAAGCGCCCGGAGCGCTTCGTCGTGTTTTGCGACGATCTGTCGTTCGAAGAGGGCGAGTCGGGCTACAAGGCGCTGAAGGTCGCGCTCGACGGTTCGGTCGCTGCGCAGTCGGACAACGTGGTGATCTACGCAACGTCGAACCGCCGCCATCTGCTGCCCGAGTACATGAGCGACAACGAGACCTACAAGCACACGGCGGACGGCGAGATTCATCCGGGCGAACTGGTCGAAGAGAAGATTTCGCTGTCCGAGCGTTTCGGGTTGTGGGTCAGCTTCTATCCGTTCAAGCAGGACGACTATCTGACGATCATCGCGCATTGGTTGCGCCATTTCGGTTGCGACGACGCCGAGATCGAGACGGCGCGCGGCGATGCGCTGGTGTGGGCGCTGGAGCGCGGCTCGCGCTCGGGGCGGGTCGCGTGGCAGTTCGCGCGGGACTGGTCCGGTCGTAAGACGTCGGCATGAGCGAGGCAAGCGAAAGCGCCGGCAACGGCGCGGCCAGAATCGGTGCGGGCCGTCCGGTTACCGAAGTCGCGGTCGGCGTGCTGGTACAACCGGATGGGCGCTATCTGCTAGCGCAGCGCCCGGCGGGCAAGCCCTACGAGGGCTACTGGGAGTTTCCGGGCGGCAAGCTGGAAGCGGGTGAATCGGTCGAGGCCGCGCTTGCGCGCGAGCTGCACGAGGAGCTGGGAATCGAGGTCGAGGCGAGCCATCTGTGGCATACGCTCGAACACGACTATCCGCACGCGTATGTTCGCCTCTTCTTCTGCAAGGTGACGCAGTGGTCGGGCGAGCCGCACGGGCGCGAAGGTCAGGCCTTCGTGTGGCAAAGCTTACCTGCCGATGTCGCGCCCTTGCTGCCGGCGACGATTCCGGTGCTGGAGTGGCTCGCAGCCGAGAAGAAGTGATTGATTGAAGGGTGTGACTGAAAAGGCCACGCGCTAGCGGGCGCTGTCTCGGCAGCGTCGCTTCGCGTGGCTTTTTTTACTGGCTTGCTCAGTGCGGGTTGTAATCGCCGCGCGGCGTTTCCTCTTCGAAGGAAGACCCTTCCTGTTCATTACCGCCAACCCGGTATTTTTCGGCGGCCCATGCACCGAGATCGATCTGCTTGCAGCGATCGGAGCAGAAAGGACGGAAGCGGCTCTCAGGGGTCCAGCGGACATCTTTACCGCAGGTAGGACATTTGACGACGGTAGGCATACGGTCTGACGGTCAATCGCAAACGGAACAAGTTACGAATATAGGGCTATTTCGCGCCGCTTCAAAGGCGCGTTCCGTCAAAGCCGGTGTGCGCAGCTGGATGCGGCGGTGACGGACAGGCTGTTAGAGGCTGCAGAGCGTGAGCTGGAACGGCACGTCGACGTCGACCGCGCGCGGCCGCAGATCGCCGTCCTGCACCGTGAAGCGCACCCACAGCATGTACTTGTTGGCGCTCGCCTCCGGAATCACGCGCAATTCGGGAGCCACGCGAACCTGCATCAATTGATACGAGCGGCCCGACAGCATTTGCTGATAGCTGCCTTGCATCGCCATCACCTTCGACGCCTGACCCGACTCGCGCGCGAGTCGCAGCACGATCGTGGCCGCGTCGCGCAGCGGTAAAAGCGGTGTCACCCACTTGGCGATGTCCTGGCGACGTTGATCGGGATGCAATTGTTGCCAGGCGTAATACGAGGGCAGATCGAATTTGCAGGTGCCACCGGGGATGATGGCGCGGCTGCGAATGCTTGCGAGCCATTCGTTGTCTGCAAGATGCTGGCCGGTCTTGCCTTGCATCTGCGTGAGCCCCGCGAGGGTCTGTTCGATTTCGCCGAGCACCGCTTCGAGCGCGTTCTGCTCGATGCCCGGATTGCCGCGAAACGGCGCGAGCGTTTGCCGCTGCCGTTCGAGCTCTTTCATCAGATCCGACTTCAGATCCGCGCGACCCGCAACTTCGGAAATTTCGAACAGCGTTGTCAGTGCGACGTGATGTTCCCGCGCGTCTTCCTGAGTCAGAAAGAACGTGAAGCGCTCGAACAGATCTTCGAGCCGCAACAGCGTCCGGATTCGCTCATTGAAGGGGTACTCGTAAAGGATCAAGCGGGGTCGCCTCGGGCGTGGTCGGTGACAGGAATGCAAAACATTCTAATGCCGTGGGACCACCCAAGCAATCACGCACTTTTTCTGCGCGCTTTCGCAACTTTTTTCGTGAGTTCACGGTGTTATGAGCGCTTCGGCTCCTGTCTGCGCTATCACTCGGCTTCACCCTTCGCAAGCGACAGATACGCGCGATGGTGAGCGTCCACCTGCGCCTCGAGTTCTTCGAGCGGCTGGTTGTCATTGACGATCACGTCGTCGGCGGCGGCAAGGCGCGCTTCGCGCGTCGCCTGGCGCGCGATGATCGCGAGCACCTGTTCGCGGCTGAAGCCGTTGCGGCTCATCACGCGCGCGATCTGCGCGTCGACGCTGCAATCGACGGCAAGCACGCGATTCACGCGGTTCTTCCATGTCCCGGACTCGACCAGCAACGGCACCACGACGATCACATACGGCCCTTGCGCTTCGCGCTCTTCGCGCTCGGTTTCCGCGCGGATCAGCGGATGCGTGATGCCTTCGAGACGTTTGCGCGCGGTCTCGTCGCTGAACACGAGCGTGCGCATGCGCGCGCGATCGAGCGAGCCATCGGCGGAAATGAACTCGGTGCCGAATTCAGCGGCGATGTGTGGCATCGCGATGCCATGCGGCGCGGTGATGCGATGCGCGATCACGTCGGTGTCGACGAGCGGCACGCCGCGCGCCGCGAACAGATTGGCCACGGTCGATTTGCCGCTACCGATGCCGCCTGTGAGTCCTACAACGAACATGCTTCAACCTCCCAGAGCCAGATAAAGCGGCGTACCGACAAACAGCGTGAGCGCACCGCCCGCGGCCAGAAACGGCCCGAACGGCAGCGGCTCCTCGAAACGCATGCGGCCGAACCACGTCGCCGCGAGGCCGATCACGGCACCGGCCACCGCGGCGATCAGCACGATCTGCGGCAGCGCGGGCCAGCCGAGCCACGCGCCGAGCGCCGCGAGCAGCTTGAAGTCCCCGTAGCCCATGCCTTCGATGCCGCGCACGAGCTTGAACACCCAATGCACGGCCCACAACACCAGATATCCGAAGATAGCGCCGAGCACCGCATCGTGCAGGTTCGTGAACATGCCGTTGAAATTGACGATCAGACCGGCCCACAGCAGCGGCAGCGTCAAGGAATCGGGCAGCAGATGCGTATCAATGTCGATTGCGCTCATCGCGAGCAGCGTTGCACACAGGCCGAAGGCGGCGAGTGCCATCAGCGTCGGGCCGAACGCTATCAGTGCGCCTGCCGCGAAAGCGGCGCTCGCCATTTCGAGCAACGGATAGCGCGGGCTGATGTGCGTGCCGCACGCGGAACAACGGCCGCGTAACAGCAGATAGCTCAGCACCGGCAGGTTTTCCCAGGCGCTCAGCACGTGTCCGCAATGCGGGCAGGCGCTGCGCGGCACCCACAGGTTATAGCGCGCGGGCAGTCCGTCCTCGGGCTGCGGCTCGTCGGTGGTCTCGCTGATTTCGGCGCGCCACGCGCGCTCGAGCATGATCGGCAGCCGATGCACGACCACGTTCAGGAAGCTGCCAATCACGAGGCCCAGCACGATCGCGAACGTGATCTGCCCGCCCGCGGGCAGGCTGGCGAACGCGAGGCCGATAGCGCTGGCAAAGCGGTCCGGCAGTAAGCCCGCGAGCAGGCTGGAGGAGGTTGGTGACACGAGCGGAAGAGGAGCTTGCATAGTGAGGGAGTGGACTCGGCTGCGATGCTACACCACGTTGCCGAGTTGAATAATGGGGAGATACATCGCGATCACGAGCCCGCCGACCAGCGTGCCGAGCACGACGATCACGAGCGGCTCGCACAGGCTCGATAGCGTGCCAATCCTGTCGTCGACCTGGCGATCTGCAAGCGAGGCGACATCGAGCAGCATGCTGTCGAGCGCGCCGGATTCCTCGGCGACCTCAACCGGCTGCACGACCTCGGGTGGAAAGCAGTGCGCCGCGCGCATCGCCGCGGCGAGCCGTTCGCCGCGCCGCAGCCGCACGGCGATGCTTGCCGTCGCGCGATCGAAGAAGGCGTTGCCGGTTGCCTGCGTGAGCGAATCGAACGCATCGGCGAGCGGCGTGCCGGCGGACAGCAACGTGCCAAGCGCACGGCTCCAGCGCGCCGCGCACAGCGTGCGCAGCAGCGGGCCGGCCACCGGCAGGTTGAGCGACATGCGGGCGAAGCGGATGCGCGCGCTTGCCGAACGCCGCAGCGCGAACGTGACGGCCGAGCTCATTGCGACCATCAGCAGGAAGAGCGGCACGCTCCAGCGCGCGGCGCCCGCCGATAGCGCCAGCACGAACTGCGTGGGCGCGGGCAGCTTCGCACCGAAGCCATCGAAGATCTGCTTGAACGTCGGCACGACCCACACCAGCAACGCCGCGGTAATCGCGACCGCGAGCAGCAGGATCGCGACTGGATAGGTGAGAGCCGCGCGCACCTTCGCACGCTGCGCGGCGGCGCGTTCGCGATCGTCGGCGAGGCGGGCTAGCACAGTGACGAGCGCGCCCGCCGCTTCGCCAACTTCTACGAGCTGGCAATACAGCGCGTTGAATTGCGCCGGGTGCCGCTGCAAGGCCGCCGAAAAGCGCAGGCCGGCGGTGATGTCGCGCGCGACAGTGCCGACGATGCGCGGCATGCCTTGTCGCGGGCCCGACGTCGTCGCCTGCGCGAGTAGTTCGAGCGCGGGCGCGAGCGGCAAACCGGCACGCAGCAGGCTGGACAGTTGTCGCGTGAACAGCGTGACATCGGCTGCGCTAGTCTTCGGGCGTGGCGCTGGCCCTTGCGTGGCGACTTCGACGATAACGAGGTTATGGCGTTTGAGCATCGTGCGCGCGACGCTCGCGTCGGCTGCGATCAGCGTGCCGCTCTGGCGCGTGCCATCAACATCGACGCCCCGCCATCTGAAGCGCAGGTCGGCGGCGACGGGGTGGGTGGCGGCGGGGTGGGCGGGTGACTGCGTGGCGGTAATCATGCGACCTCCGTGGCGGCGAGCGCTTCGACGAGACTCGTGGTGCCGTCGCGCACACGCGCAAGCGCCGCGTCGCGTAACGTCGCGACCCCTTCGGTCTGCGCGAGGTGGGCTAGTTCATGCACGCCCGCGTTTGCGACGATCAGCTCACGCATCGCGTCGGAGACGGGCATCACCTGATGGATGCCGACGCGCCCCCGATAGCCGATGTCGTGGCAAACCGCGCAGCCGGTCGCCGCATACGGTTGCCAGCCCTCGAGTTCATGTTCGCCGAAGCCCGCTGCCCTGAGCGCCGCCGCCGAATGCGGTGCGGGCGTGCGGCACGCGACGCACAGTCGCCGCACGAGCCGCTGCGCGGTCACCATGCGCAGCGCGGCCGCAAGGTTGTACGGCTCGACACCGATATCGATGAGCCGCGCGATGGCCGCGGGCGCGTCGTTCGTATGCAGCGTGGACAGCACGAGGTGGCCGGTTTGTGCGGCCTTCACGGCGACGTCGGCGGTTTCGTTGTCGCGTATTTCGCCGACCATGATCACGTCCGGGTCCTGCCGCAGGAACGCACGCAGCGCGACCGCAAAGGTCAGCCCGGCTTTGTCGCGCACACTGACCTGGTTGATGCCGGCCAGCTGGATCTCGGCCGGGTCTTCCACTGAGCAGAGGTTGCGCGCTTCGCCATTGAGCAGGTTCAGGAAGCAGTACAGCGACAGCGTCTTGCCGCTGCCCGTGGGTCCGGTGACGAGCATGAGGCCGTGCGGCGCGCGGATCGCGGTGTCGACGGTTTCGCGCTGGGCCGGATCGAGGCCGAGCGAATCGAGTGAAAGATCGGCGGGCAGCGCGTCGAGCCGGCGCAGCACGAGTTTTTCGCCGAACAGCGTCGGCAGCGAATTGACGCGGTAGTCCTCGAGCCGTCCTGGCGACGTCGCGAGGCGTAGCCGGCCGTCCTGCGGCACGCGTCGCTCGGCGATGTCCATGCGTGCGAGCACCTTTACGCGCGTGACGAATGCGTCGCGCAGATGCGCGGGCGGCCGGGCGATTTCATGCAGCACGCCGTCGATTCGCAGGCGCACACGCCAGCCATGCTCGGCCGGCTCGATGTGGATATCCGACGCATTGCGCCGCGTCGCTTCGTGCAACGTGTCGGTCAACAGACGCACGGCTGGGGCGTTGTCGGGATCGCTCAGACTCGCTGCGCTGGTTTCGCCGGCGACCGAGAGGGGGCGCGGCAGCGGCGCCGTGGTGGCAAAGGGAGTTTGCATGGGAGACCGGTGATGAGCCGCCTGTAGAACATGACGGCTTCATCTTCCGGCTGTGGGCGTCCGAATGCCATTCGGCCATTCGGCTAATGGCACGCGTCGCGAGCCTGTGCGATGCTGACTTTAAACAGCCACCGACGGTGTGGAGTTCAGCCGGACCGTGCTTTACCGGCCTTCGTGCGCGACAGCGGTTTGAACAGCTTGACGGTGCGGATCGCCTGATCGTCGCTGCGCATCACTTCGAGCTTGGTGTCGCCGATGCGCACGCAGACGTCGCCGTCGGGGATGTCTTCCAGGATTTCGAGAATCAGGCCGTTGAGCGTTTTGGGGCCGTCGGTGGGCAGCGCGATCTGCAGCCAGCGGTTCAGCTCGCGCAACGGCATGCTGCCCGCGACGATGCATTCGCCCGCTTCGTTCCAGCCGCCGCGCGAACTTGCGCCGCGTGGGATCGACGTGGTGAATTCGCCGATCAGCTCCTCGATGATGTCTTCGGGCGTCAGAAGACCCTGCAGTTCGCCGTACTCGTCGACGACGAGCGCGATGCGGTGCCGGCTCTCCTGAAAGTATTGCAGCTGCTGGAAGACCGGTGTGCCGCTCGGCACGAAGTACGGCTCGGTGAGCAGATCTCGCAAGGTGTCGCGTTCGAGCTCCTGGTTGTGCAGCGCTGACAGCGTCTTGCGCACGTGCAGCACACCGAGTACGCGATCGATGTCGCCCTGGTAGACGACCAGCTTGTTGTGATAGCAGGTCTCCAGTTGATGCAGGATCTGCTCGAACGGCGCATCGAAGTCGAGCGCCTCGATGCGGCGGCGCGGGATCATCACGTCGTCGACGGAGATGTTTTCGAGGTCGAACAGGTTCAGCAGGATGCTGCGGTGCTTGGTCGGCATGAAGCTGCCCGACTCGAGCACGATGGTGCGTAGTTCTTCGGTGGACAGCCGTTGGTCGCGCCCGCCCTTCGTATTGATGTGCAGCACGCGCAGGATGCCGGTTGCGAACAGGTTGACGAACCAGATCAGCGGTCTGGCGACGCGCATCAGCGGTGCGATCAGGAGACTCGCGGGTAGCGCGATTTTTTCGGGAAACGTCGCGCCGACGATCTTCGGCGTGATTTCCGCGAACACGATGATCAGGAACGCGACGATACCGGTCGCGATCGACAGCACGAGGTTATTGCGGCCAAACGTACGCAGCGCGATCGACGTGGTCAGTACCGGGATGATTGTGTTGAACAGGTTATTGCCGATCAGGATCACGCTCAGGAGCTGATCGGTTTTGGCGAGCAGGCCCTGGGTCGTTTTCGCGCCGAGCGTGTTCTTGCTGGCGAGATGTTTGAGGCGATGACGATTGAGCGCCATCATCGCTGTCTCGGAAATGGAAAAGAAGGAGGAGCAGACGAGCAGCAGAAAAACGGCGCCGATCTGCGCCCATAAGGGAAGTTGTTCCACGCGTCGTGAAAAATAAGGGAAAGGATGGAGAGAATATAGCAGAGGGGACTGCGCGTCCCGCCGTGAACGGCGGCTGCCGCCGAGGGTACGACGACGCGGCAACATACGCGCTGCTTATGGGCCGGACGGAAAAGAAAGCGGCGAAGCGTAGCAGGAGAGCAGCGAAAAAATCGCCGTACAAAACAAAAAACCGCCGAGCAATGCTGCGGCGGTTTTTGAGCCTTGAGCTAACAAGGAGAATCTGGTCGGGGTGAGAGGATTCGAACCTCCGGCCTCTACGTCCCGAACGTAGCGCTCTACCAGGCTAAGCTACACCCCGATTTGGTACTGCTGACTCGATCAAGACTAATTCGGCGTTTCAGTCTCGTTCAAGACTGCCTCGCCGTCGAGTAAGAGCATAATTCTAGCAGGCTCTCTTTGAAAATGGAATGGGGAAATGAGGAAATTGCCGCCGCGGCCGCTTGAGCCTCTTGTTTCGCGCACTCAAGCGTGTGATCGAGCGCACCGGAGCGCGTGATCGCCTCGAAAATCGTATCGAAACGGTCGGTGCCGCCTTGCTCGATCGCTTCGCGCGCAAGGGCCGACTGCTCGAGCGTGCCGCGTTCGATCAGATAGATGAGCGGCAGCGTCGGTTTGCCTTCGCGCAGATCGTCGCCGGCGTTCTTGCCCATCGACTCGGCCGTACCCGTGTAGTCGAGCCAGTCGTCCATGATCTGGAACGCGGTACCGATGCGGCGGCCGTATTCGGCGGCGGCGGCTTCGGTTTTCGCGTCCGCGCCGGCCAGCACCGCGCCCAGCTGGGCGGCCGCCTCGAACAGCTTGGCGGTCTTGTAGCGGATCACCTGCATATAGCGGGTTTCGTCGACGTCCGCATCGTGCATGTTCAACAACTGCAGCACTTCACCTTCGGAGATGATGTTGGTCGCCTCCGACAGAATCTCCATCACGCGCATCTTGCCCACGCCGACCATCATCTGGAACGAGCGCGAGTAAAGGAAATCGCCGACCAGCACGCTCGCGGCGTTGCCGAACAGCGCGTTGGCGGTCTGTCGGCCGCGCCGTAGGTCGGACTCGTCGACCACGTCGTCATGCAGCAGCGTGGCCGTGTGGATGAATTCGACGACCGCGGCCAGCTCGTGCCGGTGCCCCGTCGTATCGCCCAGCGCGCCCGCCACCAGTAACAGCAGCGCGGGCCGCAGCCGCTTGCCGCCGGCGCTGATGATGTACTCGGAAATCTGGTTGATCAGCATCACGTCCGACGCGAGACGTTGCCGGATGACGCGATTGACCTGCTGCATGTCTTCGGCGATCGGAGCAAGCAGGCTGGCGACGTTGGGGGAGGGAGTGGCAGTCGACGACATGATGGCTGAATTGGGTAGTGCCGCGAATTATAAGGCGATCGGGGCGCTTCCGGGTCGTCGGCTGCGGCGCGGATGCGTTCCGCCTGGCGTCTGGGCCGCGCGCCAAGCCCGTCTGCACGGCCGCTCGCGTCGCTAGTCACCGCGCGCGAGGTCCCGCGAAAGAGTGGGAAGCCGCACAGTGGACGGTTTGGTAAGCAGGTTTTGACCGAGCAGCTAACTCCATGTATAATCTAAGGTTTCCGCGCGCGGTGCGTGGGAAAAATGAATACAGAGTGAGGTTCTCAATGTACGCGGTCATAAAAACCGGTGGCAAGCAGTACAAAGTTGCCGTCGGCGAAAAACTTAAAGTAGAACAGATACCGGCAGACATTGACGCTGAAATCACGCTCGACCAGGTTCTCGCAGTGGGCGAAGGCGAATCGATTAAGTTCGGTACGCCGCTGGTCAGTGGGGCTTCCGTCAAGGCTACC
>DATAQT010000011.1:0-19527 GCA_036264535.1 Paraburkholderia sp. | reverse complement strand
TGCGTCTACGTACATGCAGTACTTACCCGAACTTACAGCATGTCAATTTTTTGTATCTGGATTTATGCGGGATTCCGAGGCGGTCGGTTGTCTGATTCTTATGCAGCTATCACCGACGTAGGAGAAAGTCATGCGATGACGTATAACTAGAACGCTTAGCCTCGTGGGCGAACACCCAGCGCCGTTGTCATCTCTTTAAATAAATCGAAACGTTTCTGTGCGGCTCTTGACGGCCGAATTCACGCAAACCCATGCAACAATTGCCTCACATTGCGGCCGGGGGAGTGGCCGCAGCTTGTGCGTCGTGCCATCACCACGAGGCCTGCCACTCGATGACAAAGCCTGCCTGGACTCTCCTCATCACCGTGACCGTACCTGGCGCGGCGGCCGGCCGGGCCTCGGCCCAGGAACTCGGGATTTACGCCGGGCCGTTGACGGGCGAGCACAGTCACTCATACTCGTGGCAGCTCGACCACACCGAAGGCATCGGCCGATACTTCGCCGGCAGCGTGAGCTGGCTCAACGAAGGCCACATCCCCGATCATCATCGCGATGGCCCGCTCGTCCAGTTGTGGGGACGGCTGCCCGTGATGGATCGGCGCGTGGTGTTCGCGGTCGGTGTCGGGCCGTATCGCTACTTCGATACCGAAGCGGCGGAGCAGGGCGAGGGCTATTCGAATACGCACGGCTGGGGCGTCGTCTATAGCGCGCGGGCCACCTGGTATTCGATGCCGCGCTGGACCGCGAATCTGCAACTCAATCACGTGCAGGTGGTGAATGGCAAGTCGACGACCGCGACCATGCTCGGCATCGGCTATCAGCTCGATGCGCCCGACACGCCGGGCCCGCGCGACTTCGCGCTGCCGCGCACGAGCAAGGTGACCGACAACGAAATCACGGTGATGGCGGGCGCGACGATTCTGAACAGCCTCGAATCGCAGACCTCGGCCGCGGAGGCGATCGAGTATCGGCGCGGCCTGACGCCGTATCTCGATGCGACGCTCGGCTATCTGCACGAAGGCAACGGCCTGTCCGCGCGACGCGACGGCGCGACGGCGCAACGGCGCGACGGCGCGACGGCGCAACGGCCCAGCTGTGGCTCACACGCGCGTTCTTCAACGAGCGCTTCGCGCTCGGCATCGGCGCCGGCGCGTACGCGGCAATCCATCACGGCGACGCCGACGACATGCGCGATACCGGCGACGGCATTTTGTCGGGACTGCTGTCGATCACGGCGTCGTATCGCATGACGCAGCGCTGGTCGCCGCGTGTCACGTGGAATCGCGTGATGACGCGCTATAGCCGCGATACCGACGTGATTCTCGGCGGCATCGGCTATGGGTTCTGACGCGCCTCATGCCCCGCTCACACGACCCTCACGTGCAGCCGCTCCCCGTCTCGCGCACTGCTGACGCTCTCGAAGACCCGGCCCTGCTGCGTCGCCTGCTGCGCGCGAAAGACCGCATCGATGCCGCCTCCCACGAAGCGTGGCCGGTGCGGCGTCTCGCTGAAGTCAGCGGCGTGTCGGAAGCGCACTTCGCGCGTTCGTTCAAGAAGGCCTTCGGCGTGCCGCCACACCGCTATCTGTTGACGCGCCGTATCGAGCAGGCCACCGCGCTGTTGCGCGACACCGACCTCGGCATCACGGACATCGCGTTCGCGACCGGCTGGGAAAGCCTCGGCACGTTCGGCCGCATCTTTCGCGACATCACCGGTCTGAGCCCGAGCGAGATGCGTGTGCGGGCCCGCGCCAACCAGGCTGAACTCGATCGCGTGCCCGCCTGCGTGCTGAAGGCCGCGCAACGCCCGGACCTCACGATCGCAGTTTTGGAGAAGCGTCGACGCGTGGCCAGCGATACAGTCGAGTCCTCAACCAGGGAGGAATCATGAATCAAGGTATCAATGTGGTCGGTTTGTACGTCGATGATCAGGACGCGGCGCTGGCGTTCTACGTCGACAAACTCGGATTTCAGGTCCACACGGACGTGCGCAACGGTGCCTACCGCTGGCTCACGGTCCAGCATCGGGAGCAGCCGACTTTCCAGTTGGGCCTGTTCACACCGGGGCCGCCGGTCCACGACGAAGCGACCGCGCAGACGCTGCGCGCGATGGTCGCGAAGGGGGCGATGCCGCCCTTGGTGTTGTCCGTTGCCGACTGTCGCGCGAGCTACGAGCAGATGAAGGCGCGCGGTGTGGAATTCACGCAGGAACCGGTGGATCGTTTCGGCAGCGTCGATGCGGGCTTTCGCGATCCCGCGGGCAATGGATGGAAGATGATCCAGGCGGCCGCGAGGAAGTGAGCGTCAGGGAGGCGTCGTCACGCCCGCCTCGCGCAGAAAGTGCGTAATCGTGTCTTCGATGACCGATCTCGCGAGCCCCTGGACGATGAACACGAGCCGCGTCGTGCGATCGTCGTCGGGCCAGGCGTCGAGCCGTAGCGGCTCGTGCAGCAACTGCTGCACGCCATGAAACACGATCGGCCGCGCTTCGCCGATGAAATTGCCGATGCCCTTGATCCGCAAGATCCGTTCGCCGTGATAGCCGAGCAGTACGGTCAGCGCGGTTTCGAAGGCCTGCATCGGCAGCGGCTGCGGATAGGTGAGGCAAAAGCTGTCGATGTCGGGATGCGCGGCGCTCGCAGCCGCTGCGCCGCCCATCGACGACCTGCGTGGCGCGGGCGACGCGCGCAGCCACGGCCGCACGGTGCGCGGCGTCAGGATGCCGAGCAACTGCCGCGCGTCGATGTCGCCGTTGCGCACGGGGATGCGCGTCGCGGTGGGATTGAGCGTGTCGAGCGTCGCCGTCAGATCGGCGAGCGCGGCGGCATCGGCCAGTTCGGCTTTGGTCAGCAACAGCCGGTCCGCGACCGCGACCTGCTGACGCGATTCCTCGTGACGTGCAAGCTGCGCGGCGCCGTGCTTCGCATCGACGGTGGTCACGATGCCGTCGAGTTGCACGCGGCCTTCGAGCGCCGCGTCGCCGAGCAGCAACGAGATCACCGGGCCGGGTCGGGCGAGTCCCGTGGTTTCGATCAGAAGCCGCTCGAACGCGGGAATCTCGCCGCGCTCGCGCCGCGCGAGCAGTTCAGTGACGGTCGCCGCCAGTTCATCGCGCACGCCACAGCACAGGCAGCCGTTTTCGAGCAGCGCGACGGTCTCGTCGCGCGACGTGCTGACGAACAGATGATCAAGGCCGATCGCGCCGAGCTCGTTGATGAGCACCGCGCAACGGCCGAGCGCGGGCTGTGGCAGCAAGCGATTGAGCAGCGTGGTCTTGCCCGAGCCGAGAAAACCCGTCAGCAGCATGACGGGAATCGCGGCGATTTGCGCGACGTGGCTCTCTGTCACTCAGATCACCTGCAGGTCTTTACCGACGATGATCTGTCCGCCGAAGTGCTTGCGCGCGTCGGCGGCCCACATGTCGTCGGTAATTGCGGGGTCGCCGCCGGGCACGAAGTGGCTCAACACCAGCGTCTTCACACCGGCCGCCGCGGCGATCCGGCCGACCTGTTCGGTCGTGGTGTGGCTCTTCATCAGGTGATCGAGCAGCGTCGGTGCGTTGTCGACGGTCTTCATCAGCTTTTCTAGCGCGGGCAGGTACATCACTTCGTGCACGAGCACGTCCGCGCCCTTCGCGAAGTCGGCGAGTGGCGGGTAGTAGGTCGTGTCGCCCGAGAAGACGATCGTGCGATCACGCGTTTCGAAGCGGTATGCGAATGCGGGCTTGATCGTGTAGTGATCGACCAGCATCGAGGTGACGCGCACGCGGTCGTCTTCCATCACGACGCGCGGCCCGTCGAACTCGTGGACGTTGATGAGCGGACGCATAGGCGGGCGGCCTTCTTCGCGCATGCGCACCTCGAGATCGATCGCGTTCATGTCGACGAAGTCGTCGATCATCTTCGTGATGCGCGGCGGCCCGTACAGATTGACCGGCGTGTGCAGACCGGTGGCCCACGCGAGGAACACGAGATTGCCGAGGTCGGCGTTGTGATCCGAATGATGATGCGTGAGGAAGATGTCGCGAATGCCCGGCAGCTTGATGCCGGCCTTGGTCAACTGCAGCGCGACGCCGTTGCCGCAATCGACCACATACGGCTGGCCGTCGACGACCAGCACGTTCGACGGCGCCGCGCGCAGATCGGACGGTGTCGGGCCGCCCTTGGTGCCGAGCAGGATCAGCTGGGTGCCTTTGGTCGAGGGGCTGGCGGTGGCGGCGGTGGTCGTCGCGGTAGCGCTTGCCGCGGGCGGCGGGCTCGCCGGCGACTGCGCGTGGGCCTCCTGCATCCACGGTAGCGCGGCGGTGGTGCCGGCGGTCACGGCAAGACGCATGAAGTCGCGACGGGAGCGTCCAAACGGCTGATCGCTCATGGGCGGTGTCTCCTGAGTTTTCGCAGTTCTTGTTGGGATGACCGAACGCGTCGCGTGGGCGGGCGCCTGGACCACAAGATTTTAGCGAGCTCAGGACTTACGGGGGGTACGGATCAGAAATACGTCGGAGCGTGCACGGCAGGCGCCGCGTCGCACGATCGCAACGCACCGCCTGCCGTCATACCGGACTAATGGACTATCGGACCCTCACTGCTGATGCTGCTGCAGATACTGCCTGACGTCGTTCAACGAGACACGGCCCGAATGCGCGGTGTCTATCTCATCGAAATGCCTGGCGATATAGCCGAGCCCATTGCTTTGCGCCTGGGCCTTGGTAATCGACGAGCCGTTGCTGAGCACCGAATTCGCGCCAAGCCTGCTCTCCATGCGCTGCTGAGCCTGCTGCTGCAGCGTCGAGCCGGTTGTCGGCGCCACAGCATTAGCGCGGTTATGAGGAAAGAACGGACCGTCCACGCCGTGTCCGCCGTTGGGTAGCGTCACGGGCGCCACCGGCTGGGGCGGCAATGCATATGCACTGCCGACGACCGCACCGAGGACGATCAGCGCCAGCGTACGTCGCAAGATATCGATTGAAGACATGATCATTCGCCATAAAAAGTAGTCGGAGGGTTTCGTGCGAAGCGAAACCACCATCAATCAGGGCGCGGCCGCGGCGACCGCCTCGCTGGTCGGCGTAGCGGCTGACGCTTCGTCGGACCACGGCTGCGGCAGCGTCGCGAGCGTGAGCGCGCCCGCGATCGGCGTGCCACCATAGAAGGCCGCGAGATCCGTCTTCATCTGCGGGCGCGCCACGTCATCCAGATAAATCATATGCCCGCCCTGGAAGAAGTTGACCTGCAGATTCGGATTGAGACCCTGCACTGTCTTTAGCCGCGCGAGCTGTTTCTCGGTATTGAAGAACGGCGTGGCGAGATCGTGGAAGCCGTTTTCCGACAACACCTTCAGCTGGGGATTCAGCTTCAGCGCGCCGAGCAGATCGGGGATCGTGTCGGGCAGCGGCTGGCCACCGTGCGAGAAGTCCCACACCTCGATGATCGCGTCGTTCAGCGGCTGATACGCCGCGTTCGGAGCCGTGTAGCCGAGGTAATCCGGCATCTGCGTCGCCAACGCATTGGTGAACGGCAGCGAGATCAGGATGTCCGACGGGTCGCCATCGGACTGCAGACGCGTATCCGAGTTGGGCAGCGACACGCGTCCATCGTAGCGGCCGATCGTCGAGCCGGGCACCAGCGTGAGGTTGAACGGATTGATGTTGAAGTAACCCTGCATCGCCTGCAACGTGAGGCCGGATTCGGCGTCCCAGACTTGCTCGAGCCACGTCGGTGGGAAGTTCGGCGGTCCCGCGTAAGTGGGCGCGCCGAGCTGGCTCAAGGTCCAGTACAACGAATAGTTCTTGAACAGGTTGTAGTTGGCGGTCACGAACGCCTCACTGCGAAGCGCGTAGAGCGCCTGATTCACGGGCGTTGGCGATACCTGGTTGTAGTACGCGGCGACCTCGGCATAGCCCGGCATGTAGCCGCTGAGCGTATCGGTTTCGAGCGCGAGCTGATCGGGCGAACCTGTGATGGCCACCGCCTCGATCGCATCCGCGAAGTAGTTCAGGATCGAAGATTGCAGCGTGATGCCCGTCAGATGCACGCCGGCCGATTCGAGCGCGAGCGCAAGGATGTCGGTGCGAGGCGTGCCGTACGATTCGCCGTACAGATAGATCGGCGAGCTGCTGCGCGAATTGGCCGTCAGGTAGCGGATGATGAAGTCGCGCATGATGTTGGCGTCCGCATCGGTGCTCCAGTAGGTCTGGTTCGTGTTCGGCAGGATCGCTTCGGAGAGCCCCGTGCCCGGCGGATCGATGTACACGAGGTCGGTCGTGTCGATCAGGCTCTCGGTGTTGTTCACGAGCGGGTAGTTCGGCCAGCTCGTGCCGTTGAGCAGCGGATCGGTGGTCGCGACACGCGTCGGCGCGAACGAGCCGAGACGCAACCAGATCGACGAGGAGCCCGGGCCGCCGTTATAGACGAACGTGACGGGACGTGGTTTGCCATTCGTGCTCGGCGCCGTGTAGGCGACGTAGGACATCGTCGCTTCGGGTGCGCCGCTCGTCAGATCCATTGCTGTCAGGTGACCGGTGGTCGTCGTGTAGTTGACCTTGGTGCTGCCGGAGGTCCATTGGTAATGCATGATTGCCGCTTTCTCGGAGACTAGCGACGCGGCGATGCCGGACGTGGCACTCGTCGAATAGGTGGTGAGATCGGTGTAGGGCTGATTGGCGGATGGCGTCTGCGGCGCGGATGCGGCTTGCGCCTGATTGGCGACCTGGGCCATGCTGCTCGGCACCGCCGACGCCGACGAACCGCCCTCGCTGCCGCCGCAGCCGGCGAGGATGACGATTCCGAGTGTCAGCGCGCCTAGTGCGGCTAGCCGGCCGTGACGACGGACGCGGCCATCGTCAGTATTCCTTCTGTCTGGTTTCATCTCGTTCCCTGGTGAGTGATACCGCTACACAAAGGCCGCTTTTCGCCGGTCGCGCGCGATGGAGACCGAATCACCCGCACCGCACTCGAAGGCACGCAGCGGTTGCATGGACAGCTTCTGGCAATGAATTAATTCAATATCCTTGCGTTAATATTTCTATTCTCTTTCTTTTATTGCTTATCGAATGGCCAAAAGAATTCCCTGTCGATTTATCTCGACATTTCAAGGGAAATTCAAATTGAATCTTTCCGATGCTTACAGCAAAAATGAAAATAGGATGCGAAATGAGGTCTTGTCAAGGATGAAGCGGTGTTTATGCGATCCGGCATAAAGAAAGTGCATTGTCGCGGGGTCAGGCTTTTCAACGCAGAGCTAGTGTCGCCGCGGCGATGTGGGCGCGGAAAAGTGTGAGCCTGGGTTATCCGCGTTGCATTGAATACAAGCGGTCAACTGCGAATTCTCGTAAATAGGTGGACCGGAATTATTTGCGTTTGAAAAATAATTAAATAGTAAATTTAACCGGTAAAATGCGCTATCAATAAAATTACAAAGGTAACACCCGGATATTCCGCCGGCGGCGTTGATTGCACCTGAAAGGGTTTGCGCGTAGTGTCGTCGTCGGAATCAACCATCCGGACGTTGCGGCGAGTTGCGTACTTCGTTTCCAGAAAAGGAGGCGGCGATGACACAAGATCGGCGGAACGACAGCAGTGCATTGCTGGGAACGTGGAAGCTTCAGTCCTTCACGACCGAAGACCTCACCAATGGCGAGAAGACCGATCTATTCGGCGCACACCCGGACGGTTATCTGAGCTACGGCCCCGACGGCCGCATGCACGCGATTCTGCTCAAGGAAGGACGAAAGGCCCCGCCGGTGTCGTTCCAACCGACGCCGAGCGCATCGAACTCTATAGCGGACTCAGCGCCTATGCGGGGAGGTACAGCATCGAAGGCGATCTCGTCAGTCATCATGTCGACGCGTCGTGGAACCAGTCGTGGACCGGCACGGTGCAGGTGCGTCAATTCAGAATCGACGGTCAGTATCTGTACATCAGGACGCTGCCGGACAAGAACCCGGTGACGGGAAAGCACAGTACTTCTGTGCTGGTGTGGGTCAAGGTTGAACCCGAGGAGAAGGCGGCTCAATAAAAAACCGCCGACGAAAAGCCGGCGGTTCCCGTATCACGTCCCAGCGACTCACTGCCCATTGCCATACAGATCGAGCAACATCAACGTCACGCCATTGGTCCACCCGAAGCCGTCCTGCAACGGATACTCGCCACCCCCGCCGCCGCCTTCTCCCGCACCTTCGACGACGTACTTCTCGACGAGCTTCTGCTGCGTGTTGTAGACGTTCTCGACGTCCGCGAGAAAGCGCGTGCCGATCGGCTTTGCGAGGTCCGCCCGTCCATAGCGCTTGAGCCCCTGAATCGCGATCCAGTGCAACGGCGCCCAGCCGTTCGGCGCATCCCATTGTTGCGTGGTGTTATAGATCGACGTCGCGAGGCCGCCCTGCTTGAGCAGCACGTTCTGCACGGTCTGCGCCGTCTTCCACGCGCGATCGGGCCACGCCACGCCGGCCATCAACGGATACAGCATCGCCGGTGTCTGGTTGTCGCGTGGCTTGCCGAGTTGCCAATCGTAGTCGCCGTAGTAGCCGTTGTTGTTCCACAGATAGCGGTTGATGCCTTCGGCGCGCCGCGCCGCGTAGCCGATGAACTGCGCGACGCAGCCGAAGTCGCGCGTCACCGAGCAGCCGCGCGCGATCGTCGTCTCGAGATGGAACAGCAGACTGTTCAGATCGACGGGGATGATCGATGTCGTGCGCACCGTGGCGAGCGTCTGGTTGTCGCCGAACCAGCGCGAGCTGAAATCCCAGCCGCTTTCGGCGGTCGCGCGCAGATCGCGGTAGACCTGGTTGGCCGGCCGGCCGCTCGCCTGCGCGGTTTGCACGTCCTCGAGATAGGACTCGTCACGCGGCGTGTCGAGTTCGTCCCAGTAGCGGTTCAGCACGGTGCCATCCTTGAGGACGACCACATTGCGCGTAGCGCCGCCGCGCGGCGTGCTCGTCGCGCCCTGCATCCAGTACGCGTACTCCTTGCGCAGCTCGGGCAGGTACTTCTGATAAACCGTATTGCCTTCTTTCTGCGCGGCGAGCTCGACCATATACGAGTAGAACGGCGGCTGCGATCGGCTCAGATAGTACGTGCGATTACCGTTCGGGATATGGCCGTACGTGTCGATCATGTACGCGAAGTTGTCGAGCATGTCGTCGACGAGGTCTTCACGTCCGGACTCCTGCAGCCCCAGCATCGTGAAATAGGTATCCCAGTAGTAGCCTTCGCGAAAGCGGCCGCCCGGCACGACGTATGGCTTGGGCATCGGGATCAGCGAGCTGTAGTCGGGCGCGCTCGTCGTCGTGCGCGTGAGGCCGGACCACAGCGAGTCGATGTGCTCGCGCAGACTCTGGTTCGGCGGCGGCGTGATGCTCTGATCGGGCGGCGGCGTGAAGTACTGGTTGACGAACGTCTGCAGCGAAAAACCCGGCTGGTTCTTCTGCGTTTCGTATAACTGCACGATCGCGGCGGGATTGCCATTCGGCGTCGCGTCGACGAAGGTCTTCTGGTCGTTGAAGATCTGCGCGGTTTGCACGGCGACGAACAGATCGCCGTACAGAATGTCGGGCGCGGGCGGCAGCGGGGCGCCCACCTGGGTATCGGCCAGACAGCTCGTGGACGCGAAGACGAGCGTGGCGATGCATGCAACGCCGATCGCGATCGGCGAGCGCTGCGGAACGAAGTACTTTTTTGGGCTGAGGGAAAGATGCGGATTGGATGCGGCACTGGTGCGAGACAGTGATGGAATGCTCATGATGCCTCCAAGGTTGTGGGCATTTCACTGGTCTCTTCGCATGCCATTTGATGCCGTCTCGTGGCGACATGCAAGTCCGGCACGAGGTGGCCGGATCAATGGCCCCGCAAGCATCGCACGCTTTCGAAGCGTCAGGCAACTGCGGTGCAGCATATCCCGCGAGCGCTCGGCGTGAGGAATGAAACGTGATGAACGAGGGGAGAGGTGCGCGCAATGGCGTATTCGCGCGTGCTTCGTGATTCGAAGCAATGGAAGCGTCGATTGCGAGCGATTCCTGGAGAAATATCGCTCGTCGAGCAAGCCACGTACCCGCGTCGACGATTCGGCAAGTCGGCGCAGGTACGCGAGAACAACGAGAAAGTTACTGCGCGATAGGCTGCGTCACGTCCGTGCCGAACCAATGCATCGAGATCTTTTTCAGCGTGCCGTCCTGCTTCAATTGGGTCAGCGCATCGTCGAGTGCTTTCGCGAACTTCGGATTGTCCTTGCGGAACGGGATGCCCATTTCCTGATCGGCGCCCTTCAGTACCGCGCCCGTACGCAGCGGCAACTGCGAGTTCTTGATGATGTACGGCAGCATCAGCCGGTCGTCGATCGTCGCGTCGATACGCTTCGAGGCGAGATCGCGCAGCTTCTCGGGCGCGCCGGGATAAGTCAGCACGTTGATGCCCGGTACCGCGCGCGCCATCTGGTCATAGTTGGTGCCGAGCGTCACGCCGATTTTTTTGTCGCCCTTGAATTCGTCGAGCGATTTGAACTCGCGCTTGTCGTCCGCGCGTTGGATCAACTGCGCGGCCGAATACGTGTACGGCTGGCTGAAATCGAGAATCTGCTTGCGTTGCGGCGTAATGGTGACCTGATTGATGATCACGTCGAATTTGCCGGTCTGCAGCGCCGCGATAATACCGCTCCACTCGGTCGGAATGAACTCCGGCTTCACGCCGAGCTTCGCGGCCACGGCCTTCGCGACATCGACGTCGAAGCCTTCGAGCTGACCGTCCTTGTTGCGCGAATCGAACGGCGGATAGGTGCCTTCGAGACCGATCTTCAGGACTCCGGCCTGTTTGACCGAGTCGAGCAGATCTTCGGCATGAGCCGCGACTGCGGTGAAGCTGAAGGCGGAGAGCGCCAACGCGTTTATAAGCAGCTTCGAAAGTTTCATTGAGTGTCTCCTCTGTACTTGAGTATCAGGCTGCGCAACGCAACGATTTCACCATCGTGTCCGCAACCCGGCCGTGTCGTTTGGCGAAACACGTCGGGGTTGCGGGCGTCATCCTAGCACTTCAAAAGTCGTCTGTTTCATCTTTGTTCGGAAGCCGACCGCCGTGGATGAAACTCCGGTTTCGAAAAATCGCAGAACTCGCGCGTAAGGCTTGCGACGTGCGAGTAGAGCGGTTGCGGCCCGTCGCTGCGATAGACCGCGTAGTAGCGTACCGGCGGCAGTTCCGGCTGCGAATGCAGTACCGTGAGCTCACCTTGCCGAACGAAATCGGCGAAATAAAGCGCGGGCAAATAGCTGACGCCGACGCCCGCGATCGTCAGCGAACACAGCGAGATCAGGCTATTGCCCGCAAAGGCCCGGCGTATCGATACGTTGTGCGACTCGAACCAGCGCTCGTAGATTGCGTCGACGCCGGAAGTGCCGGCCTGCATGAGGATCGGCCACGCGGCGATCTCATCGAGCGATAGCGTGCGCGTGTCGCCCACCAGCGACGGGCTCGCCATCCACGCGAGATGCATCTTGCGCAGCGGTATCGACGTGAAGCGAGGCGTGCGGATTGGGGTCGGCGCGATGATGAAGTCGATTTCCCCGGCGAACAGCCGCGCGGTCAGTTTCGTGCTGACGTCGATTTCCGGCTCGAACGACACCGCCGGATACGCGAGCCGCATCTCGCGCACGAGGCGGGGCAGAAACGTCAGCGCGATCAGCTCGGTAATGCCGATCCGGAAGCGCCGGACCTCCTCGACCTGCTTGCCCATCCGTTCGAGCAGCCGATCGCGCGATTGCAGCATTTCCTCGGCGGTATCGAGCAGCTCGCGGCCTTTCGGCGTCAGGCGAGGCGCGCGGTGGCTGCGATCGAATAGCGGCGTCGAGAAAAAAACTTCCAGTTCGTTGACACGCTTCGAGATCGCGGACTGTGTCGTGTGCAGGCGATCCGCGGCCGCGGCGAACGTGCCGAGCCGGGCCACCCAGTAGACCGCTTCGAGCTGCTTGAGCGTGATCACGTAGGTCGGAAGTTCGTTGTCGGTGAGAAGATCTGGCGCACGCGCCAGTTCGGGGATAACCCGCAGTATCGAATGTGCGGCGGCGTTCTGGCAAGCAGCCAGGCGCCGAACCAGGAATTTTTTTCATGGGTCGCGATGCCGATTTCTCCGCATTCGGCGCGCCTGTCTTTGCGATACTGTGCCGATAGGGCGTCGAACCGGGCGCCAACGAGAAGTCTGGCGACGAGATCGAGGCCATGTCGGGAAAAACCCTGTCTGAGAAGATTCTGTCGGCGAAAGCCGGCCGCGACGTTCGCGCGGGCGACGTCGTGATCTGCGAGGTCGACTACGCGCTGGGCACCGACGGCTCGATTCCGATGGCCATCGATTACTTCGCCGCGATGGACGGCGGCCGCGTGTACGCGCCCCACCAGCTACTGTTCGCGCTCGACCACTATGCGCCCGCACCGAGTCCGAAAGCGGCGTTGCTGCAGGCGGGTATCCGCCGCTTCGCGAAGGAGCAGGGTATACGCCTGTTCGACGTCGGCGAGGGTATCGGCCACCAACTCGTCGTCGAAAAGGGCTATGCCGCGCCGGGCCGCCTGCTCGTCGGCGCGGACAGTCACTCGGTCATGTATGGCGCGGCGAACTGCTTTGCGACCGGCGTCGGTTCGTCGGACCTCGCGGGCGTCATGAAGACCGGCAAGGTCTGGCTCAAGGTGCCGGCATCCATTCGCGTGAGCTTGCATGGCCGGCTCGCCCAGGGCGTCTATCCGAAAGACCTCGCGCTCTATCTCGCGCAATTGCTCGGCAACGATGGCGCCACCTACGAGACGCTCGAATTCGGCGGCGACGGTGTGCAAAGCCTCGATTTCGAGGATCGCCTCGTGGTCGCCAACATGTCGGTCGAACTCGGCGCCAAGAACGCGATCTTCCCGTACGACGAGGCGTGCCGGCGCTACCTCGAAGGGCGCGTCGACGATTTGTCCGGTGCGGTCAGTGCCGACCCCGACGCGATCTATTCCCGCACGCTCGACATCGATCTCGCGACGCTCGAACCGTATGTCGCCTTGCCGCATGAGGTCTCGAACAACGTGCGAGTCGGGTCGCTCGATACGACTCCGGTGCAGATGGTGTTTCTCGGCACCTGCACGGGCGGTCGCACGAAAGACTTCCGGCAAGCGCTGAACGTGTTCCGCGAGTTTGGCGCGCCCGCTGAAGGCGTCCAGCTCGTGGTGACGCCAGCTTCGCGCGAGGTGCTGCTGGAACTGACGCAGGGTGGCGAACTCGCCGAACTGATTTCGCTCGGCGCCGTGATCGTGACGCCGGGTTGTGGCGCGTGCTGCGGCACGAGCGGCGCGATCCCCGAGGACGGCGCGAACGTGATTTCCACCGCCAACCGTAATTTCAAGGGACGTATGGGCAATCCGAGCGCCCATATCTTCCTCGCGTCTCCCGAGGTCTGTGCGGCGAGCGCGATCGCCGGCCGCATCGCGAGTCCTCGAATGCTTGGCGCCGGAGACCAGTGAACATGACCACATCGATCAGCGGCAAGGCGCGACGCTTCGGCGATAACGTCAACACCGACTACATCATTTCATCGCGACGCAAGCGCGAATCGCTCGATCCCGCCGTGCTGAAACAGTATCTGTTCGAGACGATCGCGCCTGAATTCGCCGCATCGGTACGCGCGGGCGACATCCTCGTGGCCGGCAAGAACTTCGGCTGCGGCTCGGCGATGGAGGTGGGGGTCACGGCGGTGGTCGGCGCCGGCATCAAGGTCGTGCTCGCGCAAAGCTTCGCGCGCACCTATTTCCGCAACGCGGTGAACAACGGGCTGTACGCGATCGAATGCGACACGAGCCGCATTCGCGAGGGCGCGACGCTGCAGATCGAGTTGGGAGCGCAAGTCATCGTGCGCTGCGATGGCGGAGCCGAACCGCTGCAAGCCGCGCCGATCGCACCCGAGATGCTCGCCATTCTCGATGCAGGCGGCCTCGTTCCGTACCTGATTCGACACCCGGCTTTCTGATCACAATGTAATCGTAGCGAGGAAGATATCCATGATCCAATCGAACAAGTTAGGTTTCCGAATCTTGCCGATGCCCGCGCCGATTCCGGCCGACACCCTCGACGCATTCAGGACGATCGTGACGCCGCATATCAGCGACAACATGCATCGCCTGTGCGGCGTGATCGGGTTGCGACGCTATCACCGCGAAAAGAAGCTCGTCGGCCGCGCGCTGACGGTCAAGGTGCGCCCAGGCGACAACCTGATGATCCACAAGACGATCGACATCGCCGAGCCTGGCGACGTGATCGTCGTCGATGGCGGCGGGGAAGTGACGCAGGCGCTGGTCGGCGAACTGATGCAGATGCATGCGCAGGTGCGCGGCGTGGCGGGCTTCGTCATCGACGGCGCGATACGCGATGTCGCCGCGTTCTATCACGCGGATTTCCCGTGCTTTGCGCGTGGCAATACGCATCGGGGGCCGTTCAAGGAAGGCCCGGGTGAGATCAACGTGCCGGTTGCGATCGGTGGCCTCGTGATCGAGGCGGGTGATCTGATCGTCGGTGATGAAGATGGCCTCGTCGCCGTGCCCGCGGCTCGGCTCGACGAAGTGCTGCAGGCGGCGCGCGCGCAGGCGCAGCGCGAACAGCAGCGCAAGGAGGCGATTCTCGTGGGGCAGGACAAGCGCGGCTGGATCGACGCATATCTGAAAGAGCAGGGTGTGATCGCGTAGATACCGAAAGCGCGCACGAAAAAGCGAAAGGGACACACATGAAACTGATTGCGACGCGTCTGGACCGGATCAAACCTTCGCCGAGTTCGATGGCGACCGCGCGGGTCAAGGAACTGCGCGCGGCGGGGCGGGAGATTATCGGGCTCACGGTCGGCGAGCCGGACTTCGATACGCCGCCTCATATCATCGAGGCGGCCTACGATGCGATGAAAAGCGGCAAGACGCGCTATACGGTGGTCGACGGTACGCCCGAATTGAAGCGCGCGGTGCGCGAGAAGTTCGAGCGCGAAAATGGCCTCGTTTTTGCGCAGGATGAAGTGAGTGTCGGCAATGGCGGCAAGCAGGTCATCTTCAATGCGCTGACCTGCACGGTCGAAGAAGGCGATGAAGTGATCGTGCCCGCGCCATACTGGGTGTCGTATCCGGACATGGTGCTGCTCAACGGCGGGCGCCCCGTCATCGTCGAGTGCGATGTCGACAGCGGCTACAAGATGACGCCTGCGCAACTGGAAGCCGCAATCACGCCGCGCACGAAATGGCTGGTGCTCAATTCGCCGTGCAATCCGACCGGCGCGACCTATACCCGCAGCGAACTGGTCGCATTGGGCGAGGTACTGAGCCGTCATCCGCACGTGTGGATTCTGACCGACGACGTCTACGAGCATTTGATTTACGACGGCTTCGAGTTCGCCACCTTCGCGCAGTGCAATCCGCATCTGCAGGAGCGCACGTTGACGGTCAACGGCGTGTCGAAGGCTTATGCGATGACCGGTTGGCGCATCGGCTTCGCAGGCGGCCCGAAGACGCTCATCAAGGCGATGGCGAAGCTGCAATCGCAAAGCACGACGAATCCGTCGGCAATCAGCCAGGCGGCCGCGCTGGCAGCGCTCAACGGTCCGAAAGATTTTCTCGCTGACTGGCGCACGCAGTTCCAGCGGCGGCGCGATCTCGTGGTGGATAGGCTGAATGCGATCGAGGGACTCTATTGTCCGCGTCCGACCGGCGCATTCTATGTGTATCCGTCATGCGCGGGCGTGATCGGGCGACGTACGCCTGACGGCCGCGTGATCGCCAACGACAGCGATTTCGTCATGTACCTGCTCGAAACCCAGGACGTCGGCGTGATCCAGGGCGCGGCATTCGGTTTGTCGCCGGCATTCCGGATTTCGTTTGCAACCTCGTATGAACAGCTTCAGGAAGGATGCCGGCGGATCGCTCTCGCATGCGAATCGTTGCGAAGAGATGCGTGAAATACGGAAGTCGATAATAAACTGCCAAGGAGACACCATGCATACGCTGTTACAACGCGCGCTGCCGGCGCTACTGATAGGCTGCTTTACGCTCGGCGCGCACGCGCAGGATCTGACGGGCCGGCTCGCTGATATCAAGTCGCGCAATACCATCGTGCTCGGCTACCGCGAATCGTCGTTGCCCTATTCGTACTATGACAGCGATCAAAAGGTCGTCGGTTATTCGCACGACATCGCGCAGCAAATCGTCAAGGAGATCCAGCAAACGATCAACGCACCGACGTTGCAGGTCAGGATGATTCCGGTCAACGCACAAAATCGTATCCCGTTGATGCAGAACGGTACGATCGATCTCGAATGCGGCGGCACGACCAATAACAAGGAGCGCGCTCAGCAGGTCGGATTCTCCGACACGATCTCCGTGACTGAAACGCGGCTGCTCACCAAAGCGAATTCGGGCATCCATTCGTTCAACGATCTGAATGGCAAGACGGTCGCCGTGACGGCTGGCACGACCTCGGAGCGCTTTCTGCGCAAATACGTCGAGGAAAAGCACGCGAACATCACGGTGATCTCCGCGCGCGATCATAGCGGCTCGTTCCTGAACCTCGAAACGGGACGCGCGCAGGCCTTTTTCATGGATTCGGACGTGCTGTCGGCGGAGCGCGCAACCTCGGGCAATCCGGCCGACTATGTGGTGACCGGCGATCCGCAGACGTACGAGGCGATTGCCTGCATGTTGCCGAAGGGCGATACCGCGATGAAGGCGATCGTCGATCGCGCGATTGCGAAGATGGAACAGAACGGCGAAGGCGAGAAGCTTTATAGGGCGTGGTTCATGTCGCCGATTCCGCCGAAAGGCATCAACCTCGATATGCCGATGAGCGACACCATGAAGGCGGTGTTCGAGCATCCGAATGATCGGCCGATGGATGATTGAACGGGCGGGGTGTCGACTTTGGCACCCCTACGCCCTCACCACAGTCACGCCCGCCGCTTCAATCGGTTTCGTCAATTCCGCCCTGGTCTTCTTCTCGACCACGATGGTCTGCGCGAGTGTGATATCTCCAATCACGAACGGCGACGCGGCGTTCAGCTTCGACGCCGACGCGAGCACGACCGTCTCCGCAGCGCGCGCGGCAAGCGCGCGCTTGATCGCGGCTTCCTCGAAGTCCCCGGTGCTCAGGCCCGCGCTCGGGTGCACGCCGGTCACGCCCATGAAGTACAGGTCGGCATGGATGCGCGCAATGCCTTCCATCGCCGCGGCGCCGACGGCGACGATCGAATGTTTGTAGAGCCGTCCGCCGATCAGGATCACCTCGACACAAGGATGCGCGGCAAGCGCCGTGGCGACGCTCGGACTATGCGTGACGATGGTCGCGTGTAGATCGGCCGGCAGCGCCTCGACCAATAGCGCCGACGTGGTGCCGCCATCGACGATCACGGTTTGTCCCGGCGCAATCAGCTCGACCGCCCGACGCGCGATGCGCCGCTTGGCGACCGTCTCGATGTCCTGACGCTGCTCGAACGACGCGAGCGCGGCCGACGCCGGCAACGCGCCGCCATGGACCCGCTGCAGTCGCCCTTGCGCGGCCAGCTCGCGTAAATCGCGGCGGATCGTATCTTCCGACACGCCGAACGCCGCGCTCAGCTCGCCGGCCAGCACCTGACCGTTGCGCGCGAGTTCGTCGAGGATCGCTTTCTTGCGTTGGGTGGTCAACATTGCGTTGCACGAAATATCTTGAAATTACACGAAGTTGCACGATACCATGAATCATTGTCCATGGTCGACAGGAGGCGCCATGACTCCAACGAAAGACCGGGTTCGCATCGTCGGTACGACCTTGCTATCAGACGACTGGTACACGCTGAAGAAGGTGACGTTCGACTTCCTGCGGCGCGACGGCACATGGCAGCGCCAGAACCGCGAGACCTACGATCGCGGCAACGGTGCGACGATCCTGCTGCACAGTCCGCGCACCGGCAACGTGCTACTCACGCGACAATTCCGCATGCCCGCATTCGTGAACGGACACGACGGCATGATGATCGAAGCGCCGGGCGGATTGCTCGACAACGTCTCGCCGGAAGAGCGTATCCGGCTCGAAGTCGAGGAGGAAACGGGCTATCGCGTGGGTCAGGTCCGCAAGATTTTCGAGGCCTACATGAGCCCGGGGTCCGTGACCGAAAAGCTCTATTTCTATGTCGGCGAGTACGACGCTTCGATGCGGGTCAACGACGGTGGCGGCGTCGAGGATGAAGGGGAAGATCTCGAGGTGATCGAAATGCCGTTGCGAACCGCGTTGCGAGCGATCGACGATGGCGAGATCGTCGACGGCAAGACGATCATGCTGTTGCAGTACGTCGCTTTACGTGGGCTTGCGTCAGCGCACGCAGCCTAGTTGCGTGGCGAGCTGGTCCAGATCGTCGACGACGAAATCCCACGCCTCTTCCGCCTTCAGATCGCTCGTCTGCTCGGGACCATGCTCCGTCGGTCGCAGCACGAACGCGGTGCTCAGGCCGACACGTCGCGCGGCGGTGAGATCGCTGTTGTGTGCGGCGACAAGGCAGAGTTCGCGCGGCGCGATCGCGAGAATCTCCGCCGTTTCGCTATAGACCCGTGGCGAAGGCTTGTAAGCGCGAACGACTTCCGCACCGAGAATGGCATCCCACGGCAGACCGGCACGCTTTGCCATGTCCACCATCAGGCGAATGTTCCCATTCGAGAGCGGCGCAATGATGAAGCGCCGCTTCAGTCGATGCAACGCCTCGACGGCATCCGGCCAGGGGTCCAGGCGATGCCACGCGAGGTTCAGCTCATCGATCTCCGGCTCGGGAACGTTGGCGATGCCGAAATGCGCGAGCACTTTGACGAGGTTTTCGCGGTGCAGTACGTCGAGTCGCACATACGGTCTGCGTTCGCTCCGCACTGCTTCCATCGCGGGCGAATACTCGCGACGCCATGCGTCCGCGAATTCGGACGCGTCGAGATCCGGCGCATGCCGCTTCAGAAACGGTTGCGCTTCGCGCGCGACACCGCTGCGCCAATCCACCACGGTTCCGAACACATCGAATACGAAAGCTTTGATGCTGGTCTGATTTGTCGAGTCGATGCCCATGAGCTTCCTCGATGGTTGTGACGGGAGCAATCCATCTTAGGCGAAAAGAAAGCCCGCGTTGATATCATCGATCACCTAAAAACGACGGGGAGACTGGATGTCGACCGATGACGCTTCGAGCGCAACGCAGTCGGTATGGACCGCGATCCGCGACGACTCCGCGCTTGCGCCGCACGCATCGGCGGTGGAGATTGGTGGATGGATGATTCCGCTCGATCCAGCCGCGAGCGCTGCCGACTACTTCCTGCTAACCGGGGACGAGCCGTGCTCCGGCGGATGCGTGCCACGCGACCCGCTGCGCTGCATCGAAGTGTCCGCGCGCGATCCGATCGAGCTCGACGGCGGCGCCCTCCGGCTGCGTGGCCGTCTGACCCGGCTCATCGACGATCCGGCCGGCTGGCGTTACCGGCTCGAAGCGGCAGAGCGCGTGTCGGAACCGGATCGCGCATCGTCGAGCGTCTCGAGCATGGGCCGC
>DATAQT010000492.1:0-1899 GCA_036264535.1 Paraburkholderia sp. | reverse complement strand
GCGCCCGGCGAGGATGCGGCAGGCGTATTTGTAGCGCGCCTTGCTCAACACGCCGGTGACCGGGGTGATGACGCTATGGAACTCGCTGGACGTCGGCACGCGGCTGCGGATGCGATACCACTCCGGCGAGCCTTGCTGCATGTCCCAATGGAAGATTGGAATTGGTCAGCCCTCCGTCTTGGTCTTCCGCGCCGCCCTCTGTTGGATGATGCCCGCAAGCGTCGATCGCGCGGCCTGATAGCCCGGGCCGGGCTGCAATTCCTCAAACGAGCGGACCTGATCGCCGAACAGGCGCGACAGGAACGCGCTCTCTTGGCGCCCGGCTTCCTTGGTCATGGCGCGCAACTCGTCGGCTTCGGCCTGGGTGATGAAGCGCCGGTCGGCGGCGTTGCCGTCATCGTCGGCGTTGCGGCGGACGATGCTGAACATCATCTCGCGGAGATACCGGCGCAAATAGGATACGGTGGACCCGTAGGCTTGCAGATTGTTGCGCCCCGCCCCGGTGTCGAGTGGCAGCGGCATGCTGACCTTGCGGCTATGCCCGGCGACGTGCCCGACCTCCAAGATGCCGACCAAGCCAGCGCCATCGGCGCGCGGCTCGGTGGTGAACACCTCCATCAGCCCGTTTTCCTCGAGCAAGGGGCGCAGCACGTCGTCAATGTCTTCGGCGGGCAGGAAGTTGTAACCGCCGAGATCCTTGCCATCCTTCACCAGCCGCACCTCACGCGAGCGCACCAGCGGCTTCAGCTTGGTTTGCAGTCTGAACATCGCCTCGGCGAACAGCGCTTGCGCGTTCTCGGCGCGCACCTCGCGTTGCATGTCGAGCAGCGCCCGCAGCTTGTTCACGTCGATGGCGGGATCCGTCAGCGCGCGGTCGATGAACCCCATCACCTCGCGGTTCATCTCATTGGACGCGACCGCATGCGGCGAAACGGATACCTCGCGGCTCGGCTTGTCGTCGGGCTTGTCGTCGTCAGTCATGGGGCTTTTCCCACGACAGCACGTCGCGCGCGTGATCGCGCTGCGCGAGCATATCCAGTGCTGCGAGCGCGAATGCGCCGATGACCAGCACGCCAAACCCGACAAAAAGCCAAAGCATCACCGCCCCTCTTGCGTCCAGCGCGCCAGCGCCTCGATCAACGATCCGGCGCGGTTCAGCACCCAAACGGTGCCGAACGCGACCATCGCACCGAGCACCAACACCGCACAGATTGCGAACCATGGGATCAGCACGATTTCCTCCGTCCAATGCCCGCCGGTTTTGTCAGCCATCGTCTAAGGTGCTGTTGGTCGCAGTGTTCCCATCGCGCGCCCGGCGCTGTTGGTGCGCCACAACATTCGCGGCGAGCGTATCGAGGTGTCCGGTCAGCGCGCGGCTCGAGGCGACGTAATGCAGCCCGACCTGTTGCAGATCGTTCAGCACGTGCGCGCAAAGCCCGGCGAGCATCAGGATTATGTCAAACGGATCGGACCCGATCGCGCGCGCGACCTCGAGGAAGTCGTCGCCGAATTGATGCGCTGCGTTGGCGTGGATCTCGCCGCCGTCGTCACTCGACAGATTGAGCCGTGGGCGGATGCGCTCCATGTGCTCGACCAGTCGCGCGTTGCCCGCGACGCGCGCGCGCGCCAGCATGCGGTCAAACTCCACGCTGAACGATTGGCGGGGCTTACGTCGCGGCATCCTCTAACTCCTGGGCGGGTTCATCGCGGTGCTCGACTCGCAACGGCTCGGCCGGGACCAACTTCCAGCCGCTCGCATGGATCGCGTCCAGAAACCGCATCACCTTCACGGTGCGCGTCCGAATGGATTGCACGTCATCGAGACCCGCACCGACATCATCAAAGAGCTTCGCGATCGTGCGCGAGGTAAACTGTTCCATGGCGCTGTTCTACGCGAGG
>DATAQT010000472.1:0-4054 GCA_036264535.1 Paraburkholderia sp. | reverse complement strand
TCGCCGGCGTCGAGCGCGGCCGAATGATCGAGCAGCGGCCCCAGCGATTCGATCTCGAGCCGCGCATGCGGCGCCGCCTCGCGAAACCGCGCGATCACGGTCGGCATGAAGAAATCGTTCAGATAGTCGGGCGCGGCGACGCGGAACGTGCGGCGCGAGCGGCCCGGGTCGAAATCGCCGTGCGGCGTCGCGACGAAATCGACGTCGCGCAGCACGCGCTGCGCGGCCGCGAGCAGCGACTCGCCGTATTCGGTCGGCACCATGCCCGACTTGCCGCGCACCAGAATCGGATCGCCGAGCGTTTCGCGCAGCTTGCGCAGCGCGGTGCTGATCGCGGGCTGGGTCTGGTTCAGCCGCAACGCGGTCTGCGTGACGCTGCGCTCGACGAGCAGCGTGCGCAGCACGCGCACGAGCCAGATATCGAGTGAGGCGGCGGTGTCGTCCATGATCGAAGCGGGGTGGCGCGGGCGCAGCCGATGAACTCGCCGCGCAGCGCGCGCGTGGGATGCAAAAGGTTATAACCTTAGGCCCGTTTGCGGGTCGGCGGCATAGCGGGCGCGGTATGGCCGGCATCAGCGCGGCAACTGCCGGCGTGAATTCTGTGGGGCTCGAGCCGCGATCGAAGCGCGGCCCGCTGCCGCCGCCGTGTTAGGCCGGCTTGTCCGTGAGCCCCCACGGCAGCGAACTGATCCGCTTCACCTCGCGCGATTCGAGCCAGTTCGGCGTGCGCGCGCAATACAGCACCATCGGCAGCGCGTCCTCGCCCCAGAACAGCTGATCGTTCAGACGAAACGTCGGCACGCCATAGACGCCGAGATCGATCGCAGCGGCGGTATTGTTTTGCAGTTCCGCTTTCACGGCTTCGTTCTGGATCAGCTCGGGGCCGTCCGGTCTGCCGACGCGCGCGCACAGATCGGCGAACGCTTCGTCGCTAGACGGGTCGCGTCCCTCGCGCCAGATGAAGCGGAAAATCTCGCGCACGAACTGCACGTCGCCGTTCGCGGCGGTCGCGAGCAGCAGCGGCTTCATCGAATCAAAAGGATGAGCGGGCGGCATTTTGTACGGAATGCCCAATTGTTCCGCGCGAAACAGCGCGTGCCGATACATGAAGGTGCGCTTGGCGGGCACGCTGTACGCGGAGCGCTGGCCCCAGTGGCGATACAGATCGTTCAGCACGACCGGCGTGAACGCGAAGTCGAAGCCGGGCCATTTATCGTGTTGCTCGAGCAACAGGTAGGTGAACGGCGAGACGAAATCGTAAAACCACAGCGGCTGTTGGGCGTCGAAGCCAACGGTCATAAATGTCTCCCGGATTGCCTGGGTCGGACGACGCGGAGGGTGCGTCCGTCATCTCGTCAAAATTGTAATGATCTTACGCGGTGCGGCCCCGGCTTGCACCGGTCGATATCCCCTGGTGGCGCGGCGTTGAGCGCGGGTTCCGGCGGTTTCGTCGGAGCGTCAACCTTTGACCTGATCGGTTGCCTGCTCGGGGGCCTCGTCCGGTGCGCCCCGCGTGTCGCGGCTTTCCGTGAGCCGCCGCCGCACGAAACCGATGTGCTCGCGCAGCACGTAAAACTGGTCCGCGTATGCGAGCGGCATCTTCATGCCGTTGACCGAGTCCTCGATCCGGTCGAGCTGCTCGAGCAGCGACGCGCGTTCGGCTGCCGAATGTTCGCCGAGCGCGTTGCGCTCGATCGCGATCAGCGAGCCGTACCACCGATAGATGCGCGACTTGACCCGCCATGCGTACAACCCCGGCACGATGCGCAGCGCCGGCACGAGCAACACGATCAGCGGCACGACGATCACCAGCAGGCGATCCGCGAGACTCGCGATCCAGAACGGCAGCGTCCGGTACAGGAAGCTCTTGCCCGACTTGTAGTAGCGCGCGGCGTCGTCGGAGAGCGGGAAGTCGTGCGCGAGCGGCGCGGGGAATTCGCCGGCGCGCTGCATGGTCGTCGCGCCGCCATGCACCTCGCGCGCCGCTTCGATCAGCAGATCCGACAGCGCGGGATGCAACGAATCACGCGCGATCAGCTCGGCGGTCGGCGCGACGATGCTGATCGAGTTCGCCGGCAGGTTCTTGCCGAGGTCGAAGGCGCCCATCGGCACCTTCAAGTGGGTCAGATACGGAAAGCGGCGCGTGTACGCGTCGGCCTGCGTGAAATCGTAGAAGCGCACATTCTGCGTGCGGTAGAGCTTGCCCATCACGGCCGGCTGCGCCGAGTCGCCGGCGAGGAAGGTCGCGTCGATCTTGCCGTCGATCAGCGCGTCGGCGGCTTCGTCGCCCGTCAGCGGCAGCAGTTGGGTCGGACCGCCCGGCACGATGCCGTTGGCCTTCAGCAGCGCGAGCGTGAGCTCGCGCGTGCCGCTGCCCTCGGGGCCGATCGCAAGGCGTTCGCCCTTGAATCCGGACAGCCAGTCGACCGGGGCGCCGCGATAGAAGATCGCGAGCGGCACGTAAGCGACGCTGCCGAGCGACATCAGGTTTGGGGCCTTGTTCCTGTCCGTCGCGACAGGTGCGATGCCGCTCTGCACGAAGCCGACGTCGACGTTCGCATTCGGGTCCGACAGCCGCTTCAGATTTTCCTGCGAGCCCTGCGAGGCCAGCACGTTCAGCGTGATGCGGTTGCGCGCGAGGATCGTCTTGTACGTTTGCGCGGCATTCCAGAACGTGCTGCCGACGGGGCCGGCGCTGATCGTCAGCGTGTTCGGCGGGGCGGGTTGGATCAGCCGCACGGCGGCCCAGATCGCGACGATCACGAGCAGCACGAGGGGGCCGAACGAGACCGCCAGGTCGCGCCACGAGATCGCGACAAAACGGGCGACGAGACGGGTCGGGCGGGTGGGGCCGGTGTCAGGCTTCATCGGATCATCTGAAAGCGACGGTCGATCGGGCTCGTAGGCAAGCAACAGGGCGAAGGCGGCTTGGCGGCATACCGGGATGGACGGCGCGCCAGCACGCGTCGCGCCGATGGTACCTGAGATTCGCGCGACCGCGAAACGCGCGGCCGCGCGCCGCGCTGACAAACGCGTAACAAATGGTGAGCGAAGCGAATGTCAGTGAACGCCGATGCGCATACCGCGCGAGCGCGGCCCACGGCCGCTATCCAGCACGCATGAAGCGCCCGCTGTCGGCGCGCCACGCCACGCGCTAAACCCTTTGCGCTTCCGTCCCGGCTAGATTAAATTGTGCATCGCTACCGCGATCCAACGTTTGCGGCGCGATCCCGGCAAGACGGACAAGAACCGGGTGCGTCGATCGGCTTCGCGGTTTGCGGGTTGCCGCGCCGCGTCGCGCGCCGTCGTTCTCGACGGCTCATGACGGACGGTCGCCGGCGATCAGCCTCTCTCGCCTCTTGCACATCGTGTCACAGCCATAGCCGGCCGTTGCTGACGCGCGCATTCGCGCCACCATGGCCGCCCGTAGTCGTAACGAAGCCGCTTGCACATGCGGTCCAATGTGAAACCAAGGAGAAGAGAGCTATGAAGACGGTCGGTTATCTGAAAACACTGGGTTCGGTCGTGGCGATGGTGATGGCATGCAGCGTCTACGCCCAGACTAACCCGGATACGGCGTCGGCGGCAGCCGCCGTCAAGGCCGGCAAGGCGGCGAATCACGAACTCGGGCGCAAGGTCCGCGGCGCGCTGACCAAGACCCAGGGTCTCGACGTGTCGAATATCGCCGTGCGCGCCCGCGGCGGCGCGGTGACGCTGACCGGCACGGTGCCGGACGAGGGCCAGATCGAATCGGCCGGCACGGCTGCCAAGGGCGTCGCGGGCGTGACGTCGGTGTCGAACAAGCTGACGGTGCAGCAGCAGTAAGCGATGCGCGTGCGCGCGCGGCGCCGCAAGGGCCGCGTCACGAGATCTATCTGTCAACCCCGAGGCTCCGGCATGATCGCCGGAGCTTTTTTTTCGCCGCGGGTTTTTGAGGCGTGGTACTTCGCGAGGTTTGCGGGACCGCAACAATGCGGCCTGCCGCACGTATCGGTGCTCAAGTCGGCGCGGCCGCCGTGAATTCGTGCGCTGCGACACATTGCTGACGCATCGC
>DATAQT010000463.1:0-11236 GCA_036264535.1 Paraburkholderia sp. | reverse complement strand
CGCTCGAGTTGTCGGCGGATTCGATCAAATCGTTCGCGACGCTGGTCAACGATCAGAACCCGCTGCATCACTACGACGCGTATGCCGCGCAAAGCCGCTTTGGCGGCTTGATCGCGTCGGGCACGCAATCCACCGCACATTTCATGGCGCTGCTCGCCACGCATTTCTCGACCTACGCGCAGCCGCTCGGCCTCGAATTCGACATCAAGCTCAAGCGAGCGGTGCAGGCGCACGACACCCTGACGATCACGTGGCGCGTACGCGACGCTCACTGGAAGCCGAGCCTGAACGGCGATCTGACTTATCTCGAAGGCTCGGTCGTCAATCAGCGCGGCGAGCTGATGTTGACGGGCACGTCGACCATTCTGGTGATGCCAAAGCCCGACGCAGTCGCAAACGCGCAAGCGGGAACGGCCACGTCATGATCGCGCTGCCCGCATCGATCCAGGTTTTCGAGCGCGGCTGGCTGTCGTCGAACAACGTGCTGCTCGTCGACGACACCTGCGCCGCGCTCGTCGATACCGGCTATGCGACGCACGCATCGCAAACAGTCGCACTGGTACGCAATGCGTTGCGCACGCGGCCGCTCGATCTGATCGTCAACACGCATCTGCATTCGGATCACTGCGGCGGCAACGCGCTGTTGCAAGCTACCTGGCCGTGCCGCACGCTGATCCCCTCCTCCGAAGCCGATGCCGTGCGCGAGTGGAACGAGACGCGCCTCACCTTTCGCGCGACCGGTCAAACCTGCGAGCGCTTCGGCTTCACCGGCACGCTCGCGCCCGGGGCGCGCCTGCGGCTAGGCGCGCTCGACTGGCAGGTGCTCGGCGCGCCCGGCCACGATCCGCACTCGCTGATGCTCTATTGCGCGGACGAACGTTTGCTGATCAGCGCGGACGCGCTGTGGGAAAACGGCTTCGGCGTGATCTTTCCCGAACTCGAAGGCGAAAGCGGCTTTGCCGAGCAGCAGGCCGTGCTCGACCTGATCGCGACGCTCGACGTGGGCGTCGTCATCCCCGGCCACGGCGCGCCGTTCACGCATGTCGAAGCGGCGCTCGAACGCGCAATGTCGCGCGTCGCCTGGTTGCGCGCCGATCCCGCGCGCAACGCAAAGAACGCGCTGAAGGTGCTGATCGTATTCAAGTTGCTCGAAGTCCGCGAGATGAGTGTCGACACGCTGCTGCGCATGCTCGACGACGCGGCCGTGATGCGTGCCGCCGCGTCGATGCTCAAGCCGCGCGGAGAATGGCCCGCGTTGCTGAAGGGAATGATCGGGGAACTGGCGGCGAACGGTGGGCCGCTCGAAGTGGACGGCACGCGCATTCTCGCGCGGCGTTGAACGTGTGATCCAGGCCGGTGCGGCCCGTGCGATGAAATGCGCACCGGAACACAAAACCGTCCCCACAAAAAGAAAACCGCTCGACGAAGCGAGCGGCGGAACATCTATGTGGACGTGATCAGCGTCACTACCGATCATACGCGCGCGGGTTTTCGCAACGCATCGGTGATTTCCCTACAGAAATTTGACATTACGTTTTACAAATGCATACATGATGTGTCATCAAACGGCGCCAGGCGCCTGAATGCGTGCCCTTTATTCTGGAATCCGTAGCAATTGCCGATCGAATGTCCCGTCGACCTCACGTGGACGATAAGCGCTTCTTCTGCGGCACGATCCGCCACCCCAGATTGACGCCCGCCGCCGCCAGCAGAATCAGCGCGGCGCCTACCACCTGAATCCACGCGAGAGTCTGCCCGAACGCAACCCGATCGACTATGATCGCGACCACGGGATAGATGAATGAGAGCGCGCCCGTCATCGTCGTGGGCAGCTTCTGGATCGCGCCATACAGCAGCACGTACATGAGGCCGGTATGGACGACGCCGAGCACGACCAGGTCGAGCCACTGAGCGGCGCTTGCCGGCAACGCGTCGAAGCGCACGAACGGCGCGAGCAAAAGCACCCCGAGCGACACCTGGATCAGCGCGAGCAGATGCGGCGGCGTGCCCTTCAGCCGCTTCGTGATGATCGACGACACCGCGTACATCGCCGCCGCGCCGACCGCGTACGCGACACCGACCAGATACTGCCCCGGCACCGCGAGCACCGCCGGTTCGACCTTCACGACGAATACGAGTCCGACGAACGCGACCACGAGCCACGCGAGCGTCGATGCGCTGATGCGCTCGCGAAACACCAATGCGCCGAGCGCAACCAGCATGAAGGGCTGCGTGTTGTAGACGGCCGTCGCCATCGAAATCGAGGCGCGCGAATATGCGGCGAACAGCAGCACCCAGTTCGCGACGATCGCCGCGCCGCCGAGTAGCGCGAGGCCGAGCATCTTCCACGAGAACAGCTCGCGGCGAAACAGGCCGAACACGGCGCACACGAGCGCGAGGGTCGCGCTGCCGAAGATGCAGCGAAAAAACACCACGTTAAAAGGGCTTTGCTGCGACGACACGACGAGCCAGCCGATCGTGCCCGACATCAGCATCGCGATGCTCATCTCCGCCGCCCCGCGGCGGATGTCGCTCGACGTACCGCTAGCGGTCGTCGTGGAAGCCTTGTTTGAAGCCATGATTCGATCCCGGATTGATACCTGCATGACTGGCAGTGTAATTAATCCGCCCGCGCGAATACATGGCTAAACTGAAGCGTTGCCGCGTTTTCACCTCATAAACGAAGGCCATCATGAGCAAACGCCTCGCTTCGATAGCGCCGGTCACCCTCGACGACACCGACCGCGCGCTACTCGCCGCGCTCGCGCAGAACGCGCGCCAGCCGGTCAGCGAACTCGCGCGCGTGGTCGGTTTATCGGCGCCGAGCACGGCCGAACGCGTGCGACGGCTCGAAGCGCAGGGCGTGATCGAGCGCTTCACGGTGCAGATCGATCCGCGCGCGCTCGGCTTCACGTTGCAGGCGATCGTGCGCGTGAAGCCGCTGCCCGGCCAGTTGCATCTGGTGGAAGACGTTATTCGGCGCATTCCGGAGTTCGTCGAATGCGACAAGGTGACCGGCGACGATTGCTTCATCTGCCGCCTGTACCTGCATTCGATCGAGCAGCTCGACGAGATCCTGTCGAAAGTGACCGAGCGTGCGGAGACCAGCACGGCGATCGTCAAATCGACGCCGGTCGCGCGGCGGCTGCCGCCGCTCGGCTAAGGACGGTCCAACGAAGGCCGCGCAAGGCGGCCCGTCGTTTATTGGTCGACCGCTTCGAAGAACGACAGCATCTCGGCGACCAGTTCGTCCGGCGCTTCCTCGGGTAGATAGTGACCGCACGACAGCGCGCGGCCGCTCACGTCGCGCGCGACGTGACGCCATTCGGCGAGCGCATCGAAGCATTTTTCGATCACGCCCTTGTCGCCCCATAGCACGCGCAGCGGACAGCCGATCTTGTTGCCGCGCTCGATATCGGCGCGATCGTGCTCGAGATCGATGCTCGCCGACGCGCGATACTCCTCGCACATCGCGTGCAGAGCCTCCGGTTGCGCGAGCGCGGCGCGATAGGCGTCGAGCGCAGCGGGGTCGAACGGTGCGAGGCCCGCGTGACGCCCGCCCATCACCGCGTCGACATAGGCGGCCGGATTCGCGCCGATCAGCGTTTCGGGCAGCGGCTCGGGCTGGATCAGGAAGAACCAGTGGAAGTAATGCGTCGCGAACGTGCGGTCGGTGGCTTCGTACATCGCGAGCGTCGGCGCGATATCGAGCAGCATCAGACGCTCGACCGCGTCGGCGTGATCGAGCGCCATGCGGTGCGCGACGCGTGCGCCGCGATCGTGCGCGCAAACGAGGAATCGCTCGAAGCCGAAGTGGCGCATTAGCGCGACCTGGTCGGCGGCCATCGTGCGTTTGGAATACGGCGTGTGCGCGGCGTCGCTCGCCGGTTTGCCGGACGCGCCGTAGCCGCGCAGATCGGTCGCGATCACCGTGAAGTGCTGCGCGAGCGGCGCGGCGCAGCGCGCCCAGATCAGATGCGACTGCGGATGGCCGTGCAGCAGCAGCAAAGGCGGCCCAGCGCCGCCCTTGACTCCGAAAATATCGACATCGCCCACGGCGACGCGAAAGGGCGAGAAATTCTCGAAGGCCATGACGTCTCGTTGGTCGAATGAGGGTCTGTGCATTGTAGAAGGCCAACCGGTCCGCGCGGGGTGGGATAGACCACGCAAACATGGAACCTGAATACTCCTTCGAACCGTTCGAAACGAGCCTGCCGGGCGCGAGCCGCGCGCTTAGCCTATAATCGAACGACCGTTCTTAAATTTTGAGGCGGCTGCGGCATACCGGTTTCGCGCGATGGCCAGATGCATTCGCCGATCGACACGCGGCAAGCCGTGTGCCGCTAAACTCATCAAACGCCGGGCGCACGTCGCTCCGGTAGGCTCAATCTGGAGACTCGCACCATGGCATTGCCTGCCGTTCTGCAAAACCTCGCGCTGCCCGTCGTCGCTTCGCCGATGTTCATCGTCAGCTATCCCGAACTCGTGCTGGCGCAGTGCAAGGCCGGTATCGTCGGCTCGTTCCCGGCCCTCAACGCGCGCCCGGCCGAACTGCTCGACGAGTGGCTGACGCAGATCCAGGCCCAGCTCGCCGAGCACAAGGCCGCGCACCCGGATGCGCTCATCGGTCCGATCGCGGTCAATCAGATCGTTCATCAGTCGAATGCGCGGCTCGAGCACGACGTGCGCGTGTGCGTCGAGCGCAAGGTGCCGATTTTCATCACGAGCCTGCGCGCGCCGGCGCGTGAAATCGTCGACGCGGTGCATAGCTATGGCGGCATCGTGCTGCACGACGTGATCAATCTGCGCCACGCGCAAAAGGCGCTGGAGGCCGGCGTGGACGGACTGATTCTGGTCGCCTCGGGCGCGGGCGGCCACGCAGGCACCACCTCGCCGTTCGCGCTGGTCGGCGAGGTGCGGCGCATGTTCGACGGCCCGATCGTGCTGTCGGGCTCGATCGCGAACGGCGGCTCGATTCTCGCCGCGCAGGCGATGGGCGCGGACCTCGCCTACATGGGCACGCGCTTCATCGCGACGAAAGAGGCGCACGCGGTCGAAAGCTACAAGCAGGCCATCATCAACGCGAAGGCGTCGGACATCATCTACACGAACCTCTTCACCGGCGTGCACGGCAACTACATCCGCGAGAGCATCCAGAACGCGGGGCTCGACCCGGACGCTCTGCCCGAATCGGACAAGACCAAGATGAACTTCGGCGGCGACAAGGCGAAGGCGTGGAAGGACATCTGGGGCGCGGGCCAGGGCGTCGGCCTGATGGACGACGTGCCGGACGTCGCCGAACTCGTGCAGCGTCTGAAGAAGGAATACGACGACGCGAAGGCGCGCCTCGGAATCGCGCGCTGAGGCATCGAACGCGGCGGGCTGACCCGCCGCCGCGTCCTACATATTGCGGCGATACTGCCCGCCCACTTCAAAGAGCGCGTGGGTGATCTGCCCGAGCGAACACACGCGCACCACGTCCATCAGGACCGCGAACACGTTGTCGTCGTCGATCACCGCGCGCTTCAGGCGTTCGAGCGCTTCCGGCGCGGCGTCGCGGTGGCACGTCTGGAACTCGCGTAGCCGCCGCAGCTGACTCTGCTTTTCCGCGTCGGTGGAACGCGCCAGCACGATCGGCTGCGGCGCTTCATGCGGATGCGCACTCAGGAACGTGTTCACGCCGACGATCGGATACGAGCCGTCATGCTTGCGATGCTCGTACAGCATCGACTCGTCCTGGATCCGGCCGCGCTGATAGCCGGTTTCCATCGCGCCGAGCACGCCGCCGCGCTCGGTCAGCCGCTCGAACTCGGCGAGCACCGCTTCCTCGACCAGATCGGTCAGCTCGTCGATCACGAAGCTGCCCTGACTCGGATTCTGGTTCTTCGCGAGCCCCCATTCGCGATTGATGATCAGCTGGATCGCGACCGCGCGACGCACCGATTCCTCGGTCGGCGTCGTGATCGCTTCATCGAACGCATTGGTGTGCAGCGAGTTGCAGTTGTCGTAGATCGCGATCAGCGCCTGCAGCGTCGTGCGGATATCGTTGAAATCGATTTCCTGCGCGTGCAGGCTGCGGCCCGAGGTCTGAACGTGATACTTGAGCTTCTGGCTGCGCTCGTTCGCGCCATAGCGCTCGCGCATCGCGATCGCCCAGATGCGTCGTGCGACGCGGCCGAGCACCGTGTACTCCGGGTCCATGCCATTCGAGAAGAAGAACGACAGATTCGGCGCGAAGTCATCGATCGGCATGCCGCGCGCCAGATACGCCTCGACGTACGTGAAGCCGTTCGCGAGCGTGTACGCGAGTTGCGAGATCGGGTTCGCGCCCGCCTCGGCGATGTGATAGCCGGAGATCGACACCGAATAGAAATTGCGCACGCCGTGCTCGACGAAATACGCCTGGATGTCGCCCATCACCTTCAGGCTGAATTCGGTCGAGAAGATGCAGGTGTTCTGCCCCTGGTCTTCCTTCAGGATGTCGGCCTGCACGGTGCCGCGTACGTTTTCGAGCGCGGCGCGGCGCGTCGCGACGAGCTCGGCTTCGGTCAGCGGACGGCCTTGCTGCGTTTCCTTGCGCGCAATCTGCTGGTCGATCGCGACGTTGAAGAACATCGCGAGGATCGTCGGTGCGGGGCCATTGATCGTCATCGATACCGAGGTTTCCGGCGAACACAGGTCGAAGCCATCGTACAGCGTCTTCATGTCGTCGAGCGTCGCGACCGACACGCCCGAATTGCCGACCTTGCCGTAGATGTCCGGGCGCTCGTGCGGCTCCTCGCCGTACAGCGTCACCGAGTCGAACGCGGTCGATAGCCGCTTGGCCGGCATGCCTTCCGACAGCAGCTTGAAGCGGCGATTCGTGCGCTGCGGATCGCCCTCGCCCGCGAACATCCGCGTCGGGTCCTCGTTCTCGCGGCGAAACGGAAACACGCCGGCCGTGAACGGGAAATAGCCGGGCAGATTGTCGAGCATCAGCCAACGCAGGATCTCGCCGTGATCGACGAATTTCGGCAGCGACACTTTGCGGACTTCGGAGCCGGACAAGGTCGTCACCGTCAGCGCAGTGCGGATCTCGCGCTCGCGGATGCGGACCACGTGTTCGTCGCCGGCATAGGCCGCCACGGTTTGCGGCCACGCGTCGAGCAGCTTGCGTTCGGCTTCGCCGAGCGCGGTGCTGCGTTGCCCGATCAGCGCGTCGAGCGATGATGCGTCGCCGCCCGCCTCGCCGAGCATGCGGCGCGTCTCGACCAGCTGCCAGCGCTCGCGCGCGATTTGCGCCTGCGCATTGGCCCGCTCGCGATAGCCGCGCACCGTCAACGCGATGTCGGCCAGGTAGCGCACACGCGCAGGCGGCACGATCGCATGCAGGTTGCTCGAGAAGCGCAGGCCGTCGGGTGCGCTCAGGCGTGCGCCGCCCTCGCGCAGACCGTGTGCGCGCAGTGCATCGGCGATACGCCGGTATAGCGCGGTCACGCCGTCGTCGTTGAAACGCGACGCGATCGTGCCGAACACCGGCATCGCCTCGGGCGATTTCGCGAAGTCCGCGCGGTTGCGCTGCACCTGCTTTGCGACGTCGCGCAGCGCATCCTGCGCGCCCTTGCGGTCGAACTTGTTAATCGCGACGAAGCTCGCGAAGTCGAGCATGTCGATCTTCTCGAGCTGGCTCGCGGCCCCGAACTCGGGCGTCATCACGTACAGCGATTCGTCGACGAACGGCACGATCGCCGCATCGCCCTGACCGATCCCCGAGGTCTCGACGACGATCAGATCGAAGCCCGCGGCCTTGCACAGCATCAGCGCGGCGGGCAGCGAATCGGAGAGTTCGCTCGACGCCTCGCGCGTCGCCATCGAACGCATGTAGACGCGGGCGCCGCCGCCCCAATCGCCGATCGCGTTCATGCGGATACGGTCGCCGAGCAGCGCGCCGCCGGATTTGCGGCGCGACGGATCGATCGCGAGCACGGCGATGCTCAGCGTGTCGCCGTAGTCGAGCCGGAAGCGGCGGATCAGCTCGTCGGTCAACGACGACTTGCCCGCGCCGCCGGTGCCGGTGATGCCAAGCACCGGGATCCGCATCGACTGCGCGAGCGTCGATAGCTGCTCGCGCGCGGCGGCATCGACGGTGTTCGTTTCGAACGCGCTGATCAGTTGCGCGAGGCGGCGCAAGATCGGCGCGGCGGGATCGGCGGGGTGCGAATCGCGCCTCGGGTCAGCCTCGCTACGACGCGGCAACGGCCGCGCGGCCAGCTCGGCGAGCCATTCGTGCACGGGCGTCGGCCGAGCCGCGTCGGCCGCGCGCGCGCCTTCGACGCAGCGCGCGGTCATGTCGTCGATCATGCCTTGCAGACCAAGCCGCTGGCCGTCGTGCGGCGAGTAGATCTTTTCGACGCCTTCGCGTTCGAGCGCGGCGATTTCCTCGGGGACGATCACCCCGCCGCCCCCGCCGAACACCTTGATGCGCTCGCCGCCGCCCGCACGCAGTAGCTCGACGAGATAGCGGAAGTATTCGTTGTGGCCGCCCTGATAGCTCGACACGGCGACGCCGTCGGCGTCCTCGTTGAGCGCGGCGGTCGCGACTTCAGCGACGGAGCGGTTGTGGCCGAGATGGATCACCTCGACGCCGCTCGCCTGCAGGATGCGCCGCATGATGTTGATCGACGCGTCGTGGCCGTCGAACAGTGCGGCAGCGGTGACGAAGCGCAGGCGCCGGCCCGCGGGCAGCGCATGGCTGCCGGCACGCTGCGGCGTGGACAGATCGGTCATGTCTCCCCCAGATCATTTAACTGACGGGTGTTGACAGTCAGTATATAGAAACGGGGTAAGACGACGGGGCGGCCAGTGTTGGGCGGTTCGGGGCTGTTTGCAGGTGGCCCGCTAGCGCGCCGCCAACGCCCGAATCTCGTCGAGCGACGGCCACAGCGACTCGTTCGCAAACCGCGCCGCCAGAAAATCGACGAACGAGCGCACCTTCGCCGACAGGTGCCGCCGGCTCGTGTAGACCACGTGGATCGGCAGCTCGCGCGGCGGCACTTCGTCGACGAGCAACGGCACGAGCCGCCCCTCGGCGAGATCGCTGCCGATTACCTCGGTGCCCAGCATCGCGATACCCGCGCCATGCAGCACGACCACGCGCTGCGCCTCGAGCTGATTGACGATCAGGTTGCCCGACAGACGCACGCGCGAGCCCGCGTCGCCGGTCGCGACTTCGAGCGCGGAGACGCCCGCGTACTGCAGATAGTTATGGTGCGCGAGATCGGCGACGCTTTTCGGCTTGCCGTGCTTGCGCAGATAGACGGGCGACGCGCACAGCACCAGATGCGCGGTCGCGATCTGCCGCGCGATCAGGGAGGATGACTTGAGCCCGCCCGGCGACGCGCGAATCGCGACGTCGAAGCCCTCGTCGATCAACTCGACGACGCGGTCGGACAGCGTCATGTCGACGGTCACTTGCGGGTACTGCGCGGCGTAGTCGGCGACCGCCGCCATCACGTGATTCAGACCGAACGCCGACAGCGACGACACGCGCAGCCGCCCGTGCGGCACGATGCTCGCCGCGCCGACCGCCTGACCGGCTTCGTCGAGCTCGGTGAGCGCCTGGCTCAGCCGCTCGTAGTATTCGCGGCCTGCCTCCGTCGGTGCGACGCGGCGCGTGGTGCGGTTCAAGAGCCGCGCACCGAGTTGCTGCTCCAGGTGCATCACGTGCTTGCTCGCCATCGCCGCCGACATCTCCATCTTCTCCGCCGCGCCGACGAAGCTGCCTGCTTCCACCACGTGGCGAAACACTTTCATGCTGACGAGGGTGTCCGTCTCAGTCGCTCGCTTCAGGAATCAATCGACGCCATTTTGCCGCGTTTATCAAAAGGACGGCAGCAAAGGCGCGTATTCGACGGTGCCCGGAAACGACAAAGCCCGCGTTCCAGACGGAACTCGGGCTTTGCAATGAGACTCAGCAGGGGTCGATCAGAACTTTGCGCGCAATCCCGCGCCGTAGGTGTTACCGCTCGACTGCCCCGTGATGTGGTCATACAGGTAGGCGGCGTAGACGTCGGTGCGCTTGGACAACGGATAGTCGTAGCCGACCGCCGCCGTCTGGCGCGTCTGGTTCGAGCCGCCGCCGTTACGAGAATACGCATACGACGCCATCACCGAGCCCGGCCCGAACGGCACCGTGACGCCGCCCTGTCCGGTGTTCACGTGCCAACTCGTGACCTGCTGGTCGTTGTACGTGTACATGTACTGGCCGTACAGCTTCACGAACTTGAAGTCGTACGACACGCCTGCCTGCGCGACGCTCTGACTGCGCAGACCCGGCACGCCCGAGGTCTCGAAGCTGCCGAGATCGCCCGGCACGTTGTTGAAGTTCACGTACTGGTACACCGCGGTCGCCGCGAACGGGCCGTGGAAGTACAGCACCTGGCCGCTCCACTTCTTCGCGCCGTTCTGGGTCGTGTTGCCGAGCGCGTACATCGCGGTCGCCGACAGGCCGTTGAAGTTCGGCGACGCATACGACACCGCGTTGCTCCAGCCCGAGTCGCCGGTCACGCCCTGATCGGTCGTGTAGGTCGGGAACGTGCCGAGGCCGAGGTACGTGTGATAGACCATCGGCGAGAACACGTACGAATCGACGAACGGGTTGAACAGGATCGTCGACACGAACAGCGGCGTGGTCAGACGGCCGGCGGTCACCGTGCCGTACGGCGATTCGATGCCGACGTAGGCGTTACGCGAGAACATCGTGTCGCCGGTGAAGCGGCCGTACTGACCGTTTTGCGCGAGGAAGAAGCCTTCGATCGCGAAGATCGCCTTGTAGCCGTTGCCCAGATCCTCGGTCCCCTTGAAGCCCCAGAACGACGTCGACATGCCGCCGCCCGACACCACCACCGAAGTCTTGCCGCCCGGAAACTTCTGCGAGCCGACCCATTCGTCGACCTGGCCGTAGAGCGTCACGCTCGATTGCGCGAACGCCGATGATGCGCTTGCCAGCACGGCGACGCATGCGGTGGCCTTGAGAGTCGTCTTCAGCGCGCTGCTGAGGCTTGTGTTCATGGATTCTCCAATCTTTGTCAAAGGGTGTGGCTGTGCGAAAGGGGGCGCTCGCGCGAACCGTTGTTGTTGTCCGTTCGACCGTCGAGCCAATCTGGGCTGGACCATCTTTGCGGATCATTTTTATAAACAAAAATATCGCTGCTTATTGCCGGTATATCGATCTGATTAGTTTGGTCGGTTATCGGCT
>DATAQT010000458.1:0-23163 GCA_036264535.1 Paraburkholderia sp. | reverse complement strand
GATGAGATATCCCCGGGGCTTCGAGCCCCTTGAAGGGTCGTTCAAGACCAGGACGTTGATAGGTCAGGTGTGTAAGCGCAGTAATGCGTTGAGCTAACTGATACTAATTGCCCGTAAGGCTTGATCCTATAACAGGTGTGTCTCGACCTGAGTTGGCGCGTCAGCGCTGACTCTGGTCCGATCCCCGAAGGGGATGCGTGTGAACCCCCGGGTGGGGTAGCAGACACACAGGTTGAGTGATCGGTGTTGTGCCAGAAACAACACAACCCCAGTACACCGAATCCTTTACGCTTCTTCCCGATTGGCTGTGGCGCTCCCCCGTAGCGACGCAGCAACCCGTCATGCCTGATGACCATAGCGAGTCGGTCCCACCCCTTCCCATCCCGAACAGGACCGTGAAACGACTCCACGCCGATGATAGTGCGGATTGCCCGTGGGAAAGTAGGTAATCGTCAGGCTCCTCACCCCGTCAGAAACCCCACCCGAAACGGTGGGGTTTTTGCGTTTACGCGCCGATATCGAATAAAATGACGTTTCCGTGACAAGCCGACCGCCGCAATTCGACAATACGACGCCGGAAAACGCGCGCGTCAATTTTCTTTCAATTGGTCAAGCTATGCTCACGTATTCCTTTCGGAAACGCAGGCATTGAACGACCTATGAAATCTGATCTGCTATTGCAGACCTACGGCGCGGATTCGTCGGGCATGGTCTGCGGATTCCGGTTTTCGGCGACGCGAGCCGGCCAGCCCATCGACGCGGACGAAGTCGTCGACTGGTTTTCGCGAGTACAAGGACGACGCCGGCGAGTTTCTGTGGCTCCACTTCAATCTCGCCCATAGCGCGAGCGAGCGCTGGATGCGGGCGCAACTCGATCTGCCCGAAACGTTTTTCGACGCCTTGCGCGAAGGGTCGCATTCGACGCGGATCGAACATGCGGATGGCGCACTGCGCGCGGTCGTCAATGACGTCATGTTCAACCTCGAATTCATCCCGTCGGAAATCGCGACGCTGTGGATCTACGCACATAAGCGCCTCATCGTCACGGCGCGGCTGAAGCCGCTGCGCTCGGTCGACCGTTTGCGCGCGTCGGTGCGCGAAGGGGAAATATTCAGATCATCCGCCGAATTGCTCGTTCATCTGATGCGCGACCAGGCCGACCTGCTCGTGCAGATCGTGCGCCGAACCAGTGCTGACGTCGATCGAATCGAGGACCGCTTTCTGTCGCAACGGCCGACGCAAAACCGGCTCGACCTCGGTGCAATGCGCCGCACGCTGACGCGCCTGCAGCGCATGCTCGCACCGGAGCCCGGCGCGATCTTTCGCTTGCTGGCGAGGCCGCCTCGCTGGCTTCATCCAGAGGATGTGCAGGATCTGCGTGAATCGACCGAGGAGTTCTCAGTCGTGCTGTCGGATGTGGCGGGATTGATCGAACGGGTCTGACTGCTGCAGGAAGAAATCACGTCGCGCCTCGAAGAGCAGAACAACCGTACGCTATTCACCTTGACGCTCGTCACGGTGCTGGTGATGCCGATCAATATCGTCGCCGGTTTCTTCGGCATGAACGTCGGCGGCATTCCGCTCGCCGAGAACAAGCATGGCTTCTGGATGGTGTTGCTGGTCGCCGGCTTTACCGGTCTCACAGGCTGGTGGGCGTTTCGCCGTAGAAGGGAGCGCTAGAACGCGCAGCAGATCCGGCCTGTTTTTACGAGGCCAAACCCACCGGCGTGATTGAAGCCTGAAGACATGCCCGTCTTCGACCAGGCGCTGCAGCGATTCAATGAGGGCAAGTAAATACTCGTCGTGACTCGCAAGCGTTATTCGAGCGCGGCAGCCGGCCCGAAGAACTCATAACGGCTCTGCGATTCCGGTACGCCAATCGCCTTCAGGCCTTTCTTGATCGCCTTCATGAACGCGATCGGCCCGAGGAAATACACGTCGACGTCACGCGTTTCCGGCAGCCACTTCTTCAGACTCGCCTCGTCGACATAGCCGACTGCGTGCGCATCGGCATCGCCCGCACGACGCTGCTCGTAGCAATAGAAGCGCTTCAGTTGCGGATGACGCGCGGCCAATGCATCGATCGCATCGCGGAATGCATGCACGCCGCCATGACGGGCCGCGTGAATGAAATGCACCGGACGATTGGTCTTCAGCGCGGCTTGCAGCATCGCCATTGTCGGCGTGATACCGACGCCACCGCTGATCAGCACCAACGGCTTGTCGCCGGGTTGCAGCGTAAATTCGCCGGCCGGTGCGAACAGGTCGAGCGTGTCGTTTTCCTGGATCCGCTCGTGCAGATGCTTCGACACGGTGCCATTCGGTTCGCGCTTGACGCTGATACGATATTCGCGGCCATCGCCAATTGCGGACAGCGAATAGTTGCGGCGCACTTCTTCGCCATCGATCAGGAGACGCACGCCAATGTACTGCCCCGGCTGAAACGCGAGCAATTCGCCGCCGTCATCGGGTCGCAGATAGAACGACGTGATCTCGTCGCTTTCCCGCACTTTGCGCGCGACGCGGAACAGCCGCGTGCCGCGCCAGCCGCCGGGTGCTGCTTCGCTTTCGGCGTAGATTTTCTCTTCGAGGCCAATCAGCAGATCAGCCAGTTGTTGATACGCGGCAGCCCAGGCTTCGATCACGGCATCGGTTGCGACGTCCGCGCCGAGTACTTCGCGAATCGCGCGCAGCAGGCACTTGCCGACGATCGGATAGTGCTCGGGCTGCACGTTCAGCGATACGTGCTTGTTGATGATCTGTGCGACGAGGCCGCCCAGTTGCTCGAGTTGATCGATATGACGCGCGTACATCAGCACGCCGTTGGCCAGCGCGCGCGGTTGCGCCCCGTTCGCCTGATTGGCCTGATTGAACATCAGGCGCACTTCCGGATGCTCGCTGAGCATCAGGTTGTAGAAGTGCGTGGTGAGCGCCTCGCCGCCGCTTTCCAGAAGCGGCACGGTTGCTTTGATGATGGCGCGGTGTCCGGCGGATAGCATATGTTTTGAGTCCTGATGAGAGTCTGTGTGAGCGTCTGTCTATCAGCGAGTGTCGCAGCCGGTTTCGGCAGACTGCCTCTACTATCCACGATCCGTGCCAGGCATAAAATGCATATAGATCAACGATTTGGCATTTAAGATGGTTATTTCGACCCTAGTCGAAAAGACTCAATCCGCAGTCGATCTGACTACGGAGGCGATTCTTGATGTTCTGACTCCCCTGATTCTCGACCTGTCGCGCGAGCTGTCCGAGCGCGAGCGTTACCGGCGGCTGCTCAGCGCACTGCGCACGCTGTTTCCGGGTGACGCGGCCGCGCTGCTGCGTCTGGAAGGCGATACGCTCGTGCCGCTCGCGATCGACGGTTTGAGCAGCGATACGCTCGGGCGGCGTTTTCGCGTCGCCGAGCATCCGCGCTTTCAGGAGCTGCTGGCGCAGCCGGGGCCGACCCATTTCGCCGCCGACTCCGATCTGCCCGACCCCTACGATGGCCTCGTGCAAGGCATGGCGGCCGGGCCCCTCGAAGTGCACGACTGTCTGGGGTGTCCGCTGTTTATCCGCGGCGAGCCTTGGGGGTTGCTCACGCTCGACGCACTCGACCCCGCGCGCTTCGATACGATCGACATGGCCTCGCTGCAGGCGTTTCTCGGCCTTGCGGCCGCGACCGTGAGCGTCGTCGAACGCATCGATGCGTTGGCGCGCAATGGCGAGGAGGCGCAGCGCCGCGCGGAAGCGTATCGGCTGGCGAGCAGCGAGAGCCGGCGCGAGCTGATCGGCAGCAGCGACGCGCATCGCCGCATGATCAAGGAGATCGAGGTGGTGGCCGGCAGCGATCTGACCGTGCTCGTCACCGGCGAGACCGGGGTCGGCAAGGAACTGGTCGCTAATGCGATTCACGCGCTGTCGCCGCGCGCGAACAAGCCGCTGATCAGCCTGAACTGCGCGGCGTTGCCCGACACGCTCGTCGAGAGCGAACTGTTCGGGCACGTGCGTGGCGCGTTTTCGGGGGCGTCGGCGGATCGGCGCGGCAAGTTCGAACTCGCGGACGGCGGCACCATTTTTCTCGACGAAGTCGGTGAGTTGCCGCTCGCCGTCCAGGCGAAGCTGTTGCGCGTGCTGCAGAACGGCCAGTTGCAGCGCATCGGCTCGGACCATGAACACAGGGTCGACGTGCGACTGATCGCCGCAACCAATCGCGATCTCGCCGAAGAGGTGCGCGCGGGCCGCTTTCGCGCCGACCTCTATCATCGCCTCAGCGTGTACCCATTGCGCGTGCCGCCGTTGCGCGAGCGTGGCCGCGACGTGCTGCTGCTCGCGGGTTTTTTCCTCGAAGACAATCGCTCGCGGCTCGGTCTGCTGAGTCTGCGTCTCGCGGCTGACGCGCAGGCCGCGCTGTTGCACTACTCATGGCCCGGCAACGTGCGCGAACTCGAACATCTGATTGGCCGTAGTGCGCTGAAGGCGTTGGCGGTTAACCGTGAGCGCCGCCGCATTCTGACGCTGACGGCTATGGACTTCGCGTTATCCGATGCACAGGAGGACGAAGCAAATCCAACCGTCACGCAAAGCGAGGAAAGCGAGACGAGAGACTTTCGTAGCGCGGTCACCGAGTTCGAACGCAACCTCGTTCTCGAAGCACTGGTCCGCAACAGGCAGAACTGGGCAGCGGTCGCGCGCGAGCTGGGTCTCGACCGGGCGAATCTGAATCGACTGGCCAAACGGCTCGGGCTCAAATAAGCGGGCAGGTGCAGGGGCGCCGCGGCATCTTGGGAAAACTACCAGGTCAGGCCGCATCGAATCGCTAGTCGAGCTGAAAACAGATTGTCAGCTTCGCGCGCTGGGCCTAACGTCTTAATCAAAACCAAAGACCCACTTCGAAAATTCGAACTTCGCGCAACGCAACGCGTCGGTCATAGTAGGGGCCAACTAGCCCCAACACCTGTATCTGGAGACTCCGCCATGTCCGCTGCCTCAGAGAAACTCGACGACTGGCTCAACAAGCGGGCGGTGGCCGAAGACGACATCACCGAGTTTCCGCTGACGGCGCTCGCTGCCACGCTCGATCGCGAGGAAAGCGGTAACACCGTGCCGCCGTTGTGGCACTGGCTGTACTTTCTGCCGGTCGCGCCACTATCGGAAGTGGGCCCCGACGGTCATCCGAAGCGTGGCGGCTTCCTGCCGCCGGTGCCGCTGCCGCGCCGCATGTGGGCTGGCGGCCGGCTCACGTTTCATGCGCCGCTGAAGATCGGTGAGCACGCACAGCGCACCTCGACGATCGCCAGCATCGAAGACAAGACCGGCCGCTCGGGCCGCCTCGTGTTCGTGACCGTGCAACATACGATCGAAGTCGATGGCGAATTGAAGCTCGAAGAGGAGCACGACATCGTCTATCGCGACGCGCCGCAGGAAGGCGCGCACCCGCAGCGCCCAGCGCCCGCGCTCGAAGGCGAAACGTGGCGCCGCACGATCGACGCCGATGCCGTGATGCTATTCCGCTACTCGGCGCTGACCTTCAACGGCCATCGCATTCACTACGACCATCCGTACGTCACGCAGGTCGAAGGTTATCCGGGTCTCGTCGTGCACGGTCCGTTGATTGCGACGCTACTCGTCGATCTCGTGCGCCGCGAACTGCCGCAAGCGACGTTGCAAAGCTTCGCGTTTCGCGCGCATCGTCCTACGTTCGCGGACCAGCCGTTCACGGTATGCGGCAAGCCCGCCGCCGACGGCAAGACCATCGACCTGTGGGCCAAGGACCACGAAGGTTATCTGACCATGCGCGCGACTGCCGCGCTCGCCTGAATTCGACGAGATTCGACCATGCAAACCACGCAACACGATTCGTTTCAGGACATTCGCGAGGCCGTACGCGATCTGTGTCAGCAGTTTTCTGGCGAGTACTTTCGCAAGATCGACGAAGCGCGCGGCTACCCGGAAGCGTTCGTCGACGCGCTGACGAAGGCCGGCTGGCTCGCCGCGCTGATTCCGCAGGACTTCGGCGGATCGGGGCTCGGGCTCACGGAAGCATCGGTGATCATGGAAGAGATCAATCGCGCCGGCGGTAACTCGGGCGCGTGCCACGGTCAGATGTACAACATGGGCACGTTGCTGCGGCATGGTTCGGAAGAACAGAAGCGCAAGTATCTGCCGAAGATCGCGAGTGGCGACCTGCGTTTGCAAGCGATGGGCGTGACCGAGCCGACCACCGGCACCGATACGACGAAGATCAAGACCACCGCCGAGCGGCGCGGCGACCGCTACGTGATCAACGGCCAGAAGGTGTGGATCTCGCGCGTGCAGCATTCGGACCTGATGATCCTGCTCGCGCGCACCACGCCGCTCGCTGACGTGAAGAAGAAATCGGAGGGCATGTCGATCTTCATCGTCGATCTGCGCGAAGCGATCGGTCATGGCTTGACCGTGCAGCCGATTCTGAACATGGTCAATCACGAGACCAACGAACTCTTTTTCGACAACCTCGAAATCCCCGCCGAGAATCTGATCGGCGAAGAAGGGCAGGGCTTCAAATACATTCTCGATGGCCTGAACGCGGAACGCACGCTGATCGCCGCGGAATGCATCGGCGACGGCTACTGGTTCGTCGATAAAGTCACCGGGTACGCGAAGGAGCGCGTCGTGTTCGGCCGGCCGATCGGGCAGAACCAGGGCGTGCAGTTTCCGATCGCGCGCTCGTTCATCAACGTCGAGGCAGCGAGCCTGATGCGCTTCGAAGCGGCCCGTCGTTTCGATGCGCATCAACCGTGCGGCGCGCAGGCGAACATGGCCAAGCTGCTCGCGGCGGATGCATCCTGGGAAGCGGCCAATGCGTGCCTGCAATTTCATGGCGGCTTCGGCTTCGCGTGCGAATACGACGTCGAGCGCAAGTTTCGCGAAACGCGTCTGTATCAGGTCGCACCGATATCGACCAATCTGATTCTCTCGTACGTGGCCGAGCATATCCTCGGGCTGCCGCGTTCGTTCTGACCCGCTGGCGGACATCATGAGACCACTCGACGGCATCAAGGTCATCACGCTCGAACACGCGATTGCCGCGCCATTCTGCACGCGTCAACTCGCCGATCTGGGCGCGCGCGTGATCAAGATCGAACGGCCTGGGGGCGGCGATTTCGCGCGCGGCTACGACGAACGCGTGCATGGGCTGTCGTCGCATTTCGTCTGGACCAATCGCTCGAAAGAAAGCCTTTCGCTCGATCTGAAGCAGCCCGCGGCCGCGGAGATTCTCGATGCCCTGGTTGCCGATGCGGACGTGCTCGTGCAAAACCTCGCGCCAGGCGCGGCCGAACGGCTCGGCCTCGGTTACGACACGCTGAGCCAGAAGTATCCGAAGTTGATCGTCTGCGATATTTCCGGCTACGGCGCGGACGGTCCGTATCGCGACAAGAAAGCGTACGACCTGCTGATTCAAAGCGAGTCCGGCTTTCTGTCGATCACCGGTTCGCCCGGCGCACCGGCGAAGGCTGGCTGCTCGATCGCGGATATCGCGGCGGGCATGTACGCGTATTCGAACATCCTGAGCGCGCTATTGCAGCGTGGGCGCACGGGACGCGGTTGCCGAATCGACGTGTCGATGCTCGAGAGCATGGTCGAGTGGATGGGCTATCCGCTCTACTATGCGATCGACGGCCAGCCGCAGCCTGCGCTCGCGGGCGCCGCACACGCGACGATCTATCCATACGGACCGTTTCCTGCTGGCGATGGCAGGACGGTCATGCTCGGCTTGCAGAACGAACGCGAATGGAAGCTGTTCTGCGAGCGTGTGCTCGAACAGCCGGAACTCGCGATCGACGAACGCTTCGCGTCGAACTCGAAACGCACCGCAGCGCGCGACGCGTTGCGCGAGGTAATCGTCGCGGCGTTCGCGAACACGAGCGCCGCGCAGGTGATCGAGCGACTCGATGAGGCCGGCATCGCGAACGCGCAAATGAATACGCTCGCCGACGTGTGGGCGCACCCTCAACTGAAGGCGCGCGAGCGCTGGCAGGAAGTCGGCACTGCCGCGGGCGCGATACCGGCACTGCGGCCGCCGGGCTTGCCTTCCGACATCGCGCCGCGCATGGACCCGGTGCCCGCCCTCGGTCAGCACACCGAGGCAATTCTGCGTGAGCTTGGCTACGGCGACGCGCGTATCGACGCGCTGCGTGCGGGCGGCACGATCTGATTCTTCAAGCAAGTTTCTTCGCGCCGGCACGCGTGTGATGAAGGGCGACGAGCCGGCCTTCCGAACCAACCCGATCCGCAATCTGGCCAACACGGCGCACGTCACAAATGAACGACCATCCCAGTCTCACGCTTGCCACTTTCGCCGCGCAACTCGACTTCGAGAGCATCCCGCACGAGGTCGTCGAGCGTACCGTCAACCTGTACGTCGATTGGCTCGGCTCGGCGCTGGCCGGCAAGGGTGCGCGGCCGGTCGAGACGATCGCGCGTTTCGCACGCGCGGCAGCCGGTGCGACTAAGGACGGCCTTTGCGAAGTGTTGATCGACCGCAGTCGCACCACGCCGTATTTCGCCGCGATGATCAACGGTGCGGCGTCGCATTTCGCCGAACAGGACGACGTACACAACGGCTCAGTGTTTCATCCGGCGACTGTGGTGTTCCCGGTCGCGCTCGCATTGGCGCAGGCAAAGCGAGCGTCGGGGCGCGACTTCATCGCGGCGGCGGTGGCGGGTTACGAGGTCGGCATCCGCATCGGCGAGTTTCTTGGGCGTTCGCACTACAAGGTATTTCACACCACGGGCACGGTCGGCACGGTCGCGGCCGCGGCAACGGCGGGGCGCTTGCTGGGTTTGTCGCCGTCGCAGATGCTCGACGCGTTCGGCTCGGCAGGCACGCAGGCGAGCGGCTTGTGGGAGTTCCTGCGCGACGCCGCCGACTCGAAGCAACTGCACACCGCGATGGCCGCCGCGAACGGCCTGATGGCCGCGCAACTCGCCGCCGACGGCTTCAAGGGCGCTACGCACATTCTCGAAGGCGCTCAGGGCATGGCGGCGGCCATGTCGAGCGACGCCGATCCGGCGCGCCTCGTCGATCGGCTTGGCAGCCGCTGGGCGACCGCCGAGACGTCGTTCAAGTATCACGCGGCGTGCCGCCATACGCATCCGGCCGCCGATGCGTTGCTTGCCGTCGTGCAGACGCATCGTCTCGCGCCGCGTGACATCGCGAAGGTCGTCGCACAGGTGCATCAAGGCGCGATCGATGTACTCGGTTCGGTGGTCACGCCGCGCACCGTGCATCAGGCGAAGTTCAACATGGGCACGGTGCTCGGTCTCGTCGCGCATCACGGCTATGCGGGCGTGACCGAATTCGAGCGGGACTTCGACGCGAGCGAGATCGCCTCGTTCCGTGACAAGGTCACGATGGCGTTCGACGCCGAGGTCGACGCCGCCTATCCCGCGCGCTGGATCGGCAAGGTCACGGTGACGACGACCGACGGCCGCGTGTTCGATGGGCGTGTCGATGAGCCGAAGGGCGATCCGGGCAATACGTTGTCGCGCGATGAGATTGCGACGAAGCTGCATCGGCTGGCGGCGTTTTCGGGGGCGGCTAGTGAAAGCGAGGCGGCGCAACTGCTTGCCAGCGCGTGGCGTGTTGCCGAAGAGGCGCAGATGGGTTCGGTGTTCGAAGCAACGTCGCGCGCGATGGTGGCGGCATGAGCGCGTTGCCGAGGTCGTATCTGTTCGTGCCGGGGAATCGGTCCGAGCGGTTTGACAAGGCCTATGCGGCCGGTGCGGATGCCGTGATTCTCGATCTGGAAGATGCGGTGCAGCCAGATGAGAAGCTGATGGCGCGTGCTGCGGTGTTGGCTGCGGTGTCGGCTAATGCATCGCGGGCCGCGTGGGTGCGCGTCAATGGTTCGGATACCTCATGGTTTCACGATGACGTTGCGGCACTCGTTCCTCAAGCCGGCGTTGCGGGAATCGTGCTGCCGAAGGCTGAGAATCGGGAGCAAATCTCCGCGGTGCTGGCGAACGCGCATCCGGCGTTGAGCATACTGCCGATTGTCGAGACCGCGCGCGGGATGGCGAATCTGGCGGAGTTATGCGGCTCGCCGCACGTGCTGCGTATTATGTTCGGCACGCTCGATTTTCAGATCGATCTCGGTATCGATGGGGATGGCGAGGAGTTGCATCCGTTTCGCTCGCAGATCGTGCTTGCATCGCGGCTCGCCGGCATTGGAGCGCCGGTGGATGGCGTGTCGACGACGATTACCGACGCTGATGCGGTGGAGGCCGAGGCGCGGCGCGGGCGGCGGTTTGGTTTCGGCGGCAAGCTATGTATTCATCCGAAGCAGATCGAGGCGGTGCATCGCGCGTATGCCTGGAGTGACGCCGAGGTCGAGTGGGCGCGGCGGGTGCTTGCGGCTGTCGAGGCGAGTCATGGCGCCGCCGTTGCCGTGGATGGGAAGATGGTCGATATGCCGGTGATCCTGAAGGCGCGGAGGATTTTGGAGGGGCGATGAGGCGGGTATCGGCGCCAGGGAACTAGCGCAATTTCTTTTCGAACCAATGATGCGCATACGGTTCGGCGCTGAACGCTTCGACTTCCACATAACCTGCGCTTCGATACAGGTGAATTGCCTCCGCGAGGGTCCGGTTGGTCTCGAGACGAACCTTGCGTGCCCCCATCTTTCTAGCGTGATTTTCGGCTTCCGCAAGCAATTGACGACCGAGTCCCAAACCACGTCCGGAAGGACTGACCCACATTCTTTTCAGCTCCGCCGGCGCTCTCTTGTGCAACTTGATTGCAACGCACCCCAAAGGGTTGCCATGGAGTCGCGCGAGAATGAGCGCGCCCTCAGGGGAGGTCAATTCATGAGCATCTGCCGACAGGCTCAGTGACGGGTCGAAGCCGGAGTCGAAGCGTTGATTGAGTTCGGCAAAATACTGTTCAAAGCAACTGCGTGCGTCGTCATTGGCAGGATCCTCGATCGCGAAGCGGACCAGACATGGCTGCAGCAGACGTTCCACTTCGGCCATGGCGGCAAGAAGCGCGGATCGTTGCCGATCGCTCAGTGGATCCAGCACACGCAACGCGACCTCATCCGACAGCCGGTCAAGTTCCGCGCGTTCCTTTAGCCCCATGTCAGTCAGGCAAGCACGTCGAACTCGCTGATCTTCGGGGTGGGGTTCGATGGCGACGAAGCCTTGCCGCTCGAGAGACCCGAGGATGCGGCTCAAATAACCCGAATCCAGGGCAAGGCGCGCTCGCAGATCGCGAATCTCGGCACCGCCTGGTCCGATTTCCCATAGAAGCCGCGATTCGGCCATCGGCCGACCGCGCCCAAGAAAACGCTCATCGATCGCGCCGATGGCTTCGGCCACGATCCGGTTGAAGCTTCGAACCTGTTGAACGTTCTGTGTGCTCATGATCTCTGACTTTAGTCAGAGATGCGGCTTCTGTCAAACCCGTGAGACCGGCGCAGCGAAGCGACTATCGGCAAAGAATTGCATCATTCACATCCGTTAACGAAACCAAAACACCGACCTCCAAAAAGCCCAATTCCCACCCCACGCCACCTGTCGCACTCTTGAAGCCAAGCGGCCGAGCACGATTGAATCGCCGCCGCTCAGCACTCTGCACCCGAGCCGCCGTGCACAACAAAGGTAGCCTCGCAGAATCGTTCCGCGCACGCGACCCACCCACCCGCGCACAGCCTATAAAGACAGGAGACAAAACTTGGCAACCCCCATCAACTCCGGCGCCCGCCTGGACCGCCTCCCCATCAGCCGCTTTCACTGGAACATTCTCGGCCTGATCGGCGCGGGCGCGTTCCTCGACGCCTTCGACATCTACCTCGCCAACGGCGCGCTCGCGGCGATGATCAAGACCGGCTTCACCGATCTGCGGCTCGGCTCGTTTTTCATCTCCGCGACCTTCATGGGCATGATGATCGGCGCGGGCCTGTCAGGCTATCTCGGCGACCGCTTCGGCCGACGCTATTCCTATCAAGCCAATCTCGCGATCTTCGGCCTCGCGTCGATCGCCGCCTGCTTCGCGCCGGACATCTATTGGCTGATCCTGCTGCGCTTCATCATGGGCATTGGCCTCGGCGCCGAGCTCGTGGTCGCGGCCGGCACGCTGTGCGAGTTCGTGCCGCCCGCCACGCGCGGCCGCTGGACGTCGCTGCTCGCGCTGATCATCAACTCCGGTCTGCTCGGTGCGACCGCGATCGGCTATTGGGTGATTCCGCATCTCGGCTGGCGCTACATGTTCGCGATCGCGGGCGTTGGCGCGCTCATCGTGTGGTTCCTGCGCCATCGGATGCCGGAGTCGCCGCGCTGGCTCGAAACGGTCGGCCGGCTCGAAGAGGCCGAGGCGACGGTCGCGGCGATCGAGCGACAGGTCGAGGCGCGCGTCGGCAAGCTGCCGCCGGTTGCGCGCGTGGTCAGTCACGAGGTGCCGGCCGCGCCGTTCTCGGCGCTATTCGCGCGCGGCATGATCGGCCGCACGCTGGTCGCCGCGCTGACCTGCATGGCGATCAACATGTCGCTGTACGGCTTCGTTGCGTGGCTGCCGACGTTCTTCGTCAAGGAAGGTCTGACCATCGTGCAGTCGCTCGGCTTCGTGCTGCTGATGTCGTTCGGCGCGCCGGCGGGCGCTATCGTCGGCTATCTCGTGACGGACCGCCTCGGGCGGCGCAACGGCATTGTGTTGTTCTCGCTCGCAACGATCGTGCTCGGCTTCATCTACGTGCAGATGCGCGCGCCGGTGCCGATCGCGGTCGTCGGCTTCGCGCTCGTGACGGCAATCTACACGGTCTGCACGCTCGGTCTGTTCGGCTATATCCCTGAGCTGTTTCCGACCGCACATCGCTTGCGCGGCACTGGCGTGGCCGGCACGTGCGGACGCGCGGCATCGATGTCGACGCCGTATGTCGCGCTGCTGCTCTACACGCAATTCGGCGTGACGGGTGTGCTGACGATGGTCGGCGCGGTGTTGCTGTTGCTGAGCGTCGCGATCCTCGCGCTGCGCATCGAAACGAGTCAGCAGACGCTCGAAGAGATTTCGCCCGATGCCGAGCTGATGCCGCAAGCGGAAATGATGCGGGAATCGGCTTAGCCCATAGACGTTGACTCGGAGCTTTCCCAGGTCCAATTCCCCCGCGCCCGGTTAAGATGAAAGTTGTTCTGCGCACGCTCAGCCCGCAACTTTCATCATGCACTTCGATTTCGTCGATTTACGCCTGCTCCTGCACATCGCAGACACGCGCAACCTCGCGCGTGCCGCGGAGCGTTCGCATCTGTCGGCACCCGCCGCCAGCAACCGGGTCAAGAATCTCGAGGAGCAGCTCGGCTTCAAGCTGCTCTATCGCACCAGCCAGGGCGTGACGCCGACACCGGCGGGCGAGGCCTTCGTGCATCACGCGCGGCTCGTGCTCGAACGCGTCGAGCATCTGGCCGGCGACATGCAGGAGTATGGCGAGGGCATCAAGGGCCACGTGCGCATCTGGGCCAACACGACCGCGATCAGCGAGTTCATGCCGGCCGTGCTGAGCCGTTTCCTGCGCGATCATCCCGACGTGAACATTGATCTGCGCGAAGTGCTGAGCGGCGAGATCGTCAAGGGCGTCGCCGATAGCGCGACCGATATCGGCATCGTCGCGGGCAACGTGCATGCCGAGCATCTGGAGATGCTGCCGTATCGCGACGATCGGCTCGTGCTCGTGACGTCGTGCGAGCATCCGTTCGCCGCGCAGGCGTCGGTCGATTTCTCGCAGGTGCTGAATGCGAACTTCGTGAGCCTGCCGACGTCGAGCGCGATCCATGCGTTCATCATGAGCGCCGCCGATGCGCTCGGCGCGCGACTCAAACTTCGCATCCAGGTCGGCAACTTCGAGGCCGCGTGCCGGATGATCGAAGCGGGCGTCGGAATCGGCATCGTGCCGGAGTCGGTCGCGCTGCGGCACAGAAAGACGATGCAGATCGCAATCGTCGGCCTGAACGATCCGTGGGCCGAACGCAAGCTGAAGATCTGCGTGCGCAGTCTGAAGGACTTGCCGCCGTTCGCCCGCGTGCTGGTGGATCGGTTGATGGCCGTGGTGGACGGGGACGGCGCGCCAGGAGCTTGACGCGCGCGCCGCGAATACCGGCTGAAGTGACGTGAAGTTTCCTTATGGAAACATCGTCGCACGTTGTCAACCGGTATTTCGCTCCCCCAAGCATCTCCTTGCCGCCATAAAGTCCCGCGTGTATAGTTTCCGAACTTACTCTTGTTTCGTATCGGAAATTAAAGGGGTTCACATGGACGCGTCCAACATCCTCGCCGATCTCGGCATTGCCCACGCCGCCCAAGCCGGCGATATCGCGGTTCATTCGCCGGTTACCGGCGAACTCATCGGCCGAGTGGCCAGCCAGACGACGGCGGAAGTCGACGCGGCGCTGGCCCAGGCCAAAGACGCGTTCGCCGTGTGGCGCAACGTGCCGGCGCCGCGCCGCGGCGAGCTCGTGCGGCTGCTCGGCAATCGGCTGCGCGAACAGAAGCACGCGCTCGGCAGCCTCGTCGCGCTGGAGACCGGCAAAATCCTGCAGGAAGGCATGGGCGAAGTGCAGGAAATGATCGACATCTGCGATTTCGCGGTCGGTCTGTCGCGCCAACTGTACGGTTTGACGATCGCGTCCGAGCGTCCCGGTCACCGGATGGCGGAGTCGTGGCATCCGCTTGGCACCTGCGTCGTGATCTCGGCGTTCAATTTTCCGGTGGCGGTATGGTCGTGGAATGCGGCGCTGGCGCTCGTGTGCGGTAACGCGGTGATCTGGAAGCCGTCGGAAAAGACGCCGCTCTCGGCGCTTGCCGTCAACAAGATTCTCGAAGACGCGCTGAAGGAATTCGGCGATACGCCGGCCGGCCTGACCGCGCTGATCATCGGCGGCCGCGACGTTGGCGAAAAGCTCGTGGCCGATCCGCGCGCGTCGATCGTCAGCGCGACGGGCAGCACCGAAATGGGTCGCAAGGTCGGTGTCGAAGTGGCGAAGCGCTTCGGCCGCTCGCTGCTCGAACTCGGCGGCAACAACGCGGGCATCGTCGCGCAAACCGCTGACCACGAACTCGCGATGCGCGGCATCCTGTTCTCGGCGGTCGGCACGGCAGGTCAGCGCTGCACGTCGTTGCGGCGTCTGTTCGTGCACGACAGCGTGTACGAGAAGACCGTCGAGCGTCTGAAGCAGCTGTATAGCCGCGTGCCGATCGGCAATCCGCTCGAGAAGGGCACGCTGATGGGGCCGCTGATCGACCGTCAAGCGTTCGATCGCATGCAGGAGGCGCTGCACCAGGCGAAGGCCGAGGGCGGCAAGGTGTTCGGCGGCGAGCGCGTCGAAGTGAAGGGTTATGAGGGCGGCTACTACGTACGGCCGGCCATCGTCGAGATGCCGTCGCAAACGTCGGTCGTGCTGAAGGAAACCTTCGCGCCGATTTTGTACGTGCTGCGCTATGCCGAGTTCGCCGATGCTGTCGAGGCGAACAATGCCGCGCATCACGGTCTGTCGTCGTGCGTGTTCACGAGCGATTTGCGTGAAGCGGAACGCTTCCTGTCCGCGTCGGGCAGCGACTGCGGCATCGCGAACGTCAACATCGGGCCGAGCGGCGCGGAGATCGGTGGCGCGTTTGGCGGCGAAAAGGAGACCGGCGGCGGGCGCGAGTCGGGTTCGGATGCGTGGAAGGCCTACATGCGTCGCGCGACCAACACCGTGAATTACTCGTCGGCGTTGCCGCTTGCGCAGGGTATCGACTTCAATCTCGACTGAGCGCGCCAGCGTTAAGTTGCGAGCGGTGGCGGTGCGTCGACAGCCGCGCACGTTTCAGCAGTCCGTTTGCGCCGCCCGGCGTTCCGGAGCGGCCGCGTTACTCGTGGAGTAAGACGTGAGTTCCAAAGTCGTGATCGTCGGCGGTGGGGTGATCGGCAGCTCGGTTGCGTATTTTTTGCGGCTGTCGGATCCGACAGTCGGCGTCACGGTGATCGAGCGCGATCCGACCTATGCCCGCTCGTCGTCGGCGTTGTCGGCGGCGTCGATCCGTCAGCAGTTCTCGACGCCGCTGTCGATTCAGATGTCGCTGTTCGGCATCGGGTTTCTGCGCTCGATCGGCGAGCGGCTCGAAGTCGACGGCACGCGGCCGTCGATCGATCTGCACGAAGGCGGCTATCTGTTTCTCGCGACGCCGGCCGGTGTCGCGACGCTGCGCGAGAATCACGCGCTGCAAAAAAGTCTCGGCGCGGATATCAGCCTGCTCGACAGGGATAGCTTGCAGACGCGCTTCCCCTGGCTCAATACCGAAGACCTCGTGGCCGGCGCATTTGGCGAAAGCGGCGAGGGCTGGTTCGACGGCTACGGTCTCGTACAAGCGCTGCGCAAGAAGGCGCAGGCGCTCGGCGCGCGTTATGTCGCCGCCGATGTGACCGCGCTGCATCGCGACGGCGGCCGCGTCACGCAGGTCCAAACCGCGGACGGTGAGACCTACGCTTGCGACGTCGTCGTCAACGCGGCCGGCGCGTGGTCGCGCAAGGTCGCGCAGATGATCGGCATCGACCTGCCCGTCTATGCACGGCGCCGCAGTATCTTCAACGTCACGTCCCCGGCGAGGCTCGAACGCTGTCCGTTGCTGATTGATCCGAGCGGCGTGTACTTTCGGCCCGAGGGCAATTCGTATATCTGCGGCACATCGCCATCGGCCGATAACGATCCCGACGATCTGCCGCTCGACGAAGTCGATCACGCGCTGTTCGACGACGTGATCTGGCCGACGCTCGCGAATCGCGTGCCGCAATTCGAAGCGCTGCGCGTGCAGAACTGCTGGTCTGGCTACTACGAATACAACGTACTCGATCAGAACGCGATCATTGGCCATCATCCGGACGTCGACAACTGTATCTTCGCGAATGGTTTCAGCGGCCACGGTTTGCAGCAAGGACCGGCGACCGGGCGCGGCATCAGCGAATTGATTCTGCATGGCCGCTATACGACGCTCGACCTCGGTTCACTAAGCTTTACGCGTGTGCTCGAAAACCGGCCGATCGTCGAAAAGAACGTGGTGTAGCCGTTGGTGCAGCGCTCGAAGGGGTCATGCGGAAAACGCAATAAGTAGTGCATAGATATCGTTTGCCGCTGATGCCGACGATGGCCACAATCGAGGCCGATCGTCTCTGACATCCCAATCGATATCACGCGAAAGACAGGCGGCCGTCACCATGTACTCCTTCAATCCCGCATTCGAAACGCCGAGCGGCTCGCCGATCCGCGAGCTGTTCAAATACCTCGCGCAGCCCGGCATGATTTCGTTCGCCGGCGGCTATCCGGCGAGCGATCTGTTCGACGGTGAGGGGCTCGATGCCGCGGCCGCGCGCGCATCGAAACAGCCGACGCTGTGCCTGCAATACGGCCCGACCGATGGCATCGCGATCCTCAAGGAACAGCTCGCGCAGCTGATGTCACGGCGCGGCACGCCATGCGCGCCGCAGGACCTGCTGGTGACGACCGGCTCGCAACAAGGCTTCGATCTGCTGCTGCGCGTGATGGTCGCGCCCGGCGACGTCGTGCTCGTCGAGCAGCCCGCGTATCCGGCCACGTTGCAGGCGCTAAAGCTGCAACAGGCCGACGTCGTCACGGTGCCCGTCGATCAGCACGGCCTCGACGTCGCGAAGCTCGCCGCATTGCTCGAAGCGGGCACGCTGCATCGCGCGCCGAAGCTGCTATACACGGTGCCGACGTTCGCGAATCCGACCGGGGCGACGTTGTCGCTCGAACGTCGAATCGCATTGTTGAAACTGGCGGCACGCTATCGGTTCGTGATCGTCGAAGACGACCCGTATGGCGATCTGCGTTTCGGTGGCACGGCATTGCCTTCGCTTCTGGCATTGAGCGAGCAGGTGCCCGCTTCGCGCGACTGGATCGTGCATTTTTCGAGTCTGTCGAAGATCGTCGCGCCGGGTTTGCGCGTCGGCTGGATGGTCGCGCACGCGGAGATCGTGCGGCGTTGCGTGGTCGCCAAGCAAACCGTCGATCTGTGCAGCGCGCCGTGGACCCAGGCGATTGCCGCCGAGTACCTCCTGAGCGGCGCGTTGGAGCGGCATCTGCCGCGCCTCACCGACGCGTATGCCGTGAAATGCCGCGTGCTGTGCGATGCGCTCGACATGCATCTCGCGCAGCACATCGCGTTTCATCGTCCGGCGGGCGGCATGTTCGTGTGGGCGCGGCTGAACGCAGTGGGTGATGCGTCCGACTATCTGCGCGTGTGCATCGAGCAGAGCGTGATGTTTGTGCCGGGCGTAGCGTTTTATAAGGACGCCGTCGATAGGGCGGCGCTGCGTCTATCGTTTGCCGCGCCTGGTGTCGAGGATATTGAAACAGGCGTGCGCCGAATGAAGCGCGCGCTCGAGCGGTACTTCGAGGGGCAATAAAACCTTAGTCGCATCGACACGGTCAGTGGAATGCGGCAGATAACCCGGCTGCGCATCTAATGCGTAGCCGGGTTTTTTATCCGAATGCCAAAAATTGTTGCGATTTAACAAAAATCACCGCATCGTTTATTAATTGAAAATAGCGTTGCGTGCGAATGCGCAATCGTTTTCCTCAACGCATGTCGTTCTACGAGGCCGATCTCGGCAAGCCGCTGGCAAAGCTGCGCGCGACCGTCACGTCGGGCTATCCACCCGCACAAGCGGACTCCTCGTGAACGCCGCCAATAAAATCGCTATTGCGTGTTTTAATTTTGAGATTATGCAATTTGAATAAATCCGCACGCTGCCAAATCTCGTAATGGAAATGACCGATTTATATGCGGGAATACCGTTTATAAAGATAGGAAACCGTGTAATTATTGTGTTTGCCGGCCGGCTTCCGTTTCGCCTGATTCCCTAAGTGTCTGAAAGACAGGTTTTGCATGGGCTCGCGCTACCCAAGCCAGCGTTCGCGCACGCATGCCGCATACAAGTGCCGCACGAGTATCCGTGAACGGGCCATAAGAACACTAAATGAGAAAAAGAGGGCAACACAATGAATTCACTCGACGAGAAGCGCCCGCTGCTGATCTACGACGGCACGCTCGGCGACCTCTACCGCATCTTTTTCAGAAACCTTCTGCTACAAATCGTGACGCTCGGCATTTTCCGCTTCTGGGCGACCACGAATAATCGCCGCTACGTCTGGTCGCACATGCGTTTTCAGGACGAGCGCTTCGAGTACACGGGCACCGGCGGCGAGCGGTTCAAGGGCTTTCTGCTCGCGATCGTGGTGGTGTTCAGCGCGGCGTTCGTGGCTGGCGCGCTGAGCGTGGTCTTGCGCATGGTGACGAAAAGCGCGGCACTCGGTGCGCTGCCCGTCGTCGCGTTGTATCTGCTGATCGTCGTGCTGGCGGCGGCCGCGTTTTTCGGCGCGCAGCGCTATCAGCTGAGCCGTACGCAGTGGTGTGGCATTCGCGGCGGCATGACCGGCTCGGCGCTCGATTACGGCGTGCGCGTCTTGCTGTATGCGTTGGTGTGCGTCGTCACGCTTGGTCAGATAACGCCGTGGGCATCGATGCGTCTCACGGAGCACCGCATCAACGCGAGCAGCTTCGGTAGTTTGGGTTTTCGCTTCAAGGGGCGCGCGCGGGCCGTCTACGGTCTGTTCCTCGTGACGTTCATCGGTGTGGTCGTGCTGTTCGCCGTGCTGTTCATGGTGTTTCTGAAGGACGCGCTCGCATCGATGCATGTCGGCCACTTGTCGGGTACGGCGCCGTCGCTGGCCGTGCTCGGATCGCTGTTTCTGTTCTACGCGCTGTTCTGCATCGGCACCATGCTGATGCGCGGTTTTTATGTTGCCGCGCTGACGCGCCATGTGATGGGCAATACGTTGCTCGGCTCACAATTGCGCTTCGGCAGTAGCGTCAGCGTGGCGCGTCTGCTCGGCTTGCAGTGCGGCAATATTGCGATCGTCGTGTTCACGCTCGGCTTGGGCGCGCCGATTGTGCTGCATCGGCTGATGCGCTTTGCCGCTGACACACTGCAGGTGTGCGGCCACCTCGACCCGCACATGCTGGGTCAAAGCACCGTGTCGGCGCCGCTGACCGGCGAGGGTATGCTGAGCCTGCTCGATCATGGTGGCGCTTTCTGAGATTGACGTCGTGTCGCCGGCACCGCGCGGCGCGCGTTTCTGCGACGGCCGCAACGCGGTCGCTCATGCAGCGACGTCGCACTTGCGACACATCGAAGGCGCCGGCACGAAAGCCAATACGTTCAATGACTTAGCGCGGTCATGCGCAGGTTGTCCACAAGCTTGTTCCCAAAATCTGTGGACAACAGGGTAGAGGCGAAGCGGAGAGCGCTCGCGTGTAAAGTCGTGTGTGGAAGGTTCAGCAGAAAGCAAACAGCGGGACTCACCGTCGGCCGGTTCATCCCGCTGCTTGTATATGAGGTGGAGCAGGCTTGCCGTGCGGCGCGCACGGCAAGCGTGGTAGACGCTTATCGGTCGAGGAACGACTTCAGACGGTCCGCGCGGCTCGGATGCATGAGCTTGCGCATTGCCTTGCTCTCGATCTGACGGATCCGCTCGCGCGTCACGTCGAACTGCTTGCCGACTTCTTCGAGCGTGTGATCCGACTTCGTGTTGATGCCGTAGCGCATGCGCAGCACCTTCGCTTCGCGCGGCGACAGCGAGTCGAGGGCGTCGTCGATCGCGGCACGCAGGTCGGCCTGCATCGCGGCATCCGCCGGCGACGACACGGCCGCGTCTTCGATCATGTCGCCCAGCGTCGCATCGCCGTCGTCACCAACCGGCGTCTCCAGCGACACCGGCTGCTTCGCGATCTTGAGAATGCCGCGCACCTTCTCTTCCGACAGCTCCATGCGCTCCGCGAGCACCGCCGGATGCGCTTCCTGACCGGTCTGCTGCAGGATCTCGCGCGAAATGCGGTTCAGCTTGTTGATCGTCTCGATCATGTGCACCGGCACGCGGATCGTACGGGCCTGATCGGCGAGCGAGCGCGTAACGGCCTGACGGACCCACCACGTCGCGTAAGTCGAAAACTTCCAGCCACGGCGGTATTCGAACTTGTCCACGGCCTTCATCAGACCGATGTTGCCTTCCTGGATCAGGTCGAGGAACAGCATGCCGCGGTTCACGTACTTCTTCGCGATCGAAATGACCAGACGCAGGTTCGCCTCGATCATCTCGCTCTTGGCTTTGCGCATCTTCGATTCGGCCGCGACCATCTGGCGGTTGATCTCTTTCAGATGCTTGAGCGGCAGCGACACCGTCGCCTCGATGTCGATCAGCTTCTGCTGTTCGGACTGGATGGCCGGCAGGTGACGCTCGAGCGCCGCGCCATACGTCGACGCGCCAGTGCGTGCGGCACGCTCGGTCCAGCCGAGGTCGGCCTCGCTACCAGCGAACGTTTCGATGAACTTCTCGCGCGGCATGCCGGCCTTCGAGACGACGATCTGCAAAATGTTGCGCTCGATCGCGCGCACTTGCGCGACCTGGTGCTGCACGTCGCCGCACAGACGGTCGATCGTGCGTGCGGTGAAGCGGATTTTCGCGAGATGTTGCTGAATGTCTTCGCGTGCGCGCAGATAGGCCTTCGAGGTGACGTCGCCACGCGTGTGCGACGCGTTCATCTGGTCGGACAGAACGCCGACCTGGGCGAAGATCTCGAGGCAGTCGCTCGTGAGCTGCTTCAGGCGAGCTTCATCCGCCGCCGACGAATCGGCCGGGCCGTCGTCGTCTTCTTCTTCGTCTTCGCTTGCTTCGACGGCGTCGCTGTCTTCGTCGGCATCCGCATCGGCGCTCGCGACTTCTTCCGCGGCGGCCGCCTCTTCATTCAGACCGTCGACGAGTTCGTCGATGCGAAGCTCGCCATCGGCGACCTGCTGCGCGCTCGCGAGGATCGCGGAGATCGCGAGCGGGCACGCGGCGATCGCCTGGACCATTTCGTGCAGTCCGTCTTCGATGCGCTTCGCAATCGCGATTTCGCCTGCGCGCGTGAGCAGCTCGGTCGCGCCCATTTCGCGCATGTACATACGCACGGGGTCGGTAGTGCGGCCGAACTCGGAGTCGACGGTCGACAGCGCGACTTCGGTTTCTTCGTCTGCCTGATCGTCCGACACAACGGTCGGAGCGTTCGAGTTGAGCAGCAGCGTTTCCGCGTCCGGCGCCTGCTCATAGACCTGCACGCCCATGTCGCTGAACGCGCTGACGATGCTGTCGATCGCGGCGGTGGCCGTGAAGTTGTCGGGCAGGTGGTCGTTGATCTGGGCGTGGGTCAGGTAGCCTTGCTCCTTACCCAGCTGAATCAGTGCGCGCATCAGGCGCTGGCGTTCTTCGGCTTGTTGCGGCAGCAACTCGGCTGCCACGGGGATCGCTTTGCCGGCGCCCTTGCCTTTGGCCGTGCGGCCGGACGGAACTTTGGCGGTGAAGGCGGCGGTGTCGTGTTGCGAATCTTCGCGATCAAAAGGGTTCACGTAATTTCCTCTAGAGGCTTCGCTATGAGACGCAAGACGCTACCGTCAGGCGTTTCGAGCAGAGCTCAGCATCACCTGAAGTGACTCAACGCGATTGTTGGGCTGTGCTCTGGGGAGCAAAAAAGATGAGCCCGCTCGAAGCGGGCCGATGGATATGCGAAATTTTGCGCGGCTCGCATTATATACGAGCTTGAGGGTTCGCGCTCATGGTGCACATCAAATCATCGTGGCTGTTGTTGTGGCGTGCATGCTTGTGGTGCCTTGGTGCGTGGTCCGTGCACATGTGCCACGGCGCGTAGATAGGGGCGCGTTGCTTCTTTCGCAAGGGGCTAGATGCCTTTTCCTATATATAGCGTCGCATCGTCGCACGCCGGCCCCAAAAGAAATTCGCAGAAGGGGCTTGACGTGTTGACGACCGCTCTCCATAATCTCGCCTCTCTGCTGCTGATGCAGCGACGCAGACGAAGCGGTGCCGGTGGTTGCAGTTCCGGCGCGGCGGGTGGTGCGGCTCGATCTTTAAAAACTAATAGCCGATAAGTGTGGGCGCTTGATGCTCGATGCGGACGGTGGATTCTGCGGAATCTGCTGTCAGGCAAAAGTATCAGAAGCCTCACACAGTAATGAAAGGAAGGTTTGGTCATCGAAAGATGGTTGAACACTTCGTCAGTACGTTGAGTGAGCGACCGGTTCGAGAGAACCGAAAACAGTAACAGGTTTG
>DATAQT010000442.1:0-3691 GCA_036264535.1 Paraburkholderia sp. | reverse complement strand
GCTTCGCCTTCGAGCCCTCGATGCCCCGGTATCACGTGACTGTCGACGCGCGCCTGAATACCCGCGGCGGCCCGCAAATACAGCTCCCGTGCGCTCGCATAGGACGACGCAAAATACGGCGATGCGTTCATTGACTCTCCTCTAAAGCGGGTGTCTGCAATCCGCTGGACAAGTTACGCGGGCGTCAGGAACGATTTGGTGAGGCGCACCCAATAGGTCGAACCCAGCGACAGTACGTCGTCGTTGAAATCGTAGCTCGTGTTGTGCAGCATGCAGGGGCCGAGACCATGACCGTGATCACGGTGATCGCCGTGACCATTGCCGATGTACGCGTAGAAGCCCGGTTTCTCGAGCAACATGAACGAGAAGTCTTCGGCGCCCATGGTCGGATCGATGTTCGTCTCGACGTGCGCCGTGCCGACGATTTCCTGCATCACGCCCAGCGCAAAATGCGTTTCCTTCTCGGTGTTGACGGTCGGCGGATAGTTGCGGCGGAACGAGAACTCGACCGAGCAGCCGTACGCGAGCGCGGTCGCTTCCGCGAGCTGCTTCATACGGCTTTCGATCAGATCGAGCACTTCCACCGAGAACGTGCGCACCGTGCCGGCCAGCGTCGCCGTATCGGGAATCACGTTGACCGCTTCACCCGCGTTGATCTGCGTAATCGACAGCACGGCCGCGTCGATCGGACGCTTGTTGCGCGTCATGATGCTCTGCAGGCCCGTGCCGATCTGCATGGCGGTGAACACCGGATCGATGCCGTTGTGCGGGATCGCCGCGTGCGCGCCGACACCCTTCACGGTGATCCTGAATTCGTTGCTCGACGCCTGGGTCGCGCCGACGCGCGCGCCGAACTCGCCGGCCGGCATGCCCGGCCAGTTATGCAACGCGAACACCGCATCGACCGGGAAGCGCTCGAACAGCCCGTCTTCGATCATCGCCTTCGCACCGCCGCCGCCTTCTTCCGCCGGCTGGAAAATGAACACGACGGTGCCGTCGAAATTGCGATGTTGCGACAGATACTGCGCGGCGCCGAGCAGCATCGCGGTGTGGCCGTCGTGGCCGCACGCGTGCATCTTGCCCGGATGCTGCGACGCATGCTCGAAGGTGTTCAGCTCCTGGATCGGCAGCGCGTCCATGTCGGCGCGCAGGCCGATCGCCTTGCGGCTCGAACCGTTGCGCAGCACGCCGACCACGCCCGTCTTGCCGAGTCCGCGCGTCACTTCGATGCCCCACGCTTCGAGCTGCCGCGCGACGACGTCGGCGGTACGGTGCTCTTCGTAGCACAGCTCCGGATGCGCGTGGATGTCGCGGCGAATCGTCTGGATGCCGGTGTTGGCGTGAGCAATTTCGGGGATGATTTTCATGGGGTATGTCTCCGTTGAAGGGCAAATCGGCTTGCGCGCGATATCGCCGGATGTTTGATCCTCATTGTCCATAGCCGCTTAAATCAAGGAAAGCTAAAATTTCTTGTCATTCGCTTCAAGAAAATTGATGTATCGGAACCCCCCACTTCATCGAGGCCGCCTTGAGCACGATCCGTTTCTTACGCACCTTCACCGCCGTCGCGCGTCACGGCTCGTTCGCGATTGCGGCCGAGCAGATGGCGCTCACGCAATCGGCGGTCAGCATGCAGATGCGCGCGCTCGAAGCCGAGTTCAAACACGAACTGTTCGACCGCAGCGGCCGCAAGGTCATGCTGAACGCGATGGGCAAGAGCCTGCTGCCGCACGCGCAGCAGTTGCTCGCCGTCTACGAGGCGATGCGCATGACGGCGGGCGGGGTCGACGAAGACGTCGGGCCGGTGTCGATCGGCGCGGTCGAATCGGTCGTCGGCGCGCTGGCCGAAGCCGTCGCGCATCTGAAGATGGCGCGGCCGAATCTCGACGTGCGCATCACGGCCGCGAAGTCGGTCGATCTCGCCGCGCGGGTCGATTCGGGCGAGATCGACGCGGCCGTGATCATCGACACGCCGGGCCGGCGACCGGCCAGCGTGCAGTGGACGCCGGTCTATTCGGAGCCGCTCGTGCTGCTCGCCAATACGAACCTGGCTGAGGCGCCGGTCGCCGAGCTGTTGCGCGCGGAGCGCTTTTTGCGCTTCGATCGGACGCAACGCACCGGCATGATCATCGACCGCGCGTTGCGCAAGCAGCGCGTGAAGGTCAATGAGTTTCTCGAACTCAATTCGCTGGAAGGGATCGCGGAACTCGTACGCCAGGGCATTGGTATTGCTGTGGTGCCGCTGCTGCGCCGCTCCTCATGGACACGCGATGACGCATTGCGCGTCGTGCCGCTGCCCGATGCCGACGTGCGGCGTAACGTGGGGATGCTGGAGCGCGCGCAGCATGGAAAGATGAGCGTAACCGCGGCGATCGTGCGGCAGTTGAAAGAAGTGATCTGAACGCAGCGGGTTCGCGACTCGACCCGGCTTCGTGTCGCTCCCGAGACACAAGCCGGTTCCCTCTTCCTTTGAAAGCAAAAGCATTTGATGTGTGCCGTAGATGACTAACCGTGCGGACCGTTGATGGGCCTGACAGTTAGTTGCGTTTCAAGCTTGTCAATCGAGCCTCGATACTTCCGGCCACTTCGGCTCGATATACTCCCCTCACCTCGAAACGTCTTTCAGCCACGGGCAAACACTCGGACCATGAAAGCAACCGACCTCGAACAGCGCATCCTCAAACAATCGCTGCTTTGCACCGTGATGATCGCCGGACTCGGCATCGCGGTCGGAATTCTGAGCGGCTCGCTGGCGATCATCTTCGACGGCATGTTCTCTGCGCTCGACGCCGCGATGTGCAGCCTGTCACTGCTCGTCACCCGCCTGCTTCAGCAGGAGAGCAGTCGACGCTTCCAGCACGGCTTCTGGCACATCGAGCCGCTCGTGCTCGTGTTCAACGGCAGTCTGCTGTCGGTGTTGTGCTTTTACGCGTTCATCAACGCGATCAAAGGCCTGCTCGATGGCGGTCATGAACTCGAGTTCGGTTGGGGCGTGTTCTACGCGGTGGTGGTCGCCGCGTTCTGTTTCTTCATGTTCCTGCGCGAACGGCGCGTGAATCGCGCGATCGACTCCGAGCTGATCGGGCTCGACATCAAGAGCTGGCTGATGTCGGCGTGCATCAGCGCGGCGCTGCTGCTGGCGTTTTCACTTGCATGGCTGCTCGAACGCATCGGGCACGGCCATCTGACGCCGTACATCGACCCGGGCGTGCTCGCGATCCTGACGCTCGTATTGATTCCGATGCCGATCGGGACCGTGATCGTCGCGGTCAAGGAAGTGTTGCTGATCACGCCACCGGATCTGGAGCGCGAGCTGCGCGACCTGATGCAGCAACTGACCGCCGACTATGGCTTCGTCAAGCACTCGCACTACGCGACGCGCATCGGCCGCGGGCTGTTCGTCGAGGTGCACATCGTGCTGCCCGAGGCGATGGAGCATGCCGGCTTGCGCCAACTCGATCAGATCCGCGACAGGATATCGCGCGCGGTTGGCGAAGCGGGCCCGGACCGCTGGTTGACGGTCGCGTTCACGCGCGACCCACGGTGGCTGTAACGCTGTGCTGCTGGCGCGCTTGCAGGCGCCTCGCTTTCGTATGGCTCCGGCCGCGTTAGCGTGAGCCTCGCCCGGTCATGGCGGTGAAGCGGATGCGGCCGCGGCGCCCATTGAAACCGGGTCACCGCGTTGATACGT
>DATAQT010000425.1:0-1963 GCA_036264535.1 Paraburkholderia sp. | reverse complement strand
CGCGTCTGGCGCGGCCGCGGCGTTCGGCGCCGGCCGATAGGTGAAGAAGCGGCGCCGGTTCTCGGCCCACGCTGCCTCGCATGCCGCGTCATCCTTCGCCTGCGTCGCGAGGACCTGGCATCGCTTCAGTTCGTCGGAGAGCGGATCCGACGCTGCTTCGGGACCTGCACTGCGGTCCTCGTGTGATGGAGCTTCACGAAAGTGCAGCCTGGCAGCGATGATCGCGATGGCGACGAGGACGAAGCCTGCGGCGCGCGCGATGGCGGGCAGATTGAGAAGCCGGCCGCGCATCAGTGAAACATCTGTGCGTTGCCGGACTGGTAGCCGGCGCCATAATTGAGAAAGTACTGTGTCTGTGCTTGCGCCTGAGCCTGGGTTTCGAGCGCGCGGGCGGCATCCAGGCTCTGGGCGCGCGCGATCGAGGCCATCACGGCGGTGAAGTCGGCGAGCTGTTTGGTCTGGATGGCGACGAGCTGATTGCCGGACTGCGCAGCTTGAAGCGCACCGGTGGCGCCTTGGCTCGCCGTCACCAGCGCGTCGATCTGGGTGCGCGTCGAGTCGAGGTTCTGCACGACGCCCGCTTGCACGCGCATGGCGTCCTGGAATCCGGCGCGTGCGTTCTGCCAGCGCGTCTGCGCATCGGCGAGAAGCTGCTGTGAGGAGGTCGATCCGGAATAGGCCTGCGGATAAGTCTGGGTGAAGGCCTGATCGATCGTCGTGACGCTGTAGGCGATGCGTTGCGCCTGCGCGAGAAGCTGCTGGGTTTGGGCGATCGACTGCTGCAGCTGCGCTAAAGAGGAGTACGGCAGGCTCGCCAGGTTGCGCGCTTGATTGATTAGCGAAGTGGCCTGGTTCTCCAGCATCTGGATTTCATTGTTGACCTGCTGAAGCTCGCGCGCGGCGGTGAGGATGTTCTGCGCGTAGTTGGTCGGATCGAACACGATCCATTGCGTGCTTGCGGGGACAGTCGAGCCGGCGATGGAAAGAGCTGCGGCCGCTGCGAGAAACACGGCGCGCAGGCGATGGGCAATCATGACAAAACCTCCTCGTTCCGGGTGAGCATGTCGGCCGCCCAATCGAGGTCCTTGCGGCGCAGCCAGGCGGCGGCGAAGCCGTCGCGGCCATGCGCGGCGAGAATTTCGTCGATGGCGGTTTGGTCGGTCTTCGACGATGCGGCGGTGAAGGCGAGCGCGACCTCGGACAGGCCGAGCTCGAACAGGCGATTGCCGCGGCGCGATTGGCAGTAATATTCGCGCTTCGGCGTCGCCCGGCTCAGGATCTCTATCTGCCGATCGTTGAGACCGAAGCGGCGGTAGATCGCTGCGATCTGCGGCTCGAGCGCTCTCTCATTCGGCAGAAGAATCCGTGTCGGACAGCTTTCGATGATCGCGGGCGCGATGGCGCTGCCGTCGATGTCGGCGAGCGACTGGGTGGCGAAGATTACGGAGGCGTTCTTCTTCCGCAGCGTCTTCAGCCACTCGCGGAGTTGGGCCGTGAATCCCGGATCGTCGAGCGCGAGCCAGCCCTCGTCCACGATGAGCAGCGTAGGGCGCCCGTCGAAGCGATCCTCGATGCGATGAAACAGGTAAGACAGCACGGCGGGCGCGGCGCCGGCGCCGATCAGGCCCTCCGTTTCAAAGGCCTGGACTTCTGCTTCGCCGAGGCGTTCGGTCTCCGCGTCGAGCAAGCGGCCCCAGGGTCCCGACACGGTATAGGGCTGGAGCGCCTGCTTGAGCGCGTTGGACTGCAACAGGACCGAAAGGCCTGTCATGGTCCGCTCCGCGAGCGGCGCGGAGGCGAGCGAGGTGAGCGCTGACCACAGGTGCTCCTTCAGCTCGGGCGTGACGGTGACCGACTCTCGGGCGAGCAATGTCGCGACCCATTCCGCCGCCCAGGCGCGCTCGCCGGCGTCGTCGACGCGCGCCAACGGCTGAAGGGCGACGGGCGCGTTTACTTCGTCCGC
>DATAQT010000397.1:0-20892 GCA_036264535.1 Paraburkholderia sp. | reverse complement strand
CTCGTCGCGTGGGCCGACAAGTTCCGCATGGAGACCACGAGCTCGGGCGACGCGCCGGAATCGTGGCTGCTCGACCTGATCCGCCGCACGCGGCTGATTCACCGGCTGCTCGTGCCGCTCGGCTGGATGTTCGCGCGCGCGGCTCGCGTGCGCTTCCAGCTGCCGGCGTTCAGCGCGCCGCGCTTTCAGATCCCGCAGCGCGAGAAAAACTCGAAGCTCGGCGACATGATCTGGGCCGCGATCGTGCTGCTCGTCACGGTGTACGTGGTGTACCGCGTGGTCCTGTACGTGCGCACCGGCGTCACGCTCGACGAGATCGGCCATGTGTTCGTGCTCGGCCTGATTACGCTGCTGCGCGTGATCTTGCTGATCGCGATCGCCTCCGTGATCTGGGTGCCGATCGGCGTGCTGATCGGGCTGCGCCCGGCACTCGCCGAAAAAGTGCAGCCCCTCGCGCAGTTCCTCGCCGCGTTTCCGGCGAACTTGCTGTTCCCGGTGTTCGTGATCGTGATCGTGCGCTTTCACCTGAATCCGGACATCTGGCTATCGCCGCTGATCGTGCTCGGCACCCAGTGGTATATCCTGTTCAACGTGATCGCCGGCGCAAGTTCGTATCCGAACGACTACCGCGAGGCGGCCAAGAATTTCCACATCCGTGGCTGGCAGTGGTGGCGTCAGGCGATGCTGCCGGGCATTTTCCCCTACTACGTGACCGGCGCGATCACCGCGTCGGGCGGCGCGTGGAACGCGAGCATCGTTGCCGAGTTCGTGCAGTGGGGCGATACCAAGGTCGCCGCCCATGGTCTCGGCGCCTATATCGCGCAGACCACGGCGGCGGGCGACTATCCGAAGATCATCGTGGGCATTGCGGTGATGTCCCTGTTCGTGACCCTGTTCAACCGTCTGCTGTGGCGTCCGATGTACGCCTACGCCGAAGGCAAGCTCCGTCTAGATTGAGAAATGAAGGCTTAACGCGATGCAAAATCCTAAAGCTGCTATGACCGCCGCGCCGATCCAGACGCCGCCGAAGCCCCCGCGCCTCGGCGAGGAAATCCTGCGCGTGAAGGACGTGTGCCGCGGCTTCAACAAGACGCAGGGCGAGCTGCTCGTCCTCGACGACGCGAATCTGTCGCTGCGCGAAGGCGAGATCGTCGGACTGCTCGGCCGTTCGGGCTCGGGTAAGTCGACGCTGCTGCGCATCATCGCCGGTCTGATCGAGCCGACCGGCGGCGAAGTCACGTACATGGGCAAGCCGCTCGCAGGCCCGGCCAAGGGTGTCGCGATGGTGTTCCAGACCTTCGCGCTGTTTCCGTGGCTGACCGTACTGCAGAATGTGGAAGCGGGTCTCGAGGCGCAAGGGGTCGGCGCGTCCGAGCGGCGCACGCGTGCGCTCGCCGCGATCGACCTGATCGGTCTCGACGGCTTCGAAAACGCCTATCCGCGCGAGCTGTCGGGCGGCATGCGTCAGCGCGTCGGCTTCGCGCGCGCGCTCGTCGTCGATCCGACGCTGCTGCTGATGGACGAGCCGTTCTCCGCGCTCGACGTGCTGACCGCCGAAACGCTGCGTACCGACCTGCTCGATCTGTGGACGCAGGGCCGTATGCCGATCAAGGCGGTGCTGATCGTCACGCACAACATCGAGGAAGCGGTGTTCATGTGCGACCGCATTCTGGTGCTGTCGTCGAACCCGGGCCGCGTGATCGCCGAGATCAAGGTGCCGTTCAAGCATCCGCGCAATCGTCTGGACCCGGCGTTCCGCCGCCTCGTCGACGAGATCTACGCGAAGATGACCGCGCGTCAAACCGACGAAAAGACCCGGAAGGGGCTCGAGCTCGGCAGCTGGCTGCCGCACGTGTCGACCAACCTGATGGCCGGTCTGATCGAGACGCTCGCGGCCGCGCCGTATCACGGCCGAGCGGACATGCCGGAAATCGCGCGCTCACTGCATCTGGAGGTCGACGATCTGTTCCCGATCGCCGAAGTGCTGCAGCACCTCGGTTTCGCCGACGTGCGTGAGGGCGACATTTTCCTGACGCCGCCGGCGCGCGTGTTCTCCGAGTTCGGCACGCAGGAACGGAAGATGATGTTCGCCGAGCATCTGCTGCGGCACGTGCCGCTCGCGGCACGGATCAAGAAGGTGTTGAACGAGCGGCCGGGACATCGTGCGCCCCGCGTGCGCTTCGAGCAGGAGCTGGAAGACTTCCTGTCGGACAGCGCCGCGGAAGAGACGCTCGACGCGGTCATCAACTGGGGCCGTTACGGCGAGATCTTTTCGTATAACGACCAGACCGAAATCTTTAGTCTGGAAGACGTGGAGTCTTGATCAGGCGTTGGCGCGCAAGAGCTTGCGGTTCAAACAGGAAAGCGGCGAGGAAAACCTCACCGCTTTTTTTATTGCAGATTCCCCCAGCGTGGGACCGCCGGCTCGGCCGTCGCCCACTTCCAGTCCTTGTCCTGCTGGCAGGCGCTCGCGGTGAACCACCTCTCGGGCGCGTTAGGGCCGTCACCGTCCTGCACCGAGAACACGAAATCCTTGCATAGCGCTAGCGCCGAACTGAACGAGCGCGTCACGCGCACCTGGCCGTGGCCGTTCTCGATCGGCAACGTATGCTTGACCGACCACGGTTTCGTTTCGCCGACCGACATCGTACCGGCCAGCGCCGCCATCAGATCCTGCTGGTCCTTGTGCATGCTGCGCATGTAGCGCGCGACCGCTTCGTCGGTGGCGGCCTGCACGGCGATACCGACGCCGAGCGCAACGGCCGGATTGCTGGTCACGATGCCCGACGCGACACCCGCCGCCGCGCCGCTGGCCGCGCCGATCGACGAGCAGCCACTCGCGAGCAGGCTCGCGCCGACGCACAGCGCGCCGGTCGCGAAGAGCCGCATCCGGTAGCGCATCGGATCGCTAAGCGAGCGCAGCTTCATTGCAGTGCGCCCCAGCGCTCGGTGGCGGGTTCGGCCGATGCCCACCGCCAGTTCTGACCATCACGGCAAACCGAAGCGATGTAAAACGCGCTGCTCGCGGGTTTGTCGCGCGTCGCGTTCTGATCGACGGAGAAGACGATTTCCTTGCAGTCGAGCGCGCCGGTGCTGATCAGACGGCTGACCGTCACACGACCGTGCTCGTCGTCTTCGATCGGGAAAGAGTGCGTGATGCTCCACGGTGCTACCGTGCCGACATCGAGCGGACCGGCCGCTTGCGCAATGCTGTTCTGCGTGTTCGTGTGGACCACGCGCTCCGAGTACTGCACGCCCGCGCGCGCGGCGGCGACCGCGCCAAGACCGATACCGGTCGCGACGGCCGCGTTGCTCGTGACCGCGCCGGCGACCCCGGCACCCGCGATACCGGCGCCCGCCACCGCGCCTTCCGAGTACAACGAACTACAGCCGCTCAACGCCGACGAAACCGCCAGCGCCAGTGCGATCAGCGCCGTTGCGTGAGGGCGTTTGCCTGCGACAACGGAGTTTGCGTTGCCAGCCCACACCATGTTCTTTTGCATTTCTCCCGTCCCTGCCCATACAGGTGCCTTCGATCACGCGTGGCGCGTGTAAGCGAATGACACGTCGTTTAATACGCTGCCGCATTGTGCAGGATGCGTTTTGTAATTGGCAGCGAAAAAATGCAAGAAATTGCAAAACATCGTGCGCAGCGAGGTTTTCTGTTGCAGGGGCGGGAGGATTTACCTGGCTGTGCCAGGTATTTGAGACAAGCGGAAAATTTCCCGTCGGAATGATGCGAAGGGTAGGCGAATTCGATGCCTCGAACCGTGAGCTGAAACGATTATGACGAACCGCGCGATAGCGGGCCGCCGCGATCGGCGAACGGCCCGCGTTGCAATGTCTATTATTCGGCTTCGTCTTCTCCGCTTTCGTCGCCGTATGCGCTTAGCCGGTTGTAGAGCGTTTTGAGGCTCACGCCGAGCGCTTTCGCCGCGCGCCGCTTGTCGCCGCCACAGTACTTGAGCGTGCCGAGAATGATCTGCTTCTGCGCGTCGGCGAGCGGCGTGCCGATCCACACGCTCATCGCATCGCCCTGCGTGACTGCTTTCTTGACCCGCGACGCAAGATGCGGATGCGGCAATTCAACGGTCTTCTCCGCGAGAATGAAGGCGCGGTACACGGCATTTTTCAGCTCGCGCACGTTGCCCGGCCATGACCATGCGCGCAGCGTTTCGATCGAGCGTTTGGTAAAGCTCTTGTTCGTGCTTTCCTGCTGATTCAATTGCGCGAGGAAGTATTGCGCGAGCAGTTCGCGGTCGCTTTCGCGCTCGCGCAGCGGCGGCGCGCGCAGCGGAAACACCGCGAGCCGGTACATCAGATCCTCGCGCAAGCCGTGTTCCTTGACGGCCACTGCGGGATCGCGGTTGGTCGCGGCAATCACGCGCACGTTGCCGCTGATCAGCTCGGTGCCGCCGACGCGATAGAACGTGCCGGTTTCGAGCGCGCGCAGCAGTTTGACCTGGCGCACCGGCGCCATTTCGGTGATTTCGTCGAGAAACAGCGTGCCGCCGTTCGCGTGTTCGAAATAGCCGACGCGGCCCTGGACCGCGCCGGTGAAGCTGCCTTTTTCGTGGCCGAACAGTTCGGCTTCGATCAGCTCATCCGGAATCGCGCCGCAGTTCACGGCGACGAACGCGCCGTCCTTGCGGCCGCTGCGCTCGTGGATGGTGCGGGCGATCAGCTCCTTGCCGGTGCCCGATTCGCCGATGATCAGCGCGGTCGCGTCGGTATCGGCGACGCGCTCGATCTGCTCGTACAGATCGAGCATCACCGGTGACGAGCCGTACAACAGCCCGTACGATTTCAGTCCCGCGACGCCGTCCGCGACGCGCTGCTTCGCTTGTGGCGAAGCATTGCCTCCGGCGGACACGGTGGGCGAGTCCAGATCGGTTGACGCCATAAAGGGGGGAGTCCTGTGCTAATGAAGTTCGTATTGCGGGGCGCAGGCCTTAAACGTGATAGCCCGTACATCCACTATCTCATAAATGATGATTTAACCACTTCGACAGGGATTCCGGCAATCGAACTAGTGGCCGCTGAAATAGCGGTGCTCGCGATCGGTCGAAAGTGCTCGACGTTGGCGTTTTTCAGCACGCCAAAGCGGTAAATATACCGGGCACATGCTTTGCGGGATTGACCATTTCATCGAGTCGTGCGAGCTTTTATTGCTGCGTCGCATCGCCACCCGCGACAACGGCGAACGGCTTCACCGATCGACGCGCGCATGCCGTGACATCGCACGAACGCCGAATCAGGACGAGGAGTGAACGATGAGTGACACCACGCAACAACTTGCACTCGGCGGACAGAAGATCGTCGAGGATCTCCGGGTGCTGCTGAGGGACTCGGAGGAAATGCTGCGGCTCGCCGCCAGCGTACCGGGCGAAGGCGTCGATGCCTTGCGCGACCGGCTCGGCACGCATGTGGAGACGTTGCAATCGGCGCTCGGCGACGCGCAGCGCAACGTGCAGCGCCGTTATCGCGAGGCGGCGGTCGGTACCGAACACTACGTCCGCCATAACCCGTGGCGTTCACTCGCGCTCGCGGCGGGTACCGGTTTTCTGCTCGGCGTGCTGGTCGCGCGTTAGACGCAGCGCACGCTTTGCGCAGCCCGTACTCATCCGCATAACGATCCAAGGAGTTGATGATGGCACGACCCACGATAGGTATTTTCGGCGCATTGATGGCGCTGGGCGGCTTCCTGGCGGTTCGCTACGTGCAGCATAAACGATCGGGCCAGGTGTCCCCGGCGCGCGACCTGAGCCGCTGGGAAAACGAGGGCGGCGCGGTAGCGGCACCGGCGGCCTTGTCGACGGAGTTGACGCCCGCCGGGCAGAGCACTAACGGTTCGGGACAGGTGAACGGCGAAAGCCGGGCATGGCCGTTTCCGCGTGGCTGACGTGCTGCGCACGACTACAAGGCGGGTTGCCTCGAGCCGGCCGCCGCCGCGGCCTGATTGGCGTGCGGTGCCTGAAAGGGATTGTTAAATGACTGCTATAAGGCCGTATAATAGGTAAATAGACAACAATGACGCGACGGAAGACCCGATTTTTCGTACCATTGTTGCAATTTTTCATCAAATGGTCGGCCGGCATGGGGCGCACGGCGATTCCGCCTCATGCGGCCGACCTGACCAGCGGCATGCCCCTGGCATGTTTCGTCCATTTTCCGACCCACGCTTGCAGGCTTTCGAAACGCGATGCCACATGTACTGATTGTCGATGACGATGCAGGTACCCGAGAGGCGCTTGCCGCCATCATCGGGGAAGACGGGCTGACCACCGCCACCGCGGGCGATCTGCGTGAAGCGCGTATTCAACTGGTCCGGCAGATGCCGGACGTCGTATTCACCGACCTGAAGCTGCCCGACGGCACCGGGGTCGATCTGTTCGAAGATCTCGATCCGCGCTCCGGCGTCGAAGTGATCGTGATCACGGGCCACGCGACAGTGGAGTCGGCGGTCAGCGCGCTGAAAATGGGCGCGGCCGACTACCTCGTGAAGCCGATCAACATGCAGCGCGTGAAGGCGATCCTGTCGCGTCTGCCGCGCGCCGGCGACCTGAAGGCCGAGATCGGCACGCTGCGTGGCGAATTGCGTCGCATGGGGCGCTTCGGTCTGATGCTCGGCAATTCGCCGTCGATGCAGGAGGTCTACGACCAGATCAGCCGCGTTGCGCCGACGGCGGCATCGGTGATGCTGGTCGGCGAATCGGGCACCGGCAAGGAAGTCGCCGCGCAGACGCTGCACGAGCTGAGCCTGCGCCGCAAGCATGCGTTCCTCGCGGTCAACTGCGGCGCGATTTCGCCGAACCTGATCGAATCGGAGATGTTCGGTCACGAGCGCGGTTCGTTCACCGGCGCGGACCGGCAGCACAAGGGCTATTTCGAGCGCGCGAACGGCGGCACGCTGTTCCTCGACGAAATCACCGAGATGCCGATCGAGCTGCAGGTGAAGCTGCTGCGCGTGCTCGAGACCGGCATGTTCATGCGCGTCGGCACGACCAGGGAGATCGAAACCGACGTACGCCTGATCGCGGCCACCAATCGCGATCCGGAGCAGGCGGTGCTCGAGGGCAAGCTGCGGCTCGACCTTTACCATCGGTTGAACGTGTTTCCGATCAGCCTGCCGCCGCTGCGCGATCGCGGCAAGGACGTCGAGCTGCTCGCCCAGGCGTTCCTCGATGAGCTGAACGAGCGCCACGGCACGAAGAAGCATTTCCCGGCTGCGGTGAAGGACATGCTGCTGACGTATCCGTGGCCGGGCAACGTGCGCGAGTTGAAGAACTACGTGCAGCGTGCGCACATCATGTCGAGCGCGGATTCGAATAGCACGGCGACGGTGCCGTTGCAGATCACGCTGTCGAAGCCCGCGGCCGGCACCGCGATCACGATCCCGTTCGGCACCTCGCTCGCGGAAGCCGACCGTCAGCTGATTCTGGCGACGCTCGAACAATGCGGCGGGGTGAAGACGCGCGCCGCGGAAATTCTCGGCATCAGCCTGAAAACGCTGTACAACCGGCTCGTCGAGTACGGCAACGATGCGCGCGAGGATGGCGATTCCGCCGACGAGTCGCGCGAGCTCGGCGGCGCGGACGTCTGAATCGCGCTCGCACGCACGCCCGGGTGGGCCTCCGGGCGAGTCTCCTGACGGCACAGGCCTTGCTGCGTTCCGATGGAACGCAAAACGAGGTCACCGACATGCCGCAAACGCCGTATTCCGCTGCCGTTCCCGGGTCGTTCCTGCCGTTGCACGCTCACCGGCCCGAGCCGGTCGAGCCGCCCACGGCGCCTCCCGTGCCCCCACCAGACCCAGGCGAACCCGACACGGTTCCCGGCCCGACACCCGACCCGATCGAACCTGCCGAACCGTTCACCCCGCCCATCGGCGATCCGCCCCCGCAGCCGACGCAAACGCCTCAGGCGGGCGAGCGCGCGTCGCGATCGTTGCATTGTTGAGGCGGCGGTCCATCTCGGCGCACCGCCGCGCGCCGGTCTAATCGCCGCCGCACCGCACGAGGCCGGTTGCCCCAATCCGGTGCGGCACATTGCTGTACTTGTTACAAAGCCGGCGCATGTTTTACCGGCAATTTACGCTTTGGCCCCCTAGACTGTAGGGATGCCGCGACAGGCGGCAGGGCTTCCCCTGGAGGCACGATCATGAGACATCCCGCATTGCGACGTTCCGCGCGGCACCCGAAGCGCGGGCCCCGTCCGGCCGACGTGCAGGCTGAGCCGGCGGAGTCGCCGGACCCGGCCGCGCAGAATCGGATCGCTCCGCATACGCCTCCGGACGGCGAGCACAACCAGGGCGGGGTGCGTCAGGAAGGCCTCGAATACCAGCGCGATCTGGGCTCGGAGCAGGATGCCTGACGTGATGCCGCGCAAGGGGCCGGCGTCATGGCGATCCGGGCTCCGGTAACAAAGACTTCCGTTTCGTCATATCAAACAGAAAAATCTTCTTCGCGATTTGTGATGATCGCGAGCTTTAGCTCGTCCGTCACATTTGCATACAACTTCATTCTCGATATCTCAAATATCGGCACGCAGCTTGCATGCACCGTTTTGGCACATTTCCGCATACAACGAAACAATGGAGCACTAATGAGCAGATTGATCGTGGTATCGAATCGTGTCGCACCGATCCAGGAAGCCCGCCCGGCCGCGGGCGGACTCGCGATCGGCGTGCTGGACGCCCTGAAGGAGAGCGGTGGCGTCTGGTTCGGCTGGAGCGGCGAAACGGTCAGCGAGCCATCGGCGCCCGTGATCGAGAAGCAGGGCAACGTCACCTACGCGACGGTGGGCCTCACCAAGCGCGACTACGACGAGTACTACCGAGGTTTTTCCAACGGCACCTTGTGGCCGACCTTCCACTATCGCAACGACCTGTCCCACTACGACCGCGATGAATACGCGGGCTACCAGCGCGTCAACGCGACGCTCGCGAAGCAGCTCAAGGAGCTGCTCAAGCCCAGCGACATCATCTGGGTGCACGACTACCACCTGCTGCCGTTCGCGCGTTGCCTGCGCGAGCTCGGCGTCAAGAATCCGATCGGCTTTTTCCTGCACATTCCGTTTCCGGTGGCAGAAGTGTTGCGCACGATTCCGCCGCACGAGGAACTCGTCAAGGCGATGTGCAGCTACGACGTGATCGGCTTTCAGACCGAGGCGGACCGCCAGTCGTTCGTCGACTATGTCGAGCGCGGTCACCACGGCACGTCGAGCGAAGACGGCATGGTGCACGCATACAACCGCTTCCTGAAGGTCGGCGCGTACCCGATCGGCATCTATCCGGATGCGATCGCGAAGGCCGCCGAGCAGTTCACGGACCGCAAGGCGGTGCGCAGCCTGCGCGACGGCATGCGCGGACGCAAGCTGATCATGAGCGTCGACCGGCTCGATTATTCGAAGGGGCTGGTCGAGCGTTTCCAGGCGTTCGAGCGGCTGTTGCAGAACGCGCCTGGCTGGCATGGCCGCGTGTCGCTCGTACAGATCGCGCCGCCGACGCGTGCTGACGTGCAAACCTATCAGCGTATCCGGCAAACGCTCGAAGGCGAAGCGGGCCGCATCAACGGCCGGTTCGCGCAGCTCGACTGGACGCCGATCCAGTATCTGAATCGCAAGTACGACCGCAACCTGTTGATGGCGCTATTCCGCCAGTCCCAGGTCGGCTATGTGACGCCGCTGCGCGACGGCATGAATCTGGTGGCCAAGGAGTACGTCGCGTCGCAGGATCCGGCCGATCCGGGCGTGCTCGTGCTGTCGCAATTCGCGGGCGCGGCCGAGCAGTTGCCGGGCGCGCTCGTCGTCAATCCGTTCGATCTGTCGCAGATGGCCGAAGCGCTCGAGCGCGCGCTATCGATGCCGCTCGCCGAGCGTCAGGCGCGTCATGCGGACATGATGGAGCCGATGCGCGAGAACAACCTCTCGGTGTGGCGCGATACGTTCCTCGACGATCTGCGCCACGTCGCGACCGCGTCTTCGGTGACGGCCAAAGCGGTAAAGCTCGCTGACGTGACGGCATCGTCCTGAGTGGACCAGTGCGGCCCCCGCGTGGGCCGCGCGTGTGCCGATCACGTCGTGAGCGCGGTGGCAGGGTAGATCGGAGAATGCAGTAAGGAAGGGCGTGCATCGCGTTGTGCGATGCACGCCCTTTTGCGTGTGTCACTCCGATTCCGCGCGGGTCACAGTCCCAATCGTCACGCCGGCTGCGCCACCTTGTGCCTGACCCGCATCGTGCTGACGACCGCCGCGACCGCCGAGAACCCCGCGGCTACATACAGCGCGATGATGGTGCCATTCTGCGGTGCAACGCCGAAAATCAGCGCGACGAGCGCTGCGCCGAGCGTCTGCCCGGTCAGGCGGGCGGTGCCGAGCATGCCGCTCGCGCCGCCGCTGCGCTCACGCGGCGCGGACGACAGCATCGTGCGATTGTTCGGCGACTGGAAGATGCCGAAACCCGCGCCGCACAGCGCCATGCGCCACGCGATCTGCAGCGCGTCGGGGTGCGGCCCGAGCGTCGCGAGCAACAGCAGGCCGACTGTCATCGCCGCGAGCCCGACTCCCCCGAGCCAGCCGGCCGATACCTTGTCCGACAGCACGCCGGAAAGGGGCGCCGCGATGATGATGATCGCGGGCCACGGCGTCATCAAAAGACCCGTTTCGACTTGCGACATGCCGAGCGTCTCCTGCAGCAGAAACGGCAGCGACACGAACGCGAGCATTTGCGCGCAGAACGAGCAGACCGACGTGCCGATCGACAGCGCGAACACGGGAATCCGCAGCAGATCGATCGGCAGCAGCGGCGCGGGCTGCGTCAGTTGTCGACGCACGAAGAAGTAGCCGATCACGAGGGCGCCGAGCGCTTCGAGCGTTATGTAGCCGAAGCGCTCGCCGTGGCCAAGACCGTCGACCGCGAAAATCAGCAGGCCGAACACGAACGCGTTCATGACCGCGCTCAGATAGTCGTACGGCGATTCGTGGCCCGGGTTCAGCGGCAGCGCCTTGAAGCCGCCGACGATCGCCGCGATGCCAATCGGCACGTTGATCGCGAACAGCCACGGCCACGTCGCAATCGCGAGCACGCCGGAGGCGACCGTCGGTCCGACCGCCGACGACACCGCCACCACCATCGCGTTGATCGCGACCCCGCGGCCGAGCTGCGCCGGCGGATAGATCATGCGCACGAGCGCGGTGTTCACGCTCATGATGCCGGCCGCGCCGAAGCCCTGGATCACGCGCGCGAGCGCGAGCGTCGGCAGCGAGGTCGACAGCGCGCAGCCGAACGACGCGACCGTGAACAGGATCAGGCCCGACAGATAAATGCGCCGGTAGCCGATGCGATCGCCGAGCGACGCGAGCGGCAACAGCGTGATCGTGATCGCGAGCTGATACGCGTTGACGACCCAGATCGACGAGGCGGCGCTCGCGTTGAGGTTGCGCGCGATGGTCGGCAACGCGACGTTGGCGATCGCGCTGTCGAGCACCGCGAGTGTGAGTGCAAGCGCGATGACGAGCATCGCCCAGTAGCGTTGCGGGATCGGCAGGCCCAGCTCCTTGCCTTCGAAGCGGGAAGCGGCGGGCGTGGGGCCGTCCGTGCGCGGGGAGGGTGCGTGCATCGATTGTTTGATTTGTCGGAGATGTTGGCGCGCCCGTACGCGGCTCACGCGCTGGCCGCCATGGGCGTATCGGCAGGCGCGGCGCCGGGGCCTTACCAGGGCGCCGGCGCCGCCCGTGCGTGCGCGTTATTTGAGTTCGTAGAGGCCCGTGTGGGTCGTCGAGTCGATTTCGTTCAGATGCGTCATGAAGCGCGCGACCGCGTTGGTGGTTTCCGCGGTGACCGGCAGATGCGGCACCTTCAGCGCATGCAGCCGGAAGATGTAGCGATGCGTGCGATCGCCGCGCGGCGGCGCGGCGCCGCCGAAGCCGACCGTCCCATAGTCGTTGCGCACCTGCATCGCGCCTTGCGGCAGCAGCGAGCCGTCGGCCTTGCCGGCGTTGCGCGGCAGCGAGCGCGCGTCGGCCGGAATGTTCACGACGACCCAGTGCCAGAAACCGCTGCCCGTTGGCGCGTCGGGATCGTGAACGGTGAGCGCGAAGCTTTGCGTGTCCGCGGGCGGTGCTTCCCACTGCAGCGACGGCGCGATATTTTCGCCGTCGACGCCGAAGGCCTTGTCGTTGTACTCGTGGGCTTTCGGCATGAAGCCGTTGGTGGGAAAGTCGTCGGACCAGAGACGGAAGTCAGCCATGATGTGCCTCCCTTGTTGATTGGTTCTGGGATCGTCGGAGTGCGCGATGTCGCGGCGGGCGAGGCGCATCTCGTGGCATACCGAAGTGCTGGGGAACATGCCGTGAAAGCGCCGGGAAAGCACCCGGAAAGCGCTGCAGAGGCGTGCCGCGAAGGCACCTCGACAGCGCTGCGAATGAGCTTTTCGAGTGTATCACCAGCGGCTGCGAGACTCGCGTGAGCCGGGCAGCTCGCGCATGGTTTTCAGCCGCGTTCCTCGATCTCCGGCGCGTCGCTTCTGATCCACGCGACGAGCCGCTCGATCACACCGGCGATATCGCGATTCGCGCCGCGCAAGGCGCATTCCCACACGACCGCGACGCGCCAGCCGCCCGCGAGCAGCGCGGCGCGCACCTTGTCGTCGTTGCTGCGATTGCGGCCGATCTTGTCGCGCCAGAACTCGGGCCGCGTCTGCGGCCATTTGAACAGATGGCAGTCGTGGCCATGCCAGAAGCAGCCGTGCACCAGCACGACCGCGCGATACCGCGGCAATACGATGTCGGGGCGACCGGGCAGATCGCGCACGTCGAGCCTGAAGCGCAGGCCCTGGCGATGCAGCAGGCTGCGGATCAGGATCTCCGGCCTGGTGTTGCGGCCGCGAATGCCGGACATCATCCGGCTGCGCGTCGCGCTATCGACGATATCGACCATCGTCAGCGGGCCAACGAGTGACGCGGCCGCTCACGCGTAGAGCGGCAGTGAGTGTTTCGAAGCATCGCGGGTCGGATGGGCGAGCAGGGTTTGCACATGCGGCAGCATGATACGCGCCACTTCGCGCATCACCGGCATCACGACGCTGTTGCCGAACTGCCGGTAGGCCTGCGTATCGCTGACCGGAATCCGGAAAGTGTCGGGGAAGCCCATCAGGCGCGCGCATTCGCGCGGCGTCAAACGGCGCGGTCGCAGCGCCTCGCCCTGATGGACGAGAATCTCCGAGCCGTCCTTGTGATAGCGCGCCGACAGCGTGCGCGTGACGCTATCCGGATACGCCATGCCGAATCCGAAGCCATTGCCCGCCGCGCGATGCTTTGCCGCGTAGTTCTGCAGATACGCCCACAGCTTCGGGGTGAGCGTGTACTTCGGCTGCACGCGGCGCGCGGCGTGGTCGAAGAAGCGGTCGTGGTCCCACGGCAGCACCGGTTCCGTGCCGTCCGTGCGATGCAGGATCGCGCCGAGCCGCGGACCCTGTTCGGGCAGGCGCAGGTCGTCCCACGTGAAAGTGGTCTTGCCGCGAAAGCCGACGATGATGATGCGCTCGCGATGCTGCGGGGTGAAATGCTGACCGTCGATCACGCGGTAGTGGACTTCGTAGCCGAGCTCGTCGCGCAGCGTCTGCAGGATCACGTCGAAGGTGCGGCCCTTGTCGTGAGACAGCAGGTTCTTCACGTTTTCGAGCAGGAAGGCGGCGGGCCGCTTCGCGGCGATGATCCGCGCGACGTCGAAAAACAGCGTGCCCTGGGTCGTGCATTCGAAGCCGTGCGGCCGGCCGAGCGCGTTCTTTTTGCTGACGCCGGCGATCGAAAATGGCTGGCACGGAAAGCCGCCGAGCAGCACGTCGTGGCTCGGCACGTCCTCGGCGGGAAACGTGACGATGTCACCGATCAGCGCATGCGTGCTGCCGCTCGCGGCGTTGTCGCCGTAGTTTTCACGGTACGTGCGCGTCGAGAACTCGTTCCATTCGCTGGTGAACACGCATTCACCGCCGTGCGCCTCGAAGCCCATGCGAATGCCGCCGATACCCGCGAACAGATCGATGAAACGAAACCGCGCCGAGTCGCCCACGTGCTGCGCCGCGCGCGCGTCTTGCCGGAGCAGATCGCGCAACGCGGGCTCGAGCATCGCGGGACAAGGCGTTTCACCTTTTTCCCAGCGACGCACCGTCTTGATGTCCTTGCCGACATGCGCGGCGATTTCGCGTTGGGTGAAACGGGCGCGCGCCTGCTTGAGCAGGTCGAACGGGGCGGCGAGGGTCACTGGCGTCCTTGCTGGGAATTTTTGCGGACATTATGACCCAACGTCGTCCCTTTCCACTATTTTTACCGGCGATTGATCGGGAATTTTTCGCGATACGGCGAAACATGCCCGTCACGAATCCGCGTGTACGCTGCTCACGTGACGCTCGTTCCCCGCGTTGCGATGTGTGTTTGCGGCCGCGACCTCGTGCGCGGCCGCTTTTTTTGTGGCACGGACGACGAACGGCGTGCCGGCACGCGTGGGGGTTCAGCGGATGTAAAGGCAGTGAAGCGGGTTGGCGAGATCAGGCCGAGCGTACTTTCTTCGGCGCGCCGGTCGGCTCGAACTGAGTGGTGGCGGCGGGCGCGAAGCGTTCCCAATCGGGCGGCGGAGTCGAGGCGAGCTGATCGAGCTGCAGCAGCAGGCTGTCGATCTTGCGCAATTGCGCGGGACCGAGCTGACCGCTCTCGAGCAGGGTGGTCAGCCGTTTGCGCCAATAGGCGGCAGGCAGAATCGGACCGCCGAAATCGCCGCGCAGCGAAACGTGCATGACGCGCGCGATATGCGCGATGTCGTGATCGATCAGCGCAGCCTGCGATGATCCCGAAAACGTAGTCCCCGTACCGTCCATGGCCCCTCCCTAAGCGCCTTTACGGCGGGACGCGGCAAGACTTTAGGCTTTTTGATAAAAAAATTTCCTTGATGGCGCGTCGGCGTTGATCGCTAGCGAGGCGCCGCGCGCCCAACACTCTCGGGCATAGCCGTTGCTGCGTTCCTTGATACCGGTGGAATACCGCGCCGGCATCTCTGTCGACTACGCATATGGGAGTTGAACATGAACAAGGATCAAGTGAAGGGTGTTGGCCAGCAGGTCAAGGGCAAGGTCAACGAGGCCGTCGGCAAGGCCACGGATAACCCCGCCAAGGAACTGAAGGGCGACATGCAGCAGGGCGCCGGCAAGGTGCAGAAGGCCTATGGCGACGCGAAGGAAGAAGCCAAGGACAATGCAAAGCGCGGTCATCACTGAACCCGTTCGGCGTAGGTAGCCGTAACGGCGGAGGCGTCGCGACTCCCGCGGCGCCTCCGCGTTTTTGCTCGGCTTACGTTGGGCACGACGCGTGCGGTACCACAGTTTGGGGCGCGACTGAGCTTAGCGCGGCGGGTGGCCTGGGAGTAACCCGTGATGACGATCATGGGCATTCCGCGCGCGGTGCGAGGCCTTTAGACTTGGCGCAATCCCACCAGGAGGTCGCGCCATGACACCCGAAAAAATACTTTCGATGTTCGAACGGCAGTACCTGGAAGGCAAGGTCCCACCCGATCTCGAAGCGACCTGCGCGAACTTCGCGACGTGGCTTGCGGCGGCGTGGGAGCTGCTCGACGGCACCGAGAAAGCGCTGCTGCTGACGGTCGGCGCAGCGCTGTGGCGAGAAGGCTTCAACGCGCGCGCGGGTACGGCGACGAAGGACTTGTGGTGAACTGCCTATGGCGAACGGCGGCGGGGCCGCAGCGTTTGTAAGGTCGTCGCGCGGCCGCGCACGCGTTATGCCGAGTCGGATTATATTGGGCGGTCTCGTAATTTTTGTCGCATAGCGCGACCCGAACCCATGACCGATTTATCCGTTTTCGCGATCACGAAAAAATGGCCGGCCGAGCATCCGGACAGGATTCAGCTCTATTCGCTGCCGACGCCCAATGGCGTAAAAATCTCGATCATGCTCGAGGAAACCGGCTTGCCGTACGAGCCGCATCTGGTGCGCTTTGATACCAACGATCAGATGACGCCGGCATTTCTGTCGCTGAGCCCGAACAACAAGATTCCGGCGATCCTCGATCCGAACGGTCCCGACGGCAAACCGCTGCCGCTGTTCGAATCGGGCGCGATCCTGATCTACCTCGCCGACAAAAGCGGCCAGTTGATGCCGAAGGATGCCGCCGGCCGCTACGAAACGATCCAGTGGGTGATGTTCCAGATGGGCGGCATCGGACCGATGTTCGGCCAGGTCGGGTTCTTCCACAAATTCGCCGGCAAGGAGTACGAGGACAAGCGTCCGCGCGCTCGCTACATCGCCGAATCGAGGCGGCTGCTCGGCGTGCTGGAGCAGCGGCTCGAAGAACGCGCATGGGTGATGGGCGACCAGTATTCGATCGCCGATATCGCGATTTTCCCGTGGGTGCGCAATCTGGTCGGCTTCTACGAGGCGGGAGAGCTGGTCGGCATTCAGGATTTTCCGAACGTGCGGCGCGTGCTGGCTGCGTTCGTCGAGCGTCCGGCGGTGGTGCGCGGCCTGAATATTCCGCAGCGGCCGGCGTGATGGCTTGATCGTTTCGCCAGGGTGACCGCTCGGCCGGGCGGGCGCGAAATGGACCTGCCCGGCCGCGCTGCATCGTGCGACGGTCTGCGCTACCATGCCCCCCTCACGGACTCTGTCGGATCGAAGGGCATGACAGGCATCAGGAAGTATCGATCAATCCAGGCGTTGCGCGCGCTCGCCGCGCTCGGCGTCGTCGCGTTTCATACCGACGGCATCGTTGCCGCGCATGGCTGGCTCGCGCATGTTTTTCCGCACGTGTCACGCTATGGCGAAATTGGCGTCGACGTCTTCTTCGTGATCTCCGGCTTCGTGATGGCGCTCGTGACGCACGCTATGCCGCCGGGCATTCAATCGGCGCGCTCGTTCATGGGGGCCCGCATCGCGCGGGTCGTGCCGCTCTACTGGCTTCTCACCGCGTTGTTTATCGCGCTCGTCGTGTTCGTACCGGGTGTTCCAGAAGCGTTCGATCATGCGCGCGTGAGCGCGTGGCATGCGCTGTCCTCGTTTCTGTTTCTACCGTCGATGAGTTGGACCGGCATTGCCGCGCCCGTGCTGGGCGTCGGCTGGACGTTGAACTACGAGATGTGGTTTTACGCCGTGTTTGCCGTGGCGATGTGTGTGACAAGGCGTCGCTTGCTGGCGGTGGGTGCGTTCCTGCTGCTGACGTCCGCGTTGCATCTGTTACCCGGCGAGGGCGTGGCGTTTGCGTTCTACACGAATCCGCTGGTGCTGGAGTTCGTGTTCGGGTGTTGCGTCGGTGCGTGGTATGCGTCGGGGCGGACGGTGCCGGTGGCTGCGGCGGCGGGACTGCTCGTGGTGATCGCCGCAGCGGGCGTATTCGCGCCGAGGTTGACCGATGCGAACCGCTTCCTCGTGTTCGGCTTGCCGGCGTTGGCGGTCGTGATGGCGGGGTTGTCGGTCGAGAGCAAGGTGCGGTGGAGCGGGTGGCTCGAGCGTATCGGCGATGCTTCGTATTCGCTGTACCTGACGCATCTGCTCGCGATGCCGGTGGTGGTCGGCGTCATGCAGATGATCGATGCGCGGCATCGGTTGCCGGGGGACCTGGTTGGCGGGGTGGTCGTGTTGGCCTCGGTGGTGGTGGCGCTCGGGTCGTATCGATGGGTCGAACGGCCGGCAAGTCGGGCCGTGGCCAGATGGATCGCCGGGCTATCGTGGGGCAGTGCGGTAGCGGGAGCGAAGCGGTAAGCGTGCTCACAGGACTCGTCTTTTCGCGTGCTTGAAACGCATGCCGCTCACCGCGTGTAACCTTTGAGGTGAGCAACGTTTTTTGCCGACTTTTCGGGCGACGTGTCGCGCGGCAGCGCTGTCGTGCGAGCGGATGAAAAGGTGAACCCATGAGCGCCGTTACCTTGTTCGCATGGTCCGTTCCGGCGTATTTCCAGGATTCCGTGGCCGATCATACGTGGGTGACGACTTACGACAGCAGGGTGAAGATTTACCCCGCGCTGGCGGACGTTCTGGCCGCTGGAGAGCACTATTGGTACAGCTGGGGCAGCTTCCACGCCAAAGGCGGGACGCCGGCCATTGCAGATGGTTTTCTTGCTTCGGCAGGGGCAGATCTGCTTTATGCTAGTTGTCTATGTGCGCCCGATGTGGATTCAAACATCGATCCTGCCGCTCGCGGAACGATCTTTAGCTATGGTCGCGACGGTGTATGCCATCAACTGTCGAACCAGATTCTCTGGGCGACCGGCCGTGGTGGAGTGACTCCTGCTACGGTCAACATGGCGAGGGGTTACTGGTTGAGCATCGCGATCTTCGGAACATACGGCAAGCAGCACGCCGCATGGGCGAGCAAAAAGATTCAGTGCTCAACCCAAGGCGGGAGTAACGCTATGAATTCAGGACAAGCGGGATCCGATGTCGATGATTTTCAGAAGCATCTTCAGGCGACCCTGAAGGGCCCGGACGCGGACGCGAAGATCGAGTCGTTGATGAAGCATCGACGCGCCTTTATGGTCCAGGTTGAGAGTTTGCAATACGCGCCGCAGGGCAGCGATGTTGTGCCGGCCTCGGAACTGAACAAGGCCTATTCGTCGTTTCTCCACGACGCTGCCGACATTCTCGGTCCCGAAGACTTTGAGCGAGTCTTCGGTCAACCTCCGAAGGATGAGATGAACGTCGTCGATCCGTCGATATACGAGCAGAGTGTCCCTCGGCCGACGCAAAAGTAATGGAGCCGTTGGATTTGCGCGCACGTCGGAGAGGAAGCTCACCCCTCCCGGGAGGGCGCCTCAGGCGCGTTTTGCAATGACGGTCGTCGAACTTGCAATGTCGAGATTCTTTTTTGCGCTGAGCTGCTTCACGAACGATCGATTCAGTAGTGTCGGCGGTCCTTGCAGAATTTCTTCGACCGTGAGCGCCTTGAATTCTCGCAGGGCATTCTCATCGAGACCTTCGGCCCACTCGCTCATGATCCAGTAAATCGACCAGATGGCCGTGGTCGATTCCGGCACGTACACGCGCTCGACATTGATCGAAGATCCGAAGAGATTGAGGATCCCCTCCGCCGTCATGTTGTAGTAGTGATGCGGGTAGCCGTGCGTGGGTTGGGTGAGCGGAACCACCACGACCAGATCGCCTCCCGGCTTCAGCACGCGGAGAATTTCCTTGGCGGCGATGAATGGATCTTTCACATGTTCCAGAACATTCAATGACAAGACGCCATCGAATGATGCATCTTTGAATGGCAGAACTTCTCCCACGCCTCGCACATCGGTGGAGGGGTAGTTGGTGATGTCGAAATTGACCACATTCTCGTAGATCGCGGGGCGGCTGCCGGCCCCACAATCCAGAATGATCCCTGACGGATGGCGCTCGATCATCCCCAGTGCATCCGAATCATACATATTGCTTCCGGCCAGTTCCGAGTCGTAAATATCGAATTGAGAGCGCAGGTCGGGTGACAAGAAATCGAAAAACTTCCCGTCGTCACTAAATGGCATGTCAGTGCGAAGGACCGACTCGATTCTTTTTCTTCGTTCTTGCCTCGATCGAGTGGCCACCTGCGCGTCTTGCCTGCGATGACTTTCGGATATGCCGAATACTTCGAAATGCAATCTGCCCGATCGTAATGCGCCGAGCCTGACAGCCTCAGCGACGTCCGGATTCGCGGCGAGATAGGCCTGCTCGCAGAAATTCAACGCGGTAACGCATTCGAGGGCTCGATCCATGTCGGTCCTAGGAAACGTTTCGAAGTCGGCTCGCAGATTATAGCGATCTGACTTTTCCGGCAGAGGCTGGTTTTTCTCCGTTTTCGGACGGATGGTTCGCGCAAGGTGCGAGGACTTTTTGCGCTGGTCGCGCCTGGAAGGGAGATGGACAGCAAAAAGCCCCGCAGCGCAACGCATACGGGGCTTTCACGAGCGAGCTTGGGAGCTGCTTGGGTTCTGCTTGGTCCCCCTGACAGGAATCGAACCTGTATCTAGCGCTTAGGAGGCACTTGTTCTATCCATTGAACTACAGGGAGAGGACCGAGCCGGCCGGATCGGCGAGGACTCATCGAGTCCAGATTGACCAGCGAGCGCAGAGTATATCAAACCGGCGCGGGCAAAAGGAGAGCCGGCCCAAGGGCCGCCCGCGCCTCACACGAATCCGACAAAAAACAAACGGCCCCGCCGACATCGCCTGCGGGGCCGTGCAAACCACCAGACCCTCCGGCGAAGCGCACCTAAGCGTGCCTCCATCGCCCGAGGTCATCTCGACTTCAAAACTCCACCACCGAAAACTCAGCCTTGCTCACGTCGCACAGCGGGCAGCGCCAGTCTTCCGGGATGTCGGCGAAACGCGTGCCCGGCGCGATGCCTTCTTCGGGCAGGCCGTCTTCCTCGTTGTAGATCCAGCCGCAAATCAGGCAGACCCAGCTCTTGTATTCCGTCACTTCGATTACTTCGCTCACGACACACTCTCTCGTTCAATGCAATGGCCGGCTTGCTCTGCCCCTCTTTGGGGCGGCGCGGCGACCCGCAATATTACAGGAATTTGTCAAATCAACCCCCGGCGACCGATGCGGCGCCGTCGCAACGCACCCGTGGCGAGCCCTAGCTCACGCGACAGGCCTCGTCACACACGGCGTGTATGCTTCGATCCGCAGCTATTTGGTTAGACAGACGTGCCACCCGTCTCGCACGGATTGCGACGATCGGTCTCAGGCGAGGGCGCTGGCGCGCATCGAGTGGCCGATTTTCGTTCCCAAAGGAGAAAACGATGTTTAAAAACAGATGGTTGGCTGGCATCACGGCGGCTGGGCTGCTCGTGGCGTCGGGTGTAGACGGCGCGCATCGCTCGTATGGGCCGGAGATGAGCAAGACGATCACG
>DATAQT010000379.1:0-1730 GCA_036264535.1 Paraburkholderia sp. | reverse complement strand
AACCAGGCTGAAGGCAAGAAGCTGATCGACTACCTGATGTCGACGGAAGTGCAGGCGAAGGTGCCGGACATCTTCGGCATTCCGGGCCGCACCGACGTGCCGCTCGCCGGCAAGAACGGCGCAACGGTCAAGGAAGCGATCTCGGGCGTGAAGGTGATTCCGGTGGACTGGAACCAGGTGATGGTGAAGAAGGCCGACTGGACCGCGCGCTGGAAGAACGAAGTGATCGGTTCGTCGGGCAAGCAGATCGAAGTGGTCAAGCCGAAGTAAGCCGCGCTTCGCGGCTTGGTTGACGTAACTGAGTGATGTAAAACTGAGTGACGTAAAACTGAGTGACGTAACTGAGTCAGGCGGCGCCTCCAGGTATCGCGAGGCGCTGCATCAGCATTAATCTTGTTGGAGGATCAACCCGGTGAATACGGCCAGTCTTGCTCACCCCGGCGCGCTCGACGCCTCACCGGACGCGCTCGATGCCGCGCGTTCGAACACGCCGGGCGGCGTGCAGATCGATCATCTGACGGTGCGCTTCGGTTCGCGCACGGTGCTCGACGATCTGTCGTTGACCATCCAGCGCGGCGAGTTGCTGACCGTGCTCGGCCGCAGCGGTTGCGGCAAGACGACCTTGTTGCGTTTCATCGCGGGCTTCATCGAAGCGGACGGCCTGGCCGGCACGCTGACCGTGGCCGGCCACGATCTCACGCACGTGCCGCCGCATAAGCGCAATCTCGGTCTGCTGTTTCAGAGCTATGCGCTGTTCCCGCATCTGTCGGTGTTCGAGAACGTCGCGTTCGGTTTGCGCGCGCGCCGCACGCCGTCGAAGGACGTCGCAAGACGCGTCGCCGATGCGTTGAAGCTGGTGCAACTGGGCGACGCCGGCCACGTGATGCCCGCGCAGCTGTCGGGCGGCATGCAGCAGCGGGTGGCGCTCGCCCGCGCGCTGGTGATCGAGCCCGACGTGCTGTTGCTCGACGAACCGCTTTCCGCACTCGACGCCAATCTGCGCGCGTCGGTGCGCTCCGAACTGAAGGCGCTGCATGAGCGCCTGCCGAATCTGACGATCGTCTGCGTGACGCACGATCAGGACGACGCGCTGGTGCTGTCCGACCGCACGCTGCTGATGCGCGAAGGCCGCATCGCGCAACTCGGCACGCCGCAGCAGTTGTACGACACGCCGGCCGACGGCTTTGTCGCGCGTTATCTGGGCGCGGCCAATCTGCTGCCGCCGCAGGTCGCGTTCAGCATGGACGACGTGCGCTATAACGAGCGCGAGCGGGTCGCCTGTTTGCGTCCCGAGGCGCTGCGCATCGTGCCGCTCGGCGAAGGGCACCTGCATGGCGCGATCACGTCGGTCGAATGGTACGGCGCGGTGTTGTCGGTCTCGGTCCTGCTCGACGCGCTGCCCAACGAGCCGGTGCTCGTCACCATGCAGCGCGGCCAAGGCATGATGCCGGAGAAGGGCGCGCGCGTTTCCCTGCGTTACGAGGCTGACAATGTCGTCCTTATCAACCCCTGATACGCCCAATCCGCTCAGCGCGGCCGAGGCTGCCGCGAACGCGCGCCGCAGCGCCAGTGCCGCGTCGCATACGGCCGCGGTGAAGCGGCGCGAACGCGCCGCGCAATGGCATCTGCTGTTTATCGCCGTGGTGGTGCTCGGGCCGCTGGTCATCTATCCGCTCGTGCGTCTGGTGATGCTGAGTCTGACCGGCCCGCACGGTGTGAGCGTGCAGGCT
>DATAQT010000370.1:0-3440 GCA_036264535.1 Paraburkholderia sp. | reverse complement strand
GCGTGGGGGCTCGAAATCCAGTGCGCCGATCCGGCCGTCTATAGCCCGGTGCTCACCGGCGTGATGATGCCCGACGGCGTCGATGCCGACGCGGTGCGCAAGCTGATCTACGAACGCTTCGACATGTCGCTCGGCACGGGCCTCGGCAAGATGAAAGGCCGCATGTTCCGGATCGGCCATCTCGGCGATTGCAACGATCTGATGCTGCTCGCGACCCTGGCCGGCTGCGAAATGGGTCTGCGGCTGGCTGGCGTGCCGGTCAAGGAAAGCGGCATGCCGGCCGCGATGGAGTGGCTGAGCCAGGCGCCGAAGACGTCCGGGCTGAAGGCCGCGGCCTGATCTCACCCGCAACACCAGGGAACGCTTTTCTCATCGAGCCGCGCACAGAACGCGGCCACAACAACATGCAACGCGTCCATAGCGGCCCTCGCCGCCGACGGGCGACGACGCAGCGCGCCACTTCAGACGTGCCGTCGACACATGCCATGGAGAGAGACGATGAAGCGGTTTCGTTTGACCAGTGCGAGCAGTATCGTTCTAGTGATGCTGTGCATCATGTACTTCATCACGTATCTCGATCGCGTGAACGTCAGCACTGCGGCCGCGGGTTTCGGCAAGGAATTCAATCTCACGCATACGCAGGTCGGCCTCGTGTTCTCGGCCTTCGCGTATCCGTATCTGCTGTTTCAGGTGATCGGCGGCTGGGTCAGCGATCGCTTCGGCGCGCGACGCACGCTGCTGTTCTGCGGCGCGATCTGGGGTATCGCGACGGTGTTCACGGGCTTCGCGGGCGGACTCGCTTCGCTGCTCGCCGCGCGGCTCGTGCTCGGTTTCGGTGAAGGCGCGACGTTCCCGGCTGCAACCTCGGCGATGTCGCGCTGGGTCGCGAAAGAAAAGCGCGGCTTCGCGCAGGGCATCACGCACGCGGCGTCGCGAGTCGGCAATGCGGTCGCGCCGGCGGTCATCGTGCTCGTGATGACCACCTGTGGCTGGCGCGAATCGTTCTATATCTGCGGCGCGTTGAGTCTGGTGTGGGTCGTCGCGTGGGCCCTCACGTTCACCGAGCACCCGAAAGATCACCCGCGCATCACGGCTGAAGAGCTCGCCGTGCTGCCCACGCCGAAGCCGAAAATCGCCGGCCTGCCGTGGGGCAAGCTGTTTCGCCGCATGACGCCGGTCACGATCGTCTACTTCTGCTACGGCTGGACGCTGTGGCTGTTCCTGAGCTGGATTCCGCTGTACTTCCTGCATAACCATCATCTGCAATTGCAGAAGTCGGCGATCTTCGCCTCGGTCGTGTTCTTTGCCGGCGTGATCGGCGACACGCTCGGCGGCATCGTCACCGATGCGATCTTCAAGCGCACCGGCAGCCTCAAACGCGCACGCAGCTGGATGGTGTCGGTGTGCATGCTGTTCTGCCTGCTGTCGCTGATTCCGCTGATGTTCACGCATGACCTGACGCTGTCGATCGTCTGTCTCGCGTCGGGCTTCTTCTTCGCCGAGATGACGATCGGCCCGATGTGGGCGATCCCCATGGACATCGCGCCGGAATTCTCCGGCACCGCGAGCGGCATGATGAACACGGGCTCGGCGCTCGCCGCGATCATCTCGCCGGTGATGGGCGGCTTTCTGATCGACCACTTCGGCAACTGGGATCTGCCGTTCCTCGGCAGCATGCTGCTGATGGGCGTTGGCGTCGTGCTCGCGTTTCGCATGCAGCCGGAGAGCCGCTTCGAGCTCGGCGCGTCGGAGAAGGCGCAGGTTTCCACCAGCATGGGCATGTAAAACATGACGACATCACTGAGCCAACTGCTTGCCGATGCGCGCCGCAGTCGTACCACGCTCGATACGTTGCCGCAGCAGCTTCCTGTCGATGCCGAGGCGGCCTACGCGATCCAGCACGAGATCCTGAGCGCGTGCGGCGCGCGGATCGGCGGCTGGAAGATCGGCGCGAAATCGGCGAGCGGACCGATTCAGGGCGCGCCATTGCCCAACACCGATCTGCACGCGGACGGCGTGCGTCTGTCGCGTGAAGGCTTCGCGCCGCTTGGCCTCGAACTCGAAGTCGCGTTCCGCTTCGGCCGACGTTTCGAGCCGTCGGCGACGCCGTACCACGATGATGAAGTGCTCGCGAGCATCGGCTCGATCGGCGCGACCATCGAGATCGTCGCGAGCCGGTATGCCGCGTGGCCCGCCGTCGACAAGCTCGCGCAGCTTGCGGATCTGCAGAATCACGGCGCGCTGATCGTCGGTGAATTCACGCGGTATCGCGAGGATTTTCCGTTCGTCGCGCCCTCGCTGCGCTTCGAGTTCAACGGTCGCAATGTCGTCGAAACGACGCCCGCGAATCCGGCCGGCGATCCGCGGCGCCTGCTCACGTGGCTCGTCAATCATGCGAGTTCGCGCGGCATTGCGGTGACGCCGGAGATGGTGGTCACCGCGGGTTCATACACCGGCATGTATTTTCCGCGTGAGGCGGGCACGGCGAGCGGGCATATCGAAGGGCTCGCGCCGGTGCATTTCACGTTGTACTAGATATCTCGAGCCGTGCGGTTTCGACGCACTCCTCATAGGCCGACGAAATGACGAATCCCACTGCGGGCTTGCTCGTCAAGCCGATCCATCTGGTTCCCTCCGCCGCGCGCGCAACGAGCCCGCTCGCGCAGCATCTGCGTAAGTCGCTGCGCGGCGACGTGCTGTTCGATCTCGCCAGCCGGGGCCGCTACGCGACCGATGCGTCGATCTATCAGATCACGCCGATCGGCGTCGTGGTGCCGCGCGATCAGGACGATCTGCGCATCGCGCTCGAGATCGCGCGCAGCGAGAAAGTGCCGTTGCTCGCACGCGGCGCGGGCACGAGCCAGTGCGGCCAGACGGTCGGCGAGGCGCTCATCGTCGATACGAGCAAGTGGCTCAACAACATCGTCGCGTTCGATGCCGACGCGCGCACCGTGACGGTCGAGCCCGGCGTCGTGCTCGATCATCTGAACGCGTGGCTGAAGCCGCATGGGCTGTGGTTTCCGGTCGATGTATCGACGGCCGCGCAGTGCACGATCGGCGGCATGGCCGGCAACAACTCGTGCGGTTCGCGCTCGATCGAATACGGCAACATGGTGCACAACGTCGAGGCGATCGACGCGATTCTCGCCGACGGCAGCGAGGCGCGCTTCGCGTCGCTGCGCGAGCCGCCGCAAGGCGAGCGCTTGCAGCAGATCGTCGCGGGCGTCGCGCGGATCGCGCAGCGCGAGCGTGACGAAATCGCCGCGCGTGTGCCAAAGGTGCTGCGTCGCGTGGCCGGTTACAACATCGATCTGTTCGACTGCCAGAATCCGCGCGCCTATACCGACGACGGCAGCGCGAACCTCGCGCATCTGCTGGTCGGCTCGGAAGGCACGCTCGCGTTCAGCCGGCAGATCACGCTGAAGCTCGCGCCGCTGCCC
>DATAQT010000241.1:0-10855 GCA_036264535.1 Paraburkholderia sp. | reverse complement strand
AACGGCTTCAACGAAAACCTGACGCTGATGTCCTCCGGCAAGTGCGCGATGTGGATCGACGCGACGGTCGCGGCCGGCATGCTGTACAACAAGCAGCAGTCGCAGATCGCCGACAAGGTCGGCTTCGCCGCGGCGCCGATCGCGGTCACGCCGAAGGGCTCGCACTGGCTGTGGGCATGGGCGCTCGCGATTCCGAAGTCGTCGAAGCAGCAAGAGGATGCGAAGAAGTTCATCGAGTGGGCGACCTCGAAGGAGTACATCGAAATGGTCGCGAAGGACGAGGGCTGGGCCTCGGTGCCGCCGGGCACGCGCCAGTCCACCTACGCGCGCCCCGAGTACAAGCAGGCCGCGCCGTTCGGCGACTTCGTGCTCAAGGCGATCCAGACCGCCGACCCGGATCATCCGACCTCGAAGCCGGTCCCGTACACCGGCGTGCAGTTCGTCGGGATTCCGGAATTCCAGTCGTTCGGCACGGTGGTCGGGCAGAGCGTCTCCGGCGCGATCGCCGGTCAGATGACGGTCGACCAGGCGCTCGCGGCCGGCAACGCGGCCGCGGATCGTGCGGTCAAGCAGGCGGGTTATCAGAAGTAACTGAGCAGAAGTAACCCGGCAGGCCCGCCGCATCGACCGATGCGGCTCATGCAGCAGGGCGGCCGTTTGCCTGAGCCGTATGCGATGCGGCGCGTGTCGTGCGTGATTCAGCACGGCACGCCCCATCGCGCGCACGCGGCTCAGGCGAACGCTCCGCGCATTACCGTACAGGTGGTCCATCATGCGTCCTTTGCGCGTACCAATGATGCAAACCCATCCCCAGACAGAAAAAGAACGCGAGGCCCGTAAGGCCAGTTCGGCCCGCTGGCTCGTGGCGCCGTCGGTCGGCGTGCTCGTGCTGTGGATGGCGATTCCGCTCGCGATGACGATCTGGTTCTCGTTTTCGCACTACAACCTGCTGAACCCGGATCTGCGCGGTTTCGCGGGCTTCGACAACTACCGCTATCTCGCGACCGATCCGTCGTTCGGCCCATCGATCGCGCACACGATCGAGCTGATCGTGTCGGTGCTGGTGATTACGGTCGGCGGCGGCGTGCTGATGTCGATTCTGTTCGATCGCAAGTTCTACGGCCAGGGCGTCGCGCGCCTTCTGGCGATCGCGCCGTTCTTCGTGATGCCGACGGTCAGCGCGCTGATCTGGAAGAACATGATCCTGCACCCGGTGTATGGCCTCATCGCGCAGGGTATGCGCGCGCTCGGCATGCAGCCGATCGACTGGTTCGCCGTCTATCCGCTCACCGCGGTGATCATGATCGTCGCGTGGCAGTGGCTGCCGTTCGCGTTCCTGATCCTGTTCACGGCGATCCAGTCACTCGACCAGGAGCAGAAGGAGGCGGCGAAGATCGACGGCGCGGGGCCGTTCTCGATGTTCTTCTACATCACGCTGCCGCACCTGAGACGCGCGATCGCGGTCGTCGTGATGATGGAGACGATTTTCCTGCTGTCGATCTTCGCCGAGATCTACACGACCACGGGCGGCGGTCCGGGCAACGCGACCACCAACCTGTCGTACCTGATCTTCTCACTCGGCCTGCAACAGTTCGACGTCGGTCTCGCCTCGGCGGGCGGCATTCTCGCGGTCGTGCTGGCCAACATCGTGTCGTTCTTCCTCGTGCGGATGCTCGCGAAGAACCTGAAAGGGGAGTACGAAAAATGAGCCACGTTGCTTCCACTTCTGCGTCGACGACGCAGCCGGTCGCGGTGCCGCACAAGTCGCCGTTCGAGCCGGTGTTGCGTGCGATTCCCGGCGTGCTCGCCTGGCTGGTCGCACTGCTGCTGTTCTTCCCGATCTTCTGGATGACGATCACCGCGTTCAAGACCGAGCAGCAGGCCTACGCGTCGTCGCTGTTTTTCATCCCGACGCTCGACAGCTTCCGCGAGGTGTTCGCGCGCAGCAACTACTTCGCGTTCGCGTGGAACTCGATACTGATCTCGGTCGGCGTCACGCTGCTGTGCCTGATCCTTGCCGTGCCGGCCGCGTATGCGATGGCGTTCTTCCCGACGCGCCGCACGCAGAAAGTGTTGCTGTGGATGCTGTCGACGAAGATGATGCCGTCGGTCGGCGTGCTGGTGCCGATCTATCTGCTGTGGAAAAACAGTGGCCTGCTCGATACGGTGTCGGGTCTCATCATCGTCTACACGCTGATCAATCTGCCGATCGCGGTGTGGATGGCGTTCACGTACTTCGCCGAAATTCCACGCGACATTCTCGAGGCCGGGCGTATCGACGGCGCGGCGACGTGGCAGGAGATCGTCTATCTGCTGATGCCGATGGCGTTGCCCGGACTCGCGTCGACCGCGCTGCTGCTCGTGATCCTGTCGTGGAACGAGGCGTTCTGGAGCATCAACCTGTCGAGTTCGAACGCGGCGCCGCTGACCGTGTTCATCGCGTCGTATTCGAGTCCTGAAGGGTTGTTCTGGGCCAAGCTGTCGGCCGCTTCGTTGCTCGCGGTCGCGCCGATCCTGATCGTCGGCTGGCTGTCGCAGAAGCAGCTGGTGCGCGGGCTCACGTTCGGGGCCGTCAAATGACGGCAGGCCCAGCGGGCATCGCGCGATATGCATTGATCTGCGATTGCGACGGCGTGCTGATCGACAGCGAAGCGGTGGCCGCGCGCATGCTGGTGCGCGAACTCGAGGCGCGCTGGCCCGGCATCGACGTCGAGCCGGTCGTGGTGCCGCTGCTCGGGCTGCGCATCGAGCGCGTGCTGCAGGACACCGCGACGCAGCTCGGCCAGCAACTCGACGCCGCCGATATCGACGCGATCCGCCGCGCGGTCGAAGCGGCGGCGATCGAGGCGCCCGCGGTCGACGGCATCGAGATGGCGCTCACCCAGGTGCCGCTCGTCAAAGGCTGCGCGAGCAATAGCTTCCGGCCGTATGTCGAGACGGTGCTGGCGCGGACCGGCCTGAAGCGGTTTTTCGGCGAGCGGCTGTTCTGCGCCGACGCGGTGCCGAATCCGAAGCCCGCGCCGGACGTCTACCTGGCGGCGGCGCGAGGTTTCGGACTCGCGCCGGGCGCGTGCCTCGTCGTCGAGGACAGCGTGACCGGCGTGACCGCGGCGGCCGCGGCGGGCATGGCGGTGCTGGGGTTTATCGGCGGCGGTCATGCGAGCGATGCGCAGATCGATCGTCTGCATGCGGCGGGCGCGCGTTCCGTGTTCGACGATATGCGGCAGTTGCCGGAGCTCGTCGCGCAATGGACGCTCTCCGCGACGGCCGCGGCGCCATGAGCGCACGGACGCACGCGACTCGACACGGCATTCAGTAGCAGCATGAAGTATCGAACAGCATTACACGGAGACACATCATGGCAAGCGTAACCTTGCGCAACATCAGAAAGGCCTACGACGACAACGAAGTGATGCGCGACATCAATCTCGACATCGCGGATGGCGAATTCGTCGTGTTCGTCGGGCCGAGCGGTTGCGGTAAATCGACCCTGATGCGGATGATCGCGGGCCTCGAGGACATCACGGGCGGCGATCTGAACATCGACGCCGTGCGCATGAACGACGTGCCGCCGGCCAAGCGCGGCATCGCGATGGTGTTCCAGTCGTACGCGCTGTATCCGCACATGACGCTGTACGACAACATGGCGTTCGGCCTGAAGCTCGCCGGCACGAAGAAGCCGGAGATCGACGCGGCCGTGCGCAATGCGGCGAAGATTCTGCACATCGACCACCTGCTCGAGCGCAAGCCCAAGCAACTGTCGGGCGGCCAGCGTCAGCGCGTCGCGATCGGCCGCGCGATCACGCGCAAGCCGAAGGTGTTTCTGTTCGACGAGCCGCTGTCGAATCTCGATGCGGCGCTGCGCGTGAAGATGCGCCTCGAGTTCGCGCGACTGCACGACGAGCTGAAGACGACGATGATCTACGTGACGCACGACCAGGTCGAGGCGATGACGCTCGCCGACAAGATCGTCGTGCTGTCGGCGGGCAATCTGGAGCAGGTCGGCAGCCCGACGATGCTGTATCACGCCCCCGCGAACCGCTTCGTCGCGGGCTTCATCGGCTCGCCGAAGATGAACTTCATGGAAGGCGTCGTGCAGTCGGTCACGCACGACGGCGTCACGGTGCGCTATGAGACCGGCGAGACGCAGCGCGTGTCGGTCGAGCCGGCTGCGGCGAAGCAGGGCGACAAGGTGACGGTCGGCATCCGCCCCGAGCATTTGCACGTCAGCACGACCGAGGACGGTATCGAGGCGCGCACGATGGCGGTCGAATCGCTCGGCGATGCCGCCTATCTGTACGCGGAGTCGAGCGTCGCGCCCGATGGCCTGATCGCGCGGATTCCGCCGCTCGAGCGGCACGCGAAGGGCAACACGCAGAAGCTCGGCGCGACGCCCGAGCATTGCCATCTGTTCGACAGCGAAGGCAAAGCGTTCCAGCGCAAGATCGTCGAGGTGCTGGCGGCTTGATGGAACGGAAAGCGGCGCCCGCGCGCCGCTTTGCTTTGCTACGAATCCGAAGTCACGCCACCGGCACGCCGCCGACGCTCACGCCTCCAGCGCCGCCCGCGCGCACAACTCGTCGGTCACGAGTCCCGAGAGCCAGCCGCCCTTGAGCACCGCGATCAGCGCTTCGCGCTTGCGCTGGCCGCCCGCGAAGCCGATGGTCGGCCGGCGCGGGGGCGCGTCGAGCGCGATGCTGGTCACGCGCCGGCCGGTCGGCGATTCGACGTGCGCGCCGGCCGCATCGATCGGCAGGCCGAGCATTTCGGCCACCGCGCCGTTTTGCATCAGCTCCTTCACCTCGCCTTCCGTGATGAAGCCGTCCTCGTGCAACGGGCAGGTCATGCCGATGTTGCCGATGCCGACGAACGCGACATCGGCCTGCGCGGACAGCGACTCGACGATCCGGTACAGCCGGTGATTGCACCACTGCGCGCGCTCGGCCTCGCTATCGGCGAGCAGCGGCGCGGGCAGCAGAAAATGCTTGCCGCCGGTCTTCTCCGAAATGTGCAGCGCGACGTCATAGCGGTTCGAGGAGCCGTCCTGCGCGATTGCCCCGACCATCGATACCAGCCGATGCTGCGGACGGTCTAGCTGCGCGATCTGATCGACCGCGGCTTTCAGCGTGCGGCCGCTGCTGACCGCGACGACCATCGGCTTTTCCGCGGTCAGATAGCGCTCCATCACCTGCGCGCCGGCCACCGCGAGCTTGCGGTCGAGTGCCTCGGGCGTATCGCCGTCGATCGGCACGATCTCGCACATGCTGAGGCCATAACGCTTCGACAGCTGATCGGCAAGCGACAGGCAATCGGCGAGCTTGTGATCGACGCGCACGCGGATCAGGTTCTTTTCGACGGCGAATGCGACGAGCCGCTGCGCGACCGGCCGCGACACCTGCAGTTTCTCGGCGATTTCGTTCTGGGTGTTGCCCGCGACGTAGTAGAGCCACGCGGCGCGCGTGGCGAGATCGAGTTTTTCTGTGGACCTGGGCACGATGATGTGTCGCTCGAGTTTTGCTTGAACTGTGCCGATGATAGCGGCCGGCCGCGCATCCGCGCGCGGACCAGCCGCGCTTGACGCTCAGGCGAGCGGTGCGCGCGCGGGATCGAACAGCGGCCGTACGTGGCGATACAGCGCGCGATACGCTTCGAGGCGCGTGCGCAATTCCGCGTGGCGGCGCGGATTCGGGGTGAACTCCTTTTCGACGGGCGGCTTGGTCAGCACGGTGGCCGGATCGCCACCCGCGGCGAGCCAGCCCAGACGCGCCGCGCCGAGCGCCGCGCCGGTTTCGCCGCCGCCGTGCTTGACTGTGACGGTGTCGAGCGCGTCGGCGAGCAGTTGGGCCCAGTAATCGCTGCGGGCGCCACCGCCGAGCAGCGACAGTACCTTCGCCTCGGTGCCGGCCGCACGCAGCGCGTCGAGGCCGTCGGTCAGCGCGAGCGTCACGCCTTCGAGCACCGCGTAGCCGAGCAGCGCGCGGTCGGTCGCGTGAGTCATGCCGAAGAACACGCCTTGCGCGTACGGGTCGTTATGGGGCGTGCGCTCGCCCGACAGATACGGCAAAAAGAGCGGCGCGGTGGTCAAGGCGTCGGCGGGCAGCGCCTCGATTTCGGCGAGTAGCGTCGGCTCGTCGGTCGAGGTCAGCTTGCAGACCCAGCGCAAACAGCTCGCCGCCGACAGCACCACGCTCATCTGATGCCAGCGGTCCGGGATCGCATGACAGAACGCGTGCACGGCGGAGGCCGGGTTCGGCCGGAAGCTGTCGCCGACTACGCACAGCACGCCCGATGTGCCCAACGACACGAAGCCGTCGCCCGGTTGCGTCGCGCCGATGCCGATCGCGCTCGTCGCGTTGTCGCCGCCGCCGGCCGCAACGATCACGTCGTCGCGCAGGCCGAATTCGCGCGCGACTTCCGGCAACAGCGTGCCGGCCGACGCGCTGCCTTCGCGCAGCGCCGGCATCTGCGCGCGCGTCATGTTGCAGGCGGCCAGCAGCGAGTCCGACCAGTCGCGTTTCGCGACGTCGAGCCACAGCGTGCCGGCCGCGTCCGAGGGATCGGAGACCTTGCCGCCCGTCAGTTGCAGACGCAGATAGTCTTTCGGCAGCAGCACACAGGCGGTTCTCGCGAAAATCTCCGGCTCGTGACGCGCGACCCACAGCAGCTTCGGCGCGGTGAAACCGGGCATCGCCAGATTGCCGGCCACGCTATGCAGATCCGGCGCGCGTTCGGTCAGCTCCGCGCATTCCTTGTCGCTGCGCATGTCGTTCCAGAGGATCGCCGGCCGCAGCACACGGTTTTCCGCGTCGAGCAGCACAGCGCCGTGCATCTGCCCCGACAGGCCGATGCCGCGAATCTGCGCGAACTCATCGGGATGGTGTGCGCGCAAGGCGGCGAGCGCCGTGCGCGTGCCCGCCCACCAGTCTTCGGGATTCTGCTCGGCCCAGCGCTGATGCGGACGCGAAACGGTGAACGGCGAGCCAGCCGTGCCGATCACGCGGCCGTCGGAGGCGAGCAGCAGAACTTTCACTTCGGACGTGCCGAGGTCGATGCCTAGGTACATGGGCGCGAAACCTTCATCGTTGGGGATGCGCTACTTTAGCCGTACATCGCGCGCGCTGTCATGCGCATTAAGCCTGGCGCGTTGCGCCTCGCTGGCGCGCGCGGATCGGGTCGGCGCTGCGGGGTGCGTGAAGCCGTCAAACCGCGCCGCGTTTCGCGAGCCATGCGTCGACACGCGCGAGCGCCCCCGCGAGCGCCGCTTCGAGCTCCGGTGTCTGCGCCATGCCGCCCCACAGCAGCCGGTCGGCGGCGAACGCGCGCAGCGGATCGGGCGCCGTGAAAAAGCCGTGTGCGACGCGCTCGTCCATCACGCCGTCCTGATACGCGTACGGCAGCTTGCCCGTGTGCCAGCGTTCGAGAAAGCGGAAGAACAGCGCGGGCAGCATCGCGGTCGCGGCCGGCGTGGCGCCGCGCTCGAAACATTCGGCGAGCGTTGGTGCGATAAAGCCGGGTAGCTTCGAGAACCCATCGGCGGCGACGCGCTGGTTCGTGTCGAGGATATGCGGGTTGCTGAAGCGCTCGAGCACGACGTCGCGATAGCGTTCGAGATCGAGCGGGCTTGGCGACAGACACGGGATCACGTCCTCGCTCACGTAGTCGTACGCGAACTGGCGAATGTCGGCGTCGTGCGTGCCTTCGTGGATGTAGTTCAGGCCGACCAGCGTGCCCGCCCACGCGATGCAGCTATGCGTCGCATTGAGGATGCGGATCTTCGCTTCCTCGTACGGCAGCACCGAGTCGACGAGTTCCGCGCCGACTTTCTCCCAGGCCGGCCGTCCCGCGATGAAGCGGTCCTCGATCACCCACTGGATGAACGCCTCGCCCATCACGGGACACGCGTCGTCGACGCCGGTCGCGGCCTTCACGCGCTCGCGCACGTCGGGCGTCGGACGCGGCGTGATGCGATCGACCATCGAGCACGGGCACGACGTGTGGTCGTCGAACCATTGCGCGAGCTCGTTCGCGCCGCGTCGTTCGAGAAACTCGCTCATGCCCGCATGAAAGCGCTCGCCGTTGCTGCGCAGGTTGTCGCAGGTCTGCAGCGTGACGGGCCCCGCGCCGCGCTTCACGCGGGCGTCGAGAATCGCCGCGAGCGCGCCGTAGATCGTCGTGTGGCCGCCGGCGAGATCGGCGGCGAGATCGGGATTCGCGGTGTCGAGCCGGTCGTGCTCGTCGAGGTAATAGCCGCCTTCGGTCACGGTGAACGCGATGATCTTGCAGGCCGGATCGGCGCCCACTTCGATCAGCCCGTCGAGACTTTCGCTCCATGGCAGCACGCGCTCGATCGAGCGGATCGTCTCGTACGCGCGCTCGCCTTGCGGGGTGACGGTTTCGAGCGTGTAGACGCCGTCCTGCGCGGCGAGCGCTTCGAGCACCGGGTTCATGTCGCTGCGGATGTTGCCGACGGTCAGCGACCAGCGCGGCTCGGCGGCCGCGCGCATTTCGTTGAGGCGATGCAGGTACCACGCCTGATGCGCGCGATGAAACGATCCCGCGCCGATGTGCAGGATCACGTGTGCGGCCACGCCGCTGCCTTGCCCGCTGTTCATGTTTGTCTCCAAAAAAACTTGTTCGCGGCGCTCGGGCGCGCGTTTTCTGCGTGCAGAGCATTTGCTCTGTATGTGAGCGAATGATCGTACCCGCTGAAACGAAAGTCAAGGCAAGGGCGCAGGGTTTTCGTGGCGCAGCGCGGCATGCGCAATGCGTCGGTCGTCACGACGAGCGCAGGAGGCCGGAAAACCCGCCGCGCCATCCGTATTGCATTGCGTCAAATTTGACCTTTCGCGCGTCTGGGCTAACCCGAGTGCAAAAAAGTATCGGTCCACGGTCTCTTTTTAAGTGGCCGCCCAGGCGTTTGGCAGTTACTTTTCGCTTATACAAGATCAAGATCGGCGCCGCCTCGGCGCGCCGCTTCATGGAGGCAGACAGTGCAACCTGATCTCGAAATCGTGGCCGTCCGCCACGACGAATCGTTCAAAGTGTGGTCGCATGGCTATCCGTATCGCACGGTACGCTGGCACTTTCATCCGGAGTACGAGATCCATCTGATCGTCGCGACGACGGGCAAGATGTTCGTCGGCGATCACATCGGCAGCTTCGTGCCGGGCAATCTCGTGCTGATGGGGCCGAACCTGCGGCACAACTGGGTCAGCGACGTGCCGGAAGGCGAGAGCGTCGCGCAGCGCAACCTGGTCGTGCAGTTCGGTCAGGAGTTCGTATCGAACTGTCTCGAGAGCTTTCCGGAGTGGCGTCAGGTCGAGGCGATGCTCGCCGATGCGCGCCGCGGCCTGTCGTTCGGCCTGCAGACGTCGGCGCAGATCAAGCCGCTCTTTCTCGAACTGCTCGCGGCGCGCGGGCTGCGCCGGCTCGTGCTGTTCATGTCGATGCTCGAGATCCTGATGAACGCGCCGGATCGCGACACGCTGGCGAGTCCCGCGTATCAGGCTGATCCGACCAGCTTCGCGGCGACCCGTATCAATCACGTGCTCGCGTATATCGGCAAGAACCTCGCGAACGAGCTGCGCGAGTCGGAGCTCGCGCAACTTGCCGGCCAGAGCGTCAGCGCGTTTTCGCGTTATTTCCGCCGTCATACCGGGCTGCCGTTCGTGCAGTACGTGAACCGCATGCGCATCAATCTCGCGTGTCAGTTGTTGACCGACGGCGAGCTGAGCGTAACCGACATCTGCTTCAAGGCGGGCTTTAACAACCTGTCGAATTTCAACCGGCAGTTTCTCGCCATGAAGGGGATGGCACCGTCGACGTTTCGCCGCTATCAGCAACTGAACGATGCGAGCCGCGATGCTTCCGAGCAGGCGGCCGCGCACGGCAGGGGCATCGACAACGCGCCGGCGATCGTGCTCGCGCCGGGCTTGCCGCGTAGCGGCGTCGCGTATCCGGTCACATAGTGCCGGCCCGGTAGTCCGCTGCTTTAGTCCACTCGCGTTTCAACACGCATCGATCGCGCTGTGCGCTCACAGCGCGAGGGGCGTGCTCACTTCAAAAAATGGAGACAACCATGAAGTCATCTGCTTTTCCGCTCAGCCCGATGCTCTCTTCGACGACGTTCGCGCGCCGCGTCGCCGCGCTCGCGTTCGGTTTCTCGCTCGTCGCCATGTCGGCCGCGCAGACCGCGCAGGCCGCGCCGTTGAAAATCGGCATGACGTTCCAGGAGCTGAACAATCCGTACTTCGTGACGATGCAAAAAGCGCTGAACGATGCCGCCGCGTCGACCGGCGCGACGGTCGTCGTGACCGACGCGCATCACGACGTCAGCAAGCAGGTCAGCGACGTCGAAGACATGCTGCAGAAGAAGATCGACATCCTGCTCGTCAATCCGACCGATTCGACCGGCATCCAGTCGGCGGTCATGTCGGCGAAGAAAGCGGGCGTCGTGGTCGTCGCCGTCGATGCGAACGCGAACGGTCCGGTCGATTCGTTCGTCGGCTCGAAAAACTACGACGCGGGCGTGATCGCTTGCGACTACCTCGCGAAGTCGATCGGCGGCAGCGGCGAAGTGGCGATTCTCGACGGCATTCCGGTCGTGCCGATTCTCGAACGCGTGCGCGGCTGCAAGGCGGCGCTCGCGAAATCGCCGGGCGTGAAGCTCGTCGATACACAGAACGGCAAGCAGGAACGCGCGACCGCGTTGTCGGTCACCGAGAACATGATTCAGGCGCATCCGAACCTGAAGGGCGTATTCAGCGTCAACGACGGCGGCTCGATGGGCGCGCTCTCGGCGATCGAATCGTCGGGCAAGGACATCAAGCTGACGAGCGTGGACGGTGCGCCTGAA